>JBLNEO010000217.1:0-9953 GCA_050262775.1 Pseudomonadota bacterium | reverse complement strand
CCCCCCCGGGGGGGCCCCCGGCGCGCGGCTAACTGGTTCTCTCCTCCCCCCCGCCGGGGGGGGGGGGGGGGGGCGCCCGGGGGGCCCCCCCCCCCCGCTCCTCGACGTCCTCGCTCGCCGCCTGGACGCAGCTGGTGCTGCGGCACCGGCGCGCGGTCCTCGCGGGGTGGGGCCTCGTGCTCGCGGCAGGCGTCGCGGCGTCGCTGCTGCTCCCCGCGCGGCTCGCGTCGTCGTACGGCGTCCCGGGGACGGAGTCCGAGCGCGCCGAGGCGGTGCTCGCCGACCGGTTCGGGGAGCGGCCGGAGGGCACCTTCACCGTCGTCTTCCGCGTCCGTGGATCGTTCGACGAGGGCGTGCAGGACGCCCTCCGCGCCCGGCTCGAGCGGGCCGCCGAGGTGCTCCCGGACGCGCGGGTCGGCCCGGTTCGCGGCGGCTTCGGGGTCGTCTACGGCGACGTCGGCACGAGCCTCGGCCTCCAGCGGGCGAAGGGGTACACGGAACGGCTCCGCGCGGCGCTCGGCGACGATGCCGGGCCGCCCGCGCTCGTGACGGGCCAGCCCGCGATCCAGCACGACCTCGACCCCGAGCTCGCCGCCGACCTCCGGCGCGGCGAGGCGCTCGCGCTGCCGATCGCCGTCGCCGCCCTCGCGCTCGTGCTCGGCCTCACGGTCGCGCTCGCGGTGCCGTTCGCCGTCGCCGTGGCCGCGATCGCCGCGACCCTGGTCGCCCTCGGTGCGGTGGCCGCGCTCGTCGCCGTGCCGTCGTACGCGATCAACCTCGTCGAGCTGCTCGGGCTCGGCCTCGCCGTCGACTACTCGCTCCTCGTCGTGTCCCGGTTCCGGGAGGAGCTGGCGACGACAGCGTCGCCGGAGGACGCGGTCGTGCGGACGATGGCGTCCGCCGGGCGCGCGGTCGCGTTCTCGGGCGCCGCGGTCGCGGTGGGTCTCACGCTCCTGCTGCTCGTCCCCGTGCCGTTCGTACGCGCGCTCGGGCTCGCAGGGCTGCTCGTCCCGCTCCTCGCCGTCGCCGCGGCGTTGACGCTGCTCCCGGCGCTGCTCTCGGTCACGGGCGCGCGCACCTTCGCGGGCGTCCGCGTGCGTCGCGCGGGGCGTGCGCGACGGGAGCCGTGGGCGGTCGCGGCCCGGCTGATCATGCGCCGCCCCCTCGCGGTGCTGCTGCCGACGACGGCGATCCTGCTGGCCGCGGCCGCGCCGGTCGTGTCGCTCCGCCTCACGCCGGGCTCGCTCGCGAGCCTCCCGCCCTCGACCGAGGCGACGCGCGGGCTCGGCGCGCTCGCCGACGCGTTCGGCCCCGGCGCGCTCACGCCGACGGAGATCGTCGCGGACGCCGGCACGCGCGGCGCGGCGCGGCGCGGCGAGGTCCGCGGCGCGGTCGCCCGCCTCGCGGACAGGCTGTTCCACGACCCGGAGGTGTCCCTCGTCGCCACGGGTCGGGAAAGCCCCTACGTCTCGGCCGACGGTCGCGCCGCGCGCGTGTTCGTCGTCGGCCGGCACGAGTACGGCGAGCCGGAGTCGCGGCGACTCGTGGCGCGGATCCGCGACACGTACGTGCCGCAGGCGCGGTTCCCCGGCGAGACGCGGGTGCGCGCCGGCGGCGCCGCGCCGAAGGGCGTCGACTTCCTGCAGCGCGCCTACGCCTTCTTCCCGTGGCTCGTCGCGGTGGCGCTGGGCGCGACGGCGATCGTGCTCGCGTACGCGTTCCGGTCCCTGCTCCTGCCGCTGAAGGCGATCGTCCTGAACGTGCTCACGGTCGCGGCGAGCTACGGGTTGCTCGTCGCCGTCTTCCGGTACGGCATCGGCGCCGACGCGCTCGGCGTGCACCGTGCGGAGCAGATCGAGGGCTGGGTGCCGATCTTCCTGTTCGCGACGCTGTTCGGGCTCTCGATGGACTACGAGGTGTTCCTCGTGTCCCGGATGCGCGAGGAGTGGGACGCCGGCAGGGACAACGTCGAGGCCGTCGCCGTCGGGCTCGAGCGCACCGGCCGGCTGATCACGGTGGCCGCGGTCGTGATGGCCGCCGCGTTCGCGGGCTTCGTCGCGGGCGGCGTGCCCGGCCTCCAGCAGTTCGGGCTCGGCCTGGCGGTCGCCGTCCTCGTCGACGCCACCCTCGTCCGGGCGCTGCTCGTGCCGTCCCTGATGGCGATCGCCGGCCGGTGGAACTGGTGGCTGCCGGCGCGCCTCGTGCGACCCTGTGCACCGCTCGAAGTCGACCCGTCCCCAGGAGGCACGCGATGAGCCCGAAGCCCCTCGTCCTCGCCGTTTCCGTCCTCGCACTCGTCGGCGGCGCGCCGGCCGGCGGCGCGGTCGCGTCGCCGACCGTCCGGCTCGTGATCGCGCACGTCGTCCAGCACTGTCACGTCTGGCGCACGCCGACGAAGACGCTCGGCGCGTCGACGAGGATCGTCGTCCGCCCCGGGACGCGCGTCGTGATCCGCTCCGACTGCCCGATGGACTTCGACTTCGCGCAGACGAAGGGCCCCCGGGTGGCGCTCGGGAACGCGCGCACGATCGCCGGCAGCGCGCGCACCATCGTCTTCCGCCGCGCCGGCGTCTACGCGTTCACCGTGACGAACGTCCAGACGCCCGAGGAGCGCGGCCTCGTGACGCTCGGCCCGACGAACACGCTGAAGCTGACCGTCGTCGTCCGCTAGCCCGCGCCGTTGTCGACGGACACGTCGCGGTAGCGCGCGTCGACGAGGCAGAAGAGCGCGTAGCAGAGGAGCCCCGCCGCGGTGACGCCGAGCAGGATCGGTCCGTAGCTCGCCTGCGACAGCTTCTGGAGCGCGCCGTCGAGCCCGATCGCCTCCTTCGGGTCGTACTCGAGCGCGGCCTTCGTGAGGAAGATCCCGATGAGGCCGAAGACGACGCCGCGGGCGATGTGGCCGGCGACGCCGGCGCGCGAGCCCCACCGCCGCTCGGCGCCGCTCATCTTCCCCGTCCGCCACTTGTCCTCGAACTTCTTCGCCACGCCGCGGTAGACGTTCCACGCGCCCGCGCCGAGGACCGCCAGGCCTGCGATGCCGACGAGCCAGCGTCCGGCCGGCCAGTCGAAGACGCCTGCGGTCGTGCTCCGCGCCTGCTCGTTCTGCGAGCCGCCGGTCCCGGCGCCCGTCAGGATCTTCACCGTCGTGTAGGTCAGGCTCGCGTAGATCGCGCCGCGTCCGAGGTACCCCGCGCGCGTGCCCCACGTCTTCGCCTGGTCGGACGCGTCGTCGTCCTCGCCGCGCTCGGCGAACGCCTGCACCAGGCGCCACAGCGCGTAGCTCGCGAAGCCCGCGGCGAGCACGACCAGCAGCACCGATCCGAGGGTGTGGTCGGCGATGCTCGCCAGCGCTCCCTGCCGGCTCGTCGCCTTGCCGCCGGCGCCGACTGCGACCTGGGCCGCGAGGACGCCGACGACCGCGTAGGAGAGCCCCTTCGCCACGAGTCCGGTCCGTGCGAGCCACGCGTACCACCCGCGCCCCGCCTCCGCCTCGCGTCTCGCCTCGCGCGCTGGGTGCTTCGCCGCCGCCTTGCCCTGCTCCGCGACACCGCTGCGCGGTGCGTCGCCCGACCGTTCCTCGAGAGTTGTCATACACCCACAACGGCGTTCGCGGCCGCAGCGGTACGCGCGGTGCGCAACCTGTGGACGGCGCTGGGGAAACTGTGGGTTACACGCGCCGGCGGGACAGCAGGCGCCGGCGGAGCGACGCGCCGAGGTCGCCGGCGTCGGGCTCGGCCTCGACCTCGGGCGGCGGCTCCTCGTCCGTCGCGCTGCCGTCGAGCCGGCGAAGGTGCCAGAGGTCGATGTGGAGGCGCTCGATCTCCTCGATCAGGAGCAGGATGGCCCGCCCGGCCGAGCGGACCTCCTCCCGCTCGTCGCCGCTGAGACCGTCCCCCCAGCTCCGCAGTACCTCGAGCTTCTCGGCGTCGAGACGCACGCCGTCACCCTAGTGGGTCGCCGCCCGCGAGGGAATGGCACCGAGGCGGAACGGTGGCGACGAAGGGCCCCGGAGGGCCCTTCGACCACCGGACGGAGAGGGCGGGATTTGAACCCGCGACGCACCTTTCAGCACGTACGCGATTTCCAGTCGCGCTCCTTAGACCGCTCGGACACCTCTCCGCGCGGGAGCCACCCTAGCGCTCCCGTTCAGCAGCGAGGGGCCCGGAGGCCCCTCGACGGAGAAGGAGGGATTCGAACCCTCGATGGAGCCATTCAGCCCCATAACGCCTTAGCAGGGCGCCGCCTTCAGCCACTCGGCCACTTCTCCGCGCCGGCGGGATGGTACCGCACGCCTCCTCCGGGCGACCTGCCCCGGGCGCCCGAATTCCCCCTTCCGGGGCATGCCCCGTCCGCGGCGTCGAGGCAGCATTGGAGGGCCGGTTCTCCCCCCTCATCCCCCGGCAACTGCGGAAAGCCCGTCTGTGGCAAGCGGCGGGCTTTTCTCTTGGTCCCGCTCGTCGGGCGGGTCAGCGGTCCCGCCCCGGCGCCGGCGCGAGGCGCCCTGCCTCGATGATCCGCTGGAGGAACTGCTGCGTCCGCAGCTCGCGCGGCGCGCTGAAGATCTGCTCGGGCGTGCCCTGCTCGAGGATGACGCCCCCGTCGAGGAAGCAGACACGCGCCGCGATGTCCCGCGCGAAGCCCATCTCGTGCGTCGCGATCAGCATCGTCATCCCGCCCGCCGCCAGCTCGCGGATCACGTTCAGCACCTCGGCCACGAGCTCGGGGTCGAGCGCGCTCGTCACCTCGTCCAGGAGCAGGAGCTCGGGCCGCATCGCGAGCGCGCGCACGATCGCGACGCGCTGCTGCTGGCCGCCCGAGAGGCGGTCGGGGTAGTCCGCGGCGCGGTCGGCGAGGCCGAACCGCGCGAGCAGCTCGCGCGCGTGCGCCTCCGCCTCCGCGCGCCCCTGGCGCAGGGCCTTTCGCGGTCCGAGCGTGACGTTGTCGAGCACGGACATGTGCGGAAAGAGGTTGAACGCCTGGAAGACGATCCCGACCCGCCGCCGCGTCCGGTTGACGTCGACCCCGGGCAGGGTCACCTCCTCGCCGCGGAGCAGGATGCGCCCGGCGTCGATCGGCTCGAGCAGGTCGACGCACCGGAGCAGCGTCGACTTGCCGGAGCCGGACGCACCGATGAGGCACACGACCTCGTGCTCGTCCACGGCGAGGTCGATGCCGCGGAGCACCTCCACCTTCCCGAACGACTTGGCGATGCCCTCGAGGCGCAGCTGCTCCGCCATCAGCGCCGCCGCCGCCGCTCGCGCGCGATCAGGTAGTCCGTGAAGCGCGTCAGCGGGATGGTGAGGACGAGGAAGATGATCGCGGTCGCCACGTACGGCGTGTAGTTGAACGAGCCGGCGACCTCGATCTGCGACTGGCGGAACGCCTCCACGACGCCGAGCAGCGCGACGAGCGCCGTGTCCTTCTGCAGCCCGATGAAGTCGTTGAGGAGCGGCGGGACGACACGGCGGATCGCCTGAGGGAGCACCACGTGCCGCAGCGCCTGGAACCGGTTGAGCCCGAGCGACCGGGCCGCCGCCTCCTGGCTCGGGTGCACGGAGTCGATCCCGGCGCGGTACACCTCGGCGACGTACGCCGAGTAGACGAGCACGAGGGAGACCGTCGCCCAGAAGAACTGCGACTTCGGCACGCCGGAGATCTGCAGCGCCGGCACGCCGAACCCGAGCAGGAAGATGAGCAGGATCGTCGGCACGCCCCGGAACACGTCCGTGTAGGCGGCCGACAGGAGGCGGAGCGGGAAGAAGACGGGCCCGGTGAGGCTCCGCAGCACCGCGAGCGCGAGTCCCCACACGAGGATGAACACCTCGGCGAGGAGGAACAGCTTCACGTTCGTCCAGAACTTCTCGAGGATGTCGGGGAACGACTCGCGGAACTCCGGGCCGTAGAAGAACGCGTTCCGGACGTCCTCCCACCCCGGCGAGTTGACGACGAGCGCGACGACCGCGCCGAAGAAGACGACCGTGCTGACGCTCGCGATGAGCAGGCTCCGCCCGGCGGTGCCGCGGCCGAGGATGCGTGAGCGCCGGCCGGCTACTCGAGAACCGGGGCGCTCGTCTTCTCGGAGAGCCACTCCTGCTGGAGCCGCGCGAGCGTGCCGTCGTCCTTCAGCTCGGCCAGCGCCTGGTTCACGCAGTCGCGCAGCGGGTTGCCCTCCTCGAACAGCATGCCGAAGTGCTCCTGCCCGCCGGTCGACGGGAACTGGCCGACGACGGTGCCGTTCTTCACCTCTTCGGCGCCGACGAGGTAGAAGGCGGTCGGGAGGTCGACGACGATGCCGTCGATCTGCTTGCCGTTCAGCGCGGAGACGACGTCGTTCGACGTGTCGTAGATCCGCGGCTCCTTCTCCGGCTGGATGTTCTGCTGGATGTAGTCCAGGCTGGTCGTCCCGACCTGCGCGCCGAGCCGGTAGCTCTTGAGGTCGGCGACCGCCTTCGCGTTCGCGATGGCGGTCCCCTTCAGCGCGACGAGCGCCTGGTTGACGTCGTAGTACGAGTCGCTGAAGTCGACCGCGCGGTCACGCTGCTCGGTGACCGAGATCTGGTTGATGTCGAAGTCGAAGTTCTTGTCGCCGGGCCGGAACGAGTTGTTGAAGGGCACGACGACCCACTCGACCTCGTCCTTGCCGAAGCCGAGCTTCTCCGCGACGGCATACGCGACGGCGCTCTCGAACCCCTCGCCGGTCGAGGGGTCGTTGATCTCCCACTCGGAGCCCTTCGGCGTGCCACCGCTGAACCACGGCGGGAACGCGGGGTTGTCCGTGCCCACCGTGAGCTTCCCGTCGGAGACCAGCTGGAGGCTCTCCTTCGAGCAGTCGGCGGCGGCCGCCTGCGTCGTCGCAGCGCCGGTCTCGGCGGTCGTCGCGCTCGACTCGTCGTCGCTGCCGCACCCGGCTGCAGCGACCGCGAGCATCGCCGCGGCGAGGAGCGCGAGGATCCCTCTCATCCCGCGCGACCCTACCATGCCCCCGTGGCCTCGCCCTTCGTCGAGCTCGAGATCGGCGGCCGGATCGTCAAGGTGACGAATCCGGACAAGGAGCTGTTCCCCGGCCGCCACACGAAGCTCGAGCTCGTCGAGTACTACCTCGCGGTCGGAGACGGCATCGTCAGGGCCCTGTACGAGCGGCCCACGCAGCTCCGGCGCTTCCCCGACGGAATCGAGGGCGAGCAGATCTACCAGAAGCGCGTCCCGGAGAGGCGGCCCGACTGGGTCGAGGTCGCGCGCGTCACGTTCCCGTCCGGGCGCCACGCCGACGAGCTGTGCGTGACGGAGGTGGCGCAGGTCGCGTGGGCGGCGAACCTCGCCGTCGTCGACTTCCACCCGTGGCCCTCGCGGCGGGCGCACGTCGACCACCCCGACGAGTTGCGGATCGACATCGACCCGCAACCCGGCACGAGCTTCGCCGAGGGCAAGCGCGTGGCCGCGCTCGTGCGCGAGGTGCTCGCGGAGATGGGGTGGACGGGATGGCCGAAGACGTCCGGGAACCGCGGCATCCACGTGGCGTGCCGGATCGAGCCGCGCTGGGAGTTCCCGGTCGTCCGGCGCTGCGCGCTCGCGTTCGCACGCGAGGTCGAGCGGCGGCTTCCCGGGCTCGTGACGACGGCGTGGTGGAAGGAGGAACGCGGGGAGAGGGTCTTCATCGACTACAACCAGAACGCACGCGACCGGACGATCGCGAGCGCCTACTCCGTTCGCCCGTTCCCGCACGCGCCGGTGTCGGCGCCCGTCACGTGGGACGAGCTGCCGGACGTCGAGAGCGAGGACTTCACGCTCGCCTCGATGCCGGCGCGGTTCGCCGAGCTCGGCGACGTGCACGCCGGCATCGACGACGCCGTGAACGACCTCGGCGTCCTGCTCGCGTGGGTGGAGCGGGAGGAGGCGGAGGGCGTCGGCGAGGCGCCGTACCCGCCGAACTTCCCGAAGATGCCCGGCGAGCCCGCGCGCGTCCAGCCGTCGAGGGCGAGGAAGCGCGACTAGCGCGAGAGGGCGAGCAGGGACTCGACCGACGGGTCGTCGGCCCGGCGCTCGGGCCGCAGCTCGCGCCACGTGCACTGCGCCGCGTCCTTGTCGGGGCGGAAGCGGAGCAGCCGTGTCCCGTGCCGGAACCGGCTGCCCTGCACCTTGTCGTAGCGCACCTCGACGACGAGCTCGGGGCGCAGGGGCGACTCCTCGAGCTCCCCGCCGCCCCACCGGTTCGGCTCCGAGAACCGGCGCTCGGGCGCGTGCTCGAGCAGCGGACGGACGCGTGCGAGCACGTCGTCGTGCGTCCTCGCGGCGACGGCCGCGGAGCCGACGTAGTCGAGGCCGCCGTCCTCGCGGTAGAGGCCGAGCAGGAGCGTCGCGAGCCGCTCTCCCCTGACCTTCCAGCGCACGCCGACGACGACGCAGTCCGCCGTCTTGTGCTCCTTGACCTTCACGACGCCCTCGCGGGAGCCGGGCAGGTAGGGGAGCCCGAGGCGCTTCGCGACGACGCCGTCGAGCCCCGCGATCTCGAACCGGTCGAGCCACCGCCGTGCCTCGGCCAGGTCGAGGGTCGCCGGCGAGACCTGGAAGCCGTCGAGCGCGAGGAGCGCCGCGCGGCGCTCCTCCAGCGGCCGCCGCCATACCTCCGCGCCGTCCCAGAGGAGCAGGTCGAAGGCGATGAAGGTGGCCGGGATCTCGGCGGCGAGGCGCCGGACGCGCGACTCCGCCGGATGGAGGCGCGTCTGCATCGAGTCGAAGTCCAGCATCCCGTCGCGCGCGATCACGATCTCGCCGTCGACGGCCGAGTGCGGCGGGAGCAGGTCGCCCAGCGGTGCGAGCTCCGGGAAGTAGCGCAGCAACGGCCGCTCGTTCCGCGACCAGAGCGCGAGCTCGCCGCCGTCGTTCTCGAGCACGCCCCGGAACCCGTCCCACTTGGGCTCGTACTGCCAGCCGTCGCCCTCGGGCAGCTCGCGGACGAGCTCCGCCTCCATCGGGGGGAACGGGAGGTTTGGCCCGGGCACGGCTGGAAAGCCTAGACGCGTGGCCGAGCTCGACGGGGTCTGGGAGGTCAAGCGCAGCGGCGGCGCGCTGCCGCCGCTCGTCGGCGTCCGGAAGCGGATCGGCGGCGCCCGCGGCGAGACCATCGTGGGGCCCGTACGGCTGCCGTTCCGCGTCGACGGGCGCACGCTGCGCTACGAGCCGCCGCTCGCCGCGCTCGTCGACGAGCTCGAGCCGGAGGGCGAGGGCCGGTTCCGTGGCCGGGCCACGCTGGCCGGTCGTGACTACGCGACGTTCGAGCTGAGGAGGATCCACGTGCCCGACACCGACATCGCCGACGAGCTCAGGCGGCACCTCGACGAGGCCGTCGCGATGGAGCAGAACGTGCTCCGGATGCTCGACGGGATGATCAAGACGACGGACGACCCGCAGCTGCTCGACGCGCTCGAGCACCACCGGGTGGAGACCGACGAGCACGAGCGCCTCATGCGCTCGCGGCTCGAAGCGACGGGCGGCAGCCCGTCGGCCGTGCGGGAGCTCGGCGGCCTCGTCGGCGCGCTCGTGAAGCTGCCGATCGACCTGGTGCGCGGCGACAAGGCCGGCCGGAACGCGCGCGACGGCTACGCGACGGAGCACATGGAGATCGCGAGCTACGAGCTGCTGAAGCGCGTCGCGCTGCGGGCGGACGACGCCGAGACGGTCGCCGCGTGCGACTCGATCCTCGCGCAGGAGCGTGCGATGGCGCAGCGGATCGAGGAGGCGTGGGACGCCGCCGTCGAGCAGTCGCTGCGCGACGCCGGCGTGCCCGTCGGGTCGGCGTGAGCTGGGCTCCCTGTCACGGCCGAACCGGCCGTGGCAGGGAGCCGACGCGCTCGGGCTACAGCCCCGGCGGCCGCCCCCCGTCAGGCTGCGAGTAGTCGCAGACGCCGCGCGGGAAGATCAGCTCGAGCCGGGCGATGTAGGGCGCCCCGGGG
>JBLNEO010000216.1:0-2806 GCA_050262775.1 Pseudomonadota bacterium | reverse complement strand
GACGAACCGCGTGCCGTGGCCGGGGTCGGCCGCTTGGCGTGGGCCCGGGACGCGCCGCGTCCATCCCGCTTCGGCGCCGCGTCCCGCTCGCGCGCGCGTCCCGGAGCCGCGGGACGCCCGGCGGCGCTCGCGCGCGCAGGCCTGACGGCCGGAGCTGCCGTCGACGTCGAGGCGATCGCCGCGGAGGTCGCCCGCGGCCGAGCCGCCGGCGGCGAGGTCGCCGGCGCGGCCGCGGCGCTCACGTCGGACGGCCCCGAGGAGGTGGCGACGACGGCCTCCCGACCGACGCCCACCGCGACAGTGCCGGCCGCGACGACGGCCGCGGCCTTGAGCGCGACCGCGACCCCGCCTCCGCCGGCGGCCACGGTCGACGCGCCGCCGACCGCTGCACCGCCGACCGCCGCGCCGCCGCCCCACGAGGCGAGCGACACCGGGAGCGGCGCGACCCCGAGCGCACGGAAGGCCGATCGCTGCGCACGCTGCTTCCGCGCGAAGCTCGAGCACTCCTCGCACTCGCGGAGGTGCGCCCGCAACGCCCCGCGCTCGCCGCGCGAGAGTCGCCCGTCGAGCTGCTTCGAGATCGCGAGCTCCGCCTCGCCGCAGGTGAGCGCGCCCTCGAGCTGCTCGCGCAGGGCGCGCCGAGCGCGAAAGAGCAGCGTCTCGACGGCGGACGTGCTCAGCTCGAGGACGGCGGCGATCTCGGCGTACGACCGCCCCTCGAGCTCCCGCATCACGAGCGCCGCGCGCTGGTTGAAGGCGAGGTGGGACAGCGCGCGCTGGATGTCCTCGGCGCCGGGGACGTCCGGATCGGGCACGACGGCCTCCGCGATCCCGTCCTCGTACGCGACCTCCTCGACGCGCCGCTGCGCCGTCCGGAAGCGCTGGCGGCAGACGTTGTGTGCGATCGCGATCAGCCACGCGCGCGGCGCCTCCGGCCGTTCGCCCTTCCGGTAGGCGCGGTACGCGTTGAGGAACGTCGTCTGCGTGACGTCCTCCGCATCGGTCGGGTTCCGCAGCAGCGCGAGGCTGTAGCGGTAGACGTCGCCGACGTGGCGGTCGTAGAGCCGCTCGAAGCCGCGTTCGCCACGCAGCCGCTGGCCCAGGAAGGGCGTCATGCCCTTGAGATGCCCGATCTGGGTGAAAACTTGCGCACCGGTCGGTGTTGCCCCTTGTTGTCGGCCACGGCGGACGTTAGCGTGCGAGCGTGAGGGTGAGGACCGCGCTGGGCGCGCTCGGCGAGCGGCCGTTCCGGCTGTTGTGGCTCGGGCAGACGCTGTCGGCGGCCGGGGACGCGGTCGTCGGGGTCGCGATCGCCTTCGCGGTGCTCGAGCTCGGGGACGCGCGTGACCTCGGGTTCGTGATGGCGTGCTACATGCTGCCACGGGCGCTGCTCACGCTGGCGGGCGGGGTGTGGGCGGATCGGCTCCCGCGGCGGCTGGTGATGATCGGCGCCGACCTCGTCCGCGCGATCGCGCAGGCGACCGCGGCCGTCCTGCTCATCGGCGGAACCGCCGAGACGTGGCAGCTCGCCGTCACCTCGGCGCTCGTCGGCACCGGCTCGGCGTTCTTCGGCCCGGCCTCCTCCGGGCTCGTCCCCGAGACGATCAGCCCCGGCCGCCTGCAGGACGCGAACGCGCTGATGGGCGTGTCGCGCAACGGCGTGGAGGTGTTCGGCCCGCTCGTGGCCGGCGTCCTCGTCGCCACGGCCGGGCCGGGCTGGGTGCTCGCGATCGACGCCGCGAGCTACCTCGCGAGCGTGGTGTTCCTCGCACTGCTCCCGCGCGGCGTCGCCCCCGCGCTCCTGCACCGCAGCTTCGTCGGCGACCTCGTCGAGGGCTTCCGCGAGGTCCGCTCGCGGACGTGGCTGTGGTCGGGCTTCCTCGTCTTCTGCGTCGGGAACACGGCGACGGCCGCCGCATTCGTCCTCGGGCCCACCGTCGCGAAGGCGGAGCTCGGCGGCGCCGCGGCCTGGGGCCTGATCGTCGCGGGCGGCGCCGTGGGCGCGACGGTGGGGAGCGCGCTCGCGCTGCGGCTCCGGCCGGAGCGCCCGCTCCTCCTCGCCTTCCCGGTGATCTGCCTCGTCGGCGTGCAGCTGCTCGCCTTCGTGCCGCCGCTCCCCGTCGGCGCGATCATGCTCACGGCCGCCGCGGGGTTCGGCGCGATCGCGCTCGCGAACGCGCTGTGGGAGACGACCGTGCAGGAGCACGTGCCGCGCGAGGCGCTGTCCCGCGTGACCGCGTACGACTGGCTGATCTCCTTCGTCTGCATGCCACTCGGGTACGTGCTCGCGGGGCCGGCCGCCGCCGCCGTGGGCGTCGGAACGACGTTCGCGGCGTGCGCGGCGCTCGTCGTCGCCGCGAACCTGCTCGTGCTGCTCGTCCCCGGCGTGCGGACGCTCCGCCGGGTCGTCCGCGCACCGCACGAGCGCGAGCCCGCGCTCGAGGCCGCCTAGCCCGGCAGGTCCGGCACCGTCGGCGTCGGCAGCTCCGGCACCGTCGGCAGCGGTGGCGGCTCCACGGTGACGGTCGTCGTCGCGACGGTGACGGCCGCGGTCGGGACGGTCGGCGTGGAGAGGGTGGGGGCCGAGACCGTCGGGAGCGCGCTCGTCACGTCGTCGACCGCGTCCGTCGCGGCGGCGACGGGCGCGACGAGCACGGAGGTCTCGGTGGTGCCGCCCGGAGCCGCTGCGGGTTCGGTCGCGGCCGGGTGCGACGAGGGCGCGGCCGCCGCACCCCCGCCCGTCGACGGCGCGCCCGGAGCCGCGCCGGGGCGCGGGCGGGCCGGCGCGGTCGGCGGCGGCGGCGGG
>JBLNEO010000215.1:0-5926 GCA_050262775.1 Pseudomonadota bacterium | reverse complement strand
CGGGAGAACGCGTCGGTCACGGCGCGGTCGAGCTCGTCCTCCAGCGTCGTCAGCAGCGAGCGGTACGCGGGCGTGTCGGGCTGGTCCTCGAACGCGGCCGCCACGTCCGGGACCTCGCCGTCGGCCGACTCGACCTGCACGAGCACGTCCTGGGCCACTCCGAGCTTGTCGAGGGGCGGGAGGCGGCTGTCGAGGACGGCGGCCGCGCCGGCCCGGAGCGCCTCGTCCTGGTTCCGCTCGAGCGCGGAGGCGAACACGGGCGACACGAGGAGCAGTCCGATCACCACGCCGGCGTGCCGTGACGCGATCGTCCAGCCGCCGTGGACGACCTGCGCCGAGCGGCCGGCGAGCGCGCGCTCGGTCAGCGCGACGAGCGTGAGACCGATCCCGGCGCCGACGAGGAGTTGCGGAGCGATCGTCCAGCCCCAGCCGGCGTGCGGGAGCACCGCGAGTGCGCAGAGGCCGCCCGCCACGAGGATCACGCCGGCGGCGGCCCGGACGGCGACACCGTCGCCCGGCATCCGCACCCGTCCCGCCACGATCGCCGCGAGCGGCATCACGGTGACGACGAGCCCACCGGCCGCCGGCGACATCCGCCAGCCGTCGACGAGCAGCAGCACGAGCAGGAACAGCGCCCCGACGAGGCCGCCCGACACGAGCAGCAGCGCGAGGTTCGCACCGACCTGCGGCCGCCCAGCCGGCGCCGCCAGCGCCCGCGACGGGAGCCGTCGGACGGCGAGCAGGGGGGCGAGCGCGAGCGGCGCTCCCAGCAGGAAGATCCACTCCCAGCCGAGCGTCTGCGTGAGGACGCCCCCGACGGCGGGGCCGAGGGCCGCGCCGACGATGCCGGCGATCGCCCAGACCCGCGCGCCCCGCGCGTCGTCGCCCTCGCTGAGCGTCAGCAGGTCGAGCCCCGCGCCGATCAGGAGCGCGCCCCCGACCGCCTGCACGCAGCGGGCGGCGACGAGCACGACGAACGTCCCGGCGAGGCCGCAGGCGAGAGAGGCGCCGGCGAAGAGCAGCACGCCGGCGACGAAGACGACGGCGGGGTTGCGGCGGGCGAGGTAGGCCGCCGGCACGGCTGCGAGCGCGAGCGCGAGGTTGTACGAGGTCAGCACCCACGCCACGCTGGTGACGGAGAGGTCGAACTGCGCGAGGACGTCCGGGAGCGCGAGCGTGACGACCGACGAGTCCGCGAGGGCGAGGCCGATCGCGAGCCCGACCAGCGCCGACCGGGCACGAGCGGTCGGCGGCACGCTCAGTCGGCGGTTCCGGTGCGGCTCGTCTCGCGCGTCCGCGCCGCACGCGGCGAGGCGACGCTCGGCAGCTCGAAGAGGAACGCGCTCCCCTTCGGCTCGCGCGACTCCACCCAGATGCGGCCGCCCATCCGCTCCACGAGCTCGCTGCAGATGTAGAGCCCGAGGCCGGTGCCGCCGATCCCGCGGGTCATCTCCGGATCGAGCCGGTAGAACTTCTCGAAGACGCGCGGTTGCTCGTTGGCCGGGATGCCCATCCCCTCGTCGAGCACGCGGAACGCGATCATCCCGTCGTTCGCCCCGAGCCCGAGCTCGATGCGGCCGCCGTCGGGCGAGTACTTGATCGCGTTCTCGACGAGGTTCACGAGGATCTGGCGCGTCCGGTCCTTGTCGGCCGCCACGAGCGGGACGCCGTCGGCGACGACCACCTCCAGCTCGATGTGCGCCGGTGCGTGCGTCCGCGTCGCCTCCGCGACCCGCTCGAGGAGCTCGGCGGCGTCGAACGGCTCCGTCTCGAGGTCGACGCGGCCGACGTCGAGCTGGTTCGCGAGCAGGATCTGGTTGACGACGCGGCCGAGGCGGTCGGACTCCTCGACGATGAGCGAGATGAAGCGCTCCCGCCCCGCCTCGTCGAGCGCGAAGTCGTGCCGGCGCAGTGTCTGCGCCGCGCCGTAGACGGCGGCGAGCGGCGTTCGCAGCTCGTGCGAGGCGGTCGCGATGAACTCCGCCTGCAGCTCGGCCAGCCGGTGCGCCTCCGTGATGTCACGGAACGCGTACACGGTGCCGCCGAAGAACTCGACGCCCGAGATCGAGATCCAGCGCTCGCCGCGCTCCGTCTCGAGCGGGAGCGCCTCCGCGCGCGCCGCCTCGCGCGTGACCGCGAGGGGGACGCGCTCCACGATCTGACCCCACCCGGGGATCACCTCCGACGCCGGCTCGCCGAGCACCGTGCCCGCCGGGAGACCGGTGATCGCCTCCGCGCTCGGGTTCCACAGTCGGACGACACCGCCGCGGTCGACGAGGAAGACGCCGTCGCCGACGTACGTGAGCACGCGCGTCGCGTCGGCGCGCGCCTCGACCTCGTCGTAGAGGCGCGCGTTGTCGACCAGCAGGCCGGCCATCGCCGCGACCGCCCGCGCCCACGAGAGATCGTCGGCGGAGTAGCGCTGCCCGTGCTCGCCGACGACGAGGGTGAGCGCGCCGGCGACCTTCCGTCCGCGCGACACGAGCGGAACCGACATCCGCGTATCGGACACGATCGGGCGCTGGTCCCGGATGACGGCGACGATCTCGGGCTCGGGCTCCGGGCCGGGCTCCGGCGACGCGGGAGGCGGCTCGGCGCCCGCCGCGACCAGCCGCGCGACGCGGCCGTCCTCCTCGAGCAGGTCGACGACGCACCAGTCCGCGAGCTCGCGCACCGCCAGCGCGGCGACGTCCCCGAGGTTCTTCCGGTAATCGAGCGAGGACGCCAGCACGGCAGCCGCGGTCGCGACGAAATCGACCTTCTGCTGCCGGCCGTGCGCGTCCGCGACGGCCGTCGCCTCCGCCGCGCGGAGCTGCCTGCGGTCGTCGTCGACCGTATGCCGTTCGGTCACGTCGAGCAGCGAGCCCTGGACGCACAGCGGCGCGCCGTGCGCGTCGAGGACGACCGCCGCCTCGTCGCGGACCCACACCGTCCGGCCGTCGCGCGCGACGAGCCGGTACTCGAGGGGCCCGGAGGACGGCCGCGCGGTGGCGAGGGACGCCGCGACGCGCTCGCGGTCGTCGGGATGGACGAGCCGCAGGAAGAGGTCCGGATCGCCGAGCCATTCCTCGCTCGTGTAGCCGAGCAGCCGGTCGATCTGCGGGCTGACGAAGGTCGGCGCCGCGTCCGGCGCCGCGGGTCGGACGTAGGTGACCACGGGCAGGTGCGCGGTCAGGGACCGGTACTTCGCCTCGACCTCGCGAAGCCGGTCGGTCACCGACGCGATCTCGCCCACGTCGCGCGCGACGAGAACGGCCTCCCCGTCGCGACCGGTCGGGACGACGGACATCGAGACCGTGAGCTCGCTCCCGTCGTGCCGCCGGTGGACGGCTCGCTCGTCGACGACCGTCTCTCCGTCCTCGATCGCGCCCAGCACCCGCTCCGCACGCTCGCCGGCGTCGGGCCCGCCGAAGAGGTCGGCGAGGGGACGGCCCTCCAGCTCGTCGCCCCTGTAGCCGTACACCGCCTCCGCGCTCGGACTCCACGCCGCGACGGCGCCGCCCGGCCCGATCGAGACGACCGCGTCCGCCACGACACCGCGCACGGCGGCGAGCTGGCGCGCGGCGTCGTCCCGCTGACGCGCCGTCGACCGCTGGCGGTCGGCCAGCCAGCCGACGGCGCCGGCTGCGGCGAGCCATGCGGGGAGCGCGATCAGCGCCTCGATCGAGGCGTCGGCGACGAGGGAGAAGTTCAGCGCCCAGCCGACGGCGGCCGCGACCAGGCCGGCCGGCAGGCCCCCGAGCGCGGCCGCCGCGACGGCGATCGCGAGACCGAGCGCGGTCGCGACGACGGCATGGTCCTCCGGCCACGCTCCGACGGGGACGTGGAGCGCGACCTCCAGCCCCACGGCAGCGATCGCGGCAACGAGGGAGCGTGTGCGCGGGTGATCCAGAGACAACGCGGTGATCCTGGGCGGATGCGGAGCGGTACCGGCAGTCAACCACGATGGCGAGCGTGCGCCAAGCTCGTGATTCTCCCGCGGTTGCCGCGTCCCTGCGTCCGGGCCTTGCCGGCACGGCGTCGCTCGGTACGGTCAGCCGCATGCCCGAGTTCGGTGCCGCCGCAGGTGGTCTGGTGGATCTCGTCCGCGACGTGCTCGCCCGCTACAGCCGTCTCGGGGGCTCCCAGTTCGCGGCGGCGATCTCGTACCGGGCGCTCTTCTCCCTCGTTCCGCTGGCGACGTTCGCGGCGACCGTCATCGCGCAGGTGCTGGCGTCGAGCGGTGCGAGCCGCCAGGATCTCGTGTCGGCGATCGCCGACCAGCTGGATCTCACCGCCGAGGGCGCGGCGGAGCTCGACGCGCTCATCGCGGCCGTGCCGTCGCCGTGGAGCCTCGCCGGTGCGACGGCGCTCGGGCTCGCGCTCTGGGGCGCGACGGGCGTGATGTCGTCGATGCAGAAGACCCTCGCCGTCGTGTTCGACGAGGGGCTCTCCCGCGGGCTCATCCGCGGGAGGCTCGTCAGTGCGCTGCTCGTCCTCGGCGCGCTCGGCCTGGTCGTGCTCGCGGTGATCGTCTCGATGCTCGAGAACGTCGCGCGCAAGGTGAGCGACGACATGCGCGAGGCGCTCGGCTGGCAGCCGTTCGGATTCGGGATCCTCCTCGGCGTCGTCGTGCCGGTCGCCGTCGTCTTCCTCGTCTACGTGCTGCTCTACCGGTACGTCCCCCACCACCGCCCCTGCTGGCGCCCCGCCCTGGTCGGCGCCGCCGTCGCGGCCCTCGCCCACCAGGTGGTGCAGGTCGGTCTCGGCTGGTACCTCTCCGGGGCCGCCGACTTCAACGAGGTCTACGGCTCGGCGAGCGCCGTGTTCGCGTTCCTCCTCTCCGTCTACCTGAGCGCGAGCGCGTTCGTGCTCTGCGCGATCCTCGCCCACGTGCTCGACGAGCAGTCCGCCGACCGACGCTGAGCGGCGTCGCGCGTCACCGTCGCACGCGCGGTCGGAAGGACGCCGCGGCGCCGTGCCCGATGCCCCAGCGGCGAGGCCCGCGCACGGATCAGCGCCGTCCCCGATTCCCGGGCGGGTCGGAGCGGCGATGCTTGAGCTGTTCCGCAAAGGGGGTGTTTCGTCATGCCCACCGATGTGCTCACGAAGGACGAGCGACCGGCGACGCCGTCGGCCCCGACCTCGACAGCCTCAGACGATGCGCTCCGCGACTGGGCGCGCACCCATGTCGAGCGTGTCCGCCGGCTGAAGGCGCATGTCGGGGCGTTCCTGGCCGCGATGGTCGTGTTGACGCCGATCTGGGCGCTGGTCGAGTGGCAGAGCGCGGGCGGCTTCGAGCGCTGGAGCGACGGCGACCAGGCGGGGGACTGGGAGCCGTGGATCCTCTACATCGCCGTGCCGTGGGGTCTGTACCTCGTGTTCGCCGCGCTGAAGCTGCACTTCGATCGCCCGGTGACCGAGGAGGCGATCGACCGCGAGGTCCGGCGACTGACGGCACGCGGGTCGCAGGGACCGTGAGGAGGAGTCGCCCTTCCGACGATCGAGGTGTGAGATGAGACGACTGGTGCTGGTCGGCGCTGCGGGTGTCGGCGCCGGGGTCTGCGCCGCGCGCGCGGCCCGCGGGCGCGGAGGCTTCAACGTCGAGACGATGATCGAGCGCATGCCCGAGAACGCCCCGCCGAAGTGGATGTTCCGGAACATCACCGCGATCCGCGAGAACACGGAGCGAATCCTCGAGCTGCTCGAAGCCGAGCGGGCGCGCGCCACGACCGAGCAGGCGCGCACGTCCGCCTAGCAGCGTCCGGCGAGGAGGCTGACGATGGCCGTCGTCCTGGCGTATGTCGATGCGGTGCCCGGCCGGCTGTACCCGCTGGTCGCGACACTGCTCGAGGTGGCGCGTCGCGGTCATCGCGTCGCGGTGCGCTGCGGAATCGACGACGTCGCGCGACTGCGCGCGCTCGGGCTCGACGTGCGGCCGCTCAGG
>JBLNEO010000214.1:0-11704 GCA_050262775.1 Pseudomonadota bacterium | reverse complement strand
CGCCGAACGACTCTCGTGGGGAGAGCGGGTCTCCCGGCTCGCCCATCGTCGAGCGGCCGCGGAACCTGGCCGTTTCGGGGTTGCAATCCCGGACCGCGGTGCTAGCGTCGGCGCCGAGCAGCGACGGCGGTAGCACGGGGGTGCGATGGGGGCTCGCGGCGAGGTCGAAAGGGTCAGCGGCGTCGGCGTGGACCGGGCCCGCCGGCGCGGGGCGCTCGCGGCCGCCGCGGCGCTCTTCCTCGCCTCGATGGGCGTGGGCACGGCGACCGTCCTGGCCGCCGACGGCGACCCTCCCCCTGCGCCGACGACGGTGACGGACGCGGTCGACCAGCCGCCTCCGCCGCCCGACCCGGATCCGGCGCCGACCCGGACGGCGCCGCGTCGTGCCGCGACGCCGGCCGCCAAGCCCGTACCGAAGCCGAAGCCCAAGGCGGTCGCGCCGCGGCCCGCGGTCACGGCGACGACTGCGCCGCCGGTCGTCGCGTCGACACCGACGGAGGCGCAGCCTGCGCCTCCGCGCCCGGCGCGGAAGCCGAAGCCGACGCCCGCGCGTCGCCCGACGCCACGGCGCCCGGTGCCCGTCGTCGACCTCGCGACCACGCACCGCGCCCCGGAGCAGACGCCGGTCGTCGCGACGTCGGGCGTCGCCGTCGGCGCACGCGCACCGGCTGCCGTCGCGCGCCGGCCGGCCGTCGTCGCCGAGCAGGTCTCCGATGCCTCGACCGGCCACGTCGCACTCGTCGCCCTGCTCGCGCTGGGGCTCGTCCTGGTCGCGATCGCGGCCGTCGCGCCGGCACCGGCGACCGCGCCGGGGGCGCTCGTCCCCCTGCTCGCACACCGCGTCGAGCTCGTCGCGGGCGGCGTCTCCGTGCTCGCGGGCCTCGTCGTCGCGCTCCTCCTGGCGGCGGTATGACGAGGAGCCGCCTCGCAACGTACGCGACCCTCGCCGCGCGGGCGCTCGTGCTCGCGCTCGCCGGCGCCGCCGCGGCGGCGCCGATCCTCACGCTGCCGGGCAACATCACGGCGGAGGCGCAGGGGCCCTCGGGCGCCGTCGTCACGTACTCGGCCACGGCCACGAACCCCGCCGGGAAGGCGCTCACCGTCTCCTGCTCGCCTGCCTCCGGGTCGACCTTCCCGCTCGGCACCACCACGGTCACGTGCAACGTGATCGAGAGCGACGGCACGACGAGCGCGACGGGGTCGTTCACGGTCACGGTCGTCGACACGACGCCGCCGGCCATCTCGGGAACGGTCGCCGTCACCGTCGAGGCCGTCGGCCCGACGGGCGCGCCGGCGTCGTACGCGCTCCCGACCGCCTCCGACACCGTCGCCGGGTCCGTCCCCGTCACCTGCGCGCCCGCCTCCGGGTCGACGTTCCCCGTCGGCTCGACCACCGTCACCTGCAGCGCGAGCGACGGGCACGGGAATACGGCGACCTCGACCGGCACGGTCACCGTCGCCGACCGGACGCCGCCGACGCTGACGGCGCCGGCCCCGATCACGGTCGGCGCCACGACGTCCACGGGCATCCCCGCATCGGACGCGCGCATCGCGGCCTTCCTCTCGTCCGCGACCGCGACGGACGCGGTCACGGCGGCGCCGGCCGTGACGAACGACGCGCCGGCCGTGTTCGCCGTCGGCACCACGACCGTCCACTTCACGGCGAAGGACGCAGCCGGCAACACCGCCTCCGGCAGCTCGACCGTCACGGTCACGCCGCCGCCTCCCGGCGCGCCGCCCCCCGCCGGGCCCCCGGCCGCGCCGCCGACACCTCCCACGACGGCGCCGCCGACGGCGGCGGCACCCGGCGCGACCGACCGCACACCGCCGGCCGACGTGACGGGCGTCAAGGCCCGCCCGGTCGGCTCGGGCGCGGTCGCGATCACCTGGCGCCTGCCGCCCGACGCCGACTTCGACCACGTGCGCGTCCTGCGGTCGCTTGCGGCCGATCCCGCGACGACGACCGCCGTCTACGAAGGATCGGCGACCACCTTCCGCGACGCGAAGCTGCGGAACGGCGTCACGTACCGCTACGTGATCGTCGCCGTCGACCGCTCGGGCAACCGGTCGAGCGGCGTCGCGTTCGCGTTCCAGCCGCGGGCGACGCTCCTGTGGGCGCCGGCGGACGGCGCCCGCATCGTCGACCGCCCGCTCTTCGTCTGGGCGCGCGTCGCCGGCGCGTCGTACTACAACGTCCAGGTGTTCCGCGGCAACCGCAAGGTGTTCACGGCCTGGCCGACGGCGACGCGGCTGCGGCTGCCGGCCAGCTGGCGCTTCGGCGGAGAGCGCCGCCGGCTCACGGCGGGCACGTACCGTTGGTACGTGTGGCCGGGCTACGGGACACGCGCGAAGGCACGGTACGGCCAGGTGCTCGGGACGAGCACCTTCACCGTGGTCGTCGCGCGCTAGCGTCGCGAGGGTCGCCGCGATGACGGGCATCGCCGACGTCGCGTGGGGCACGACGACGCTCGAGATCGCGATCGTCGCGCTCGCGGTCGCCGCTGCGTACGCCGCCGCGATCCTCCTCGTGTCGTCGCTCGACACGCCGCTGCTGCGCCGCTTCCGCGTCGACGACGAGCACGCAGCGACGCCCGCGCCGCCACCCCCGATGCCGACGCGGACTCCCCGTCCGGCGGAGCCGCGGCCGGTGACGCCGCCTCCGGCTCCGGCGCGCCCGCGCGCGCGTCCGCCGGCGCCGGCGGGGCCGCCGCGGTCGGCGGCGTCGTGCGAGATCCGCTGGTGGCGCGGCTACGTCCGCTCGACGTTCTACGCCGCGGCGGCCGACGCGCATGCGGGCGAGCGCGTGATCGCGGAGTCGCCGCCGTTCCGCTGGCGCGGGGCGGAGCCGCCGCCGCGCGAGCCCGCGACGCTCGAGGCGCTCGAGACGCTCGTCCGACGGCTCGAGGACGACGGCTGGCGCGTGATCGACCGCGGCGACGAATGGTTCTCGCTGCGCCTGGGCGAGACGGACGGGACGCCGCGCGAGGCGGCCCGCTAGCGTGCCCGCCATGCCGCCCCTGCCCTCCGGCACGGTGACGTTCGTCTTCAGTGACGTCGAGGGCTCGACCGCGCTGCTGAAGCGGCTCGGCGAGCGCTACGGGGAGGTGCTCGCCGACCACCGCCGGCTGATGCGGGAGACGCTCGGAGGGCGCGGCGGCGTCGAGATCGACACGCAGGGCGACGCGTTCTTCTTCGCGTTCGCGCGGGCGCGCGACGCCGTCGCAGGATCCGTCGAGGCGCAGCGCGCGCACGCGACCCACACGTGGCCCGCGGGCGCCGACGTCCGTGTCCGGATGGGGCTCCACACGGGAGAGCCCGCCGTCGGCGAGGAGGGCTACCACGGCCTCGACGTCGTCCGGGCCGCACGGCTGTGCGGCGCCGGGAGCGGCGGCAGCGTGCTCCTCTCGGAGACGACGCGCGCGCTCGTCGGCTCGGCCCTCCCCGACGGCGTGGCCGTGCACCCGGTCGGCGAGCGGCAGCTGAAGGACCTCGACGAGCCGGAGCGCGTCTACGAGCTCGCGATCGACGGCGTCGAGGCGAGCGACGGGCCTCCGCCGACCACCGCGGCACCCGGGTCGGCGTTCGAGCGCCGGGCCGAGGAGCTCGCCCGCCGGATGTCGGAGCGGATCGAGGACCAGGTCCTGCGCTCGCTCGAGCGCTCGCTCGGCGACCGCCGCGACGACGCCTGAGCCGGGGAGCGCTGCCGCACGGCAGCGCGCAGGGTGACGATGTGCTCAAGATCGTCGCGCTCGCGCCGATATTGCGCGAATGAGCGGCTACCGTCCTACTCCGTCCCGGTTCCCGACCGCGTCGCCGCGGTGGATCGACCGTTGGCTCGCGGCCTGCAGCGACCTGGCAGAGCTCGAGCGCTCCAATCCCATGACCGACGCCGTGATCGACGAGATCGACGGCCGGATGATCCGCATCGGCGACCGGTGGCTCGCCGACTTCGCGTCCTGCAACTACCTCGGCTTCGACCTCGAGCGCGAGATCATCGACGCGGTCCCGGCGTACCTCGAGCGGTGGGGCACCCACCCCAGCTGGTCCCGCATGCTCGGGAGCCCCGTCCTCTACAACCGGATCGAGGAGCGCCTGACCGAGCTCCTCGGCTGCGAGGACACGCTCGTGATCCCGACGATCACGTTGATCCACCTCTCGGTCATCCCCGTGCTCGCCGGCGACGGGACGATCTTCGTCGACAACCGCGCGCACAAGACGATCTACGACGGCTGCCAGTTCGCGGCCGCACGCGGCGCGACCGTCAAGCGCTTCCGGTTCGAGGATCCCGACGACCTCGAGCAGCTCCTGCGGCGCGACCGCTCCAGCACGCGCCTCATCTGCATGGACGGCGTCAACAGCATGACGGGCAACGCGCCGGATCTGAAGGAGTTCGCGCGGCTCGCACGCCGCTACGACGCGCTCCTGTACGTCGACGACGCGCACGGCTTCGGCGTGATCGGCGAGCGCGCGGCCGACGAGCCGAGCCCGTACGGCCTCCGCGGCAACAGCGTCGTCCGCTACTGCGAGGAGACGTACGACCGGATCATCCTCGTCGCGGGCTTCTCGAAGTCCTACTCCTCGCTCGCGGCGTTCGTCGCGTGCCCGACGGAGCTGAAGGAGCTGCTGAAGACGGCGGCGCCGCCGTACCTCTACTCGGGCCCGTCGCCGACGGCCTCGCTCGCGACCGTCCTCGCCGGCTTCGACGTCAACGACGCACGCGGCGACGCGCTGCGCGCGGATCTCTGGCGCAAGACGGAGCAGGTCCTCCAGGCCCTCGACCGCCTCGGCGTCCACACCCCGAACCGGTCGGGCTTCCCGATCATCGAGGTGCCCCTGGCCCGGCACGAGGACATCGACGCGGCCGGCCGCTTCCTCTTCGATCACGGGATCTACGTCACCCTCGCGGCCTACCCGCTCGTGCCGAAGAGCGAGGTCGGGTTCCGCATCCAGGTGACTGCGGCGAACTCGCAGGCCGAGATCGAGCAGCTCGTCGAGGTGATCGGCAAGCTCGCGAACGCGTTCGACCTCCGGCCTTCGGGACAGCACGAGTACGCCGCGTGAGGCTGCTCGCCCGCATCGACTGGCGCGCCCACGCCTGGATCGTCTACCTCGCCGCCGGCGGGATCCTCACGGCCGCCTACCTGTGGGTTCCGCCCTTCGTGGCGAGCGGCCCGATCATCAACCTGCTCGGCCTCTCGTCGGCGGTCGCGATCGCGATCGGGATCCTCCTCCACCGGCCGCGGGCGAAATGGGCCTGGATCCTCTTCGTCGTCGGCCAGTTCCTGTTCTTCGCGGGCGACATCTACACCTACAGCTACCCGAAGCTGTTCGGCGTCGAGGTCGAGTTCCCGTCCCTCGGCGACGCGATCTACCTGACGGTCTACCCCGCGCTCGTCGCGGGCCTGCTCGTTCTCGTCCGCCGCCGCAACCCGCAGCGCGACCGGGCCGCGGTCATCGACTCGCTGATCCTCACGCTCGGGATCGGCCTCGTCTCGTGGGTGTTCCTCGTCGCGCCGAACATCCACCTGTCGGGGCTGACGCCGCTCGAGAAGGCCGTCTCCGCCGCGTACCCGCTCGGCGACATCCTGCTGCTCGCGGCGGCGATCCGGCTCGCGGTCGACACGGGCAAGCGCGCGCCGGCGTTCTACCTCCTCGCCGGGAGCATCGTCTCGCTGCTCGCCGTCGACTCGGCGTACACGTACGCGCTGCTCACGGACGCGTACGACCACCAGCTGATCTACGACGTCGGCTGGATCCTCTACTACCTGCTGTGGGGTGCGGCAGCGCTCCACCCGTCGATGCGGACGCTCGAGGAGCCCGCGGTCGACACGCGGACACGGCTCACGCGGCTGCGGCTCACGCTCCTCGCCGGAGCGTGCCTCATCGCCCCGGGGATCCGCGCGTGGCAGTCGTGGGGCGACCCCGATCGCCTCGTCCTGATCGGCGCCTCGGCGATCCTGTTCCTGCTCGTCGTCAGCCGCATGGCCGGGCTCGTCCGGCAGGAGGAGCGGACGGCGACCCGGGAGCTCGCGCTCCGGAGCGCCGGCGTCGACCTCGTCGCCGCGGCCGGGAGCGAGCAGGTGAACGCCGCCGCCGTGTCCGCCGTCGAGACGCTGCTGGAGCAGCCCGGGAGCGTCCACTTCCTCCTGCTCCGGGGGGACGGGGCCGTCGCGGTGTCGTCGTCGAGGGACGCACGGGAGCAGCCGCTCTCACGGGAGGCGCAGCGGTGGCTCCGCGGGGCGCCGGGGACGACGCAGCAGGTTCCGCTGGCGACGCTCCCCGAGGCGGTCCGCACGGAGCTCGCCCTGGACGGTCACGCGGCGCTGATGCTGCCCCTCTTCGTCCGGGACGCGCCGCTCGGGATCCTCCTCCTCTGCACCGACGTCCGGCTCCCGCGCGAGCAGGTCGACTCGCTCGAGGCGCTCGCGTCGCAGGTGTCGCTCGCCGTCGAGGGCGCCTCGCTCGCCGAGGACCTCCACCGCCGCCGCAGCGAGACGCGGTTCCGCTCGCTCGTCGCCCACTCGAGCGACCTGATCACGGTGCTCGACGCGCACGGGGTCGTCACCTACCAGAGCCCGTCGATCGCGCGCGTCCTCGGGTACCGCGTCGACGAGATCGAGGGCACGGAGTTCGCGCGCCTGCTCGCCCCCGCCGACCAGCCGCGCCTGATGCAGATCGTCGCCGGCGTCGGCGAGTCGTACGTCGGCGGCGGCTCCGAGACCCACGTGATCGAGTGCCGGCTCAAGCACCGCGACGGAACCTGGCTCCAGTTCGAGGTGCAGTACACGGACCTCCTCCAGGACGAGCACGTTCGCGGCATCGTCCTCAACAGCCGTGACGTCAGCGAGCGCAAGGAGTTCGAGGAGCAGCTCGCGCACCAGGCGTTCCACGACCCCGTCACCGACCTCGCGAACCGCGCGCTCTTCGCCGACCGCGTCCAGCACTCGATGCTGCGCTCGCGCCGCGGCGGGCCCGGGATCGGCGTCATGTTCATCGACCTCGACGACTTCAAGACGGTCAACGACAGCCTCGGCCACGCCGCGGGCGACAGCGTCCTCCGCGAGGTGGGCCAGCGCCTCCAGGCGGCGGTGCGCCCCGCGGACACCGTCGCCCGCTTCGGCGGCGACGAGTTCGCCATCCTCCTCGACGGGATCGACGACTCCTCGGAGGCCGCCGCCGTGGCCGGCCGGATCCTCGCGACGCTGCACTCGTCGTACGAGGTCGACGGCAAGAAGGTCTACCCGCGCGCGAGCGTCGGCATCTGCCTCGCCGGCGACGGCCTCGGCGCGTCGGAGGCGGAGGAGCGCCTCCGCAACGCCGACGTGGCGATGTACAAGGCCCAGCGCGACAACAAGGGCAGCTACCGCCTGTTCGAGCCGGAGATGCATGAGCAGGTGGTCGAGCGGATGGAGCTCCAGGCGGAGCTGCAGCGGGCGCTCGAGCTGGAGCAGCTCGAGATCCACTACCAGCCCGTCGTCCGCCTCGACGGCCAGTCGGACTACGGCGTCGAGGCGCTCCTGCGCTGGCAGCACCCGACGCGGGGGATGATCCCGCCGCTCAACTTCATCCCGCTCGCCGAGGAGACGGGCCTGATCGTCCCCATCGGCCGGTGGGTGCTCCGGCAGGCCTGCCGCGAGGCGGTGCTGCTGCACGAGCGGTTCCCGCGCACGCCGCCGCTCACGGTCAGCGTGAACCTCTCGGTCAAGCAGCTCCAGTCGGAGACGATCGTCGTCGACGTGGCAGAGGCGCTCGAGGCGAGCGGGCTGCCGCCGTCGTCGCTCGTGCTCGAGATCACGGAGACCGTGACGATGGTCGACACCGAGCTCGCCGTCGCGCGGCTCGAGGACCTGAAGGCGCTCGGCGTCCTGCTCGCGATGGACGACTTCGGCACGGGCTACTCGTCGCTCTCCTACCTGAGCCGCTTCCCGATCGACATCCTGAAGATGGACCGGTCGTTCCTCCGGCCCGACCACGAGCACTCGGGGCTCGCCGCGGCGATCGTCGGCCTCGGCAAGAGCCTGAAGCTCGACGTGGTCGCCGAGGGGATCGAGCTCCCCGAGCAGATCGTCTCGCTCCGCGAGCTCGGCTGCGAGCTCGGCCAGGGCTTCCTCTTCGCGCGGCCGATGAGCTACGAGGCGCTGTCCGAGTACCTCGTCGACGCGGTCGACGGCTCCGTCCCGCTCGGCGGGCATGCAGCATAGTCACGAGGGGCTCGACCGCCCGGGAGGGTTCTCCCGGATCAACCTGATCGGGCCGCTGCGGAACCGCGACTTCCGGCTCCTCTGGACGGGGATGACGGTCTCGCTCCTCGGCGACGGGATCTTCCTGATCGCGATGGCCTGGCAGGCCTACGAGCTGTGGAACGCGCCGGCGGCGCTCTCGATCCTCGGCATCGGCATGACGATCCCGACGATCGGGTTCCTGCTCCCGGCCGGGGTGCTCAGCGACCGGCTCGACCGGCGATCGCTCGTGCTCTGCTCCGACCTGGGCCGCGCGGTCGTGATCGGCGCGCTCGCCGCCCTCGCGCTGACCGGCGCGCTGACGTTCTGGCAGCTCGTCGTGCTCGTCGCGCTCTACGGCGTCGGGGCCGCCTTCTTCACCCCGGCGTTCGAGGCGCTCGTCCCGGACATCGTGCCGCCGTCGGAGCTTGCCGCCGCGAACGCGCTCGACCAGTTCGTCCGGCCGATCACCCTGCGGCTCGCCGGCCCCGCGCTCGGCGGCGTCCTGGTCGCGGCCGTCGGGACGGGCGCCGCGTTCGCCCTCGACGCCGCGACGTTCCTCGTCTCCGCAGCCGCGGTGTTCCTCATGCGTCCCCCGGCCCACGTCCGCTCCGAGCACATCGACTCGTCGCTCGACGCCGTGAAGGAGGGACTGCGGTTCGTCCGGAGCCGCACCTGGCTGTGGGGCACGCTCGGCTCGGCCGCCGTCGCCTACCTCGCGTTCATGGGCCCGGCCGAGGTCCTCCTCCCCTACGTCGTCAAGAACGAGCTCGGCGGGTCGGCGCGCGACCTGGGGCTCGTGTTCGCAGCGGGCGGCGTCGGCGCCGTCGGCGCGGCGCTCTTCATGGGACAGCGCGGCCACCCGCGCCGCGACGTGACGGTGATGTACGCGACCTGGACGCTCGCGACCGTCGCCGTCGCCGGCTACGGCCTCGCCACGGCGTCCTGGCAGCTCATGGTCGCGTGTCTCCTGTTCAACGCGCTCGAGACCGCGGGGACGATCGTGTGGGCGACGATCAAGCAGCGCCACGTCCCCGCATCGCTGCTCGGCCGCGTGTCGAGCCTCGACTGGCTGATCTCGATCGGCCTCCTGCCGCTCTCGTTCGCGCTGACGGCGCCGGCGGCGGCCGTCTTCGGCGTCCGGGCGACGCTCGTCGGCGCGGCCGTGATCGGCGGCGTCTTCACCCTCGGCGCGCTGTTCCTCCCCGGGATGCGCGACATCGAGGGCGACGCCGCCGACCCCGCGCCCGGCGCGGGCGGGCCGGTGTTCGGGCCGCGCCTCGCGGACGTCGTGGAGTAGCACGCGACAGGCAGGAAGGACGGCCCGAAACGAAGACCCCCACGGCTCGGCTCCGGGTCGTCCTCCCTCGGCTGGAGAACGGTGGGCCCGCCCGTCCGGATACGCATGGACGCCGTCGTCGGGCCGATCCGTGCCCTCCCCGATGCCCGGCGCAGGGCGGTCGGCGAGCGTCGGAGCGTCAAAGGAGGTTGAGATGGCGACGATGTCGCACGAGCCGGCGCGGGCAACCGTGGACAGGCCGCGCCTGTCGCAGCAGCTCCTCGTCCCCGAGATGTGGGCCTCGCTGGCGATCGCCGTGATGTGGCTCTCGGTGCTCTTCACCGCGATCTACGGGCCGGACATCGAGTCGAGAGGTGTCGCGGGAGACAGCACGGTCGTTCCGTCGGCCGTGGTGGTGGCGCTGTTCGCGTTCTTCGCCACGTGGGTGGTCGCGCGGTACGGCTTCAAGGCGCGCGAGCGCGAGTAGCCGCGCTCAGCGGTCCTGGAGCGCGTCGAGCCCGACGGTGAACGCCGCCAGCAGCCGGCGGTCGATCTCGCCGGCGTCGGGCCCGAGCTCGAGCACGTAGCGATCGCGGAACTTCCCGAGCACCCGCGTGTATCGGCCGACCTCCCGGTCGCCGCGGCGCAGCACGAAGTTGAACGGCAGCCAGCTCAGAACCGACAGCCAGTCCACGCCGATGTCGGCGAACCGCCGTACGAGCGCGACGATCCAGCTCGACTCGTACGCCTCCAGCACCTCCGCGCCCGAAGCGTCGCGCACGTGCCAGTGACTGCGCACGAGCGACCGCCCGAAGTCCTTCTCCAGCATCCCGATCACCGCACCGTCGGCGTCGAGCACCTCGTGGCGGCCGCGGAACTCGAACACCGACTTCGACTTGATCATGAAGAGGTGGCCGCCGTCGTCGGGCGCGACCCGGAAGCGGATGTCCTCCTTGATCTTCATCTTCTTCTGCTTCACGTACAGCAGCGGTCGTCCTTCCTCGGTCGAGCCCGGCGTCGGCACGCTGATCCGGTACTCGTTCGCGATCGGCTTGAAGACCTGCTGGACGAGCAGCCGGTCGGCCGTCTCGAGCTCGGCGAGCACGGTGCGGGGGTCGGGCGCGGAGACCGTCACGGGTGGCGCATGGTAGACCGGCGCGCTCCGTCCCGTCGGGCGCTCGCAGGCGTTTGACGTCCGCGCGGGTCCGGCGTACCGTCGAGACGTGCGCCTCGCCGCCGTCGTCCTCCTCCTGCTCGTGCTGCCGGCATCCACCGCCCAGGCGCGACCGGCGCAGCCCGCCGCGCCGCAGGCGATGACGCGCTGCATCGGGACGGGCGCCGCGTGGCACCGTGGCACCGCCTCGGGCAGCAGGTACGCGATCATCGCGCGCGGCGTGACGTGCACGTTCGCGAAGCGCTGGGTGGCGCGCCTGTCGCGCTTCGACGTGATGATCCCCGGCCAGCGGCTGACGACCGGCCCGGCCGGGTACAAGTGCATCGCGACCGTCCCGGTGGACGGCAAGGCGAAGATCGGCGCGTGCGGCTCGAGCGGCGGCCGCGGCTTCAGCTGGGCGCCGAAGTACTCCTAGGCGCGAAAGCCGGTGGGCCGGACGAGGTCGACGTTGGCGACGGCGCGTTCGTGGAGCTCGGTGAGCCGCGCGAGGAAGGGATCGAGCGTGGGGTCGTTGAGCGCGAGGAGCTCGTCGATCGCGTGCTCGTAGACCACGATCAATGTGTCCCACGGCGCGTCGCGGGGACGTGCGTCCACGCCGTTCATGGTCGTCGGCGCAGGCGGTTCCCAAACCTCCGGAGGACACCTCGCTGCCGCAGAGGGCCGCGAACGAGGGTCGCTACCCCCTGACCTGGGGTTCGCCCTCCTCGACGACCTCGTACTCGTCGACGCTGACGATGTCGCCGCCGAGCGAGGCGACGGCCTCGCTCCGGAGACGGCTCGCGACGACGCGGCTGTCGGCCATCGCCGCCCGATCCTCCCAGAGCGTGATCGTCACGGTCCGCCCGCTCTCCGTCCCGAGCAGGACGAAGGCGTCCCGGAGGCCACGGCACTCGCGGATCCGGGCGATCGCATCCCGGAAGGCGGCGCGCGCCTCTTCCTCCGTACCTTCCGGGACGTCGTACGTGGCGAGGCGCGCGAACATCGCTCGGTGCGCAGCCTACGCCCCCGTGGAGGGCGCTGACCAGCCGTGAG
>JBLNEO010000213.1:0-4771 GCA_050262775.1 Pseudomonadota bacterium | reverse complement strand
GGCTCCCTCTCCCGAGCTGCCCGCGACGGCTCGCTAGGGTCGGCGCCGTGCCGCCCGGCGCCGACTGCGTCCTCACCGAGCGCGAGCTGAACCGCGCCGTCCTCGCGCGACAGCTGCTCCTGGAGCGCGGGAGGATGCCGCTGCCGCGTGCGGTCGAGCGCGTCGCCGGGATCCAGGCGCAGTACGCGCCGTCGACCTACGTCGGGCTCTGGTCGCGCGTCGACGGATTTCGGGGCCAGCACCTCGACGGCGCGCTCGAACGGCGCTCGCTCGTCCAGGGGACGCTGATGCGCGCCACGATCCACCTCGTCTCGCGCGCGGACTACTGGCCGCTGACGCTCGCGGTGCGCGAGGCGCGGCGCCGCTGGTGGCTGCGCGCGACGCACGGCGACCCGGCCGCGGTCGAGCGCTCCGCGAGACGGCTCCGGCACGCGCTCGCGGACGGTCCGCGCTGGCGCAGCGAGCTTCCCGAAGCCCCGACGAACGAGTGGAGCGGCGCCGGGATCTGGCTCGACGTGGTGCGCGTCCCGCCGTCCGGCACGTGGCGGCGCCGACGCGCCGACCGCTACGCGCTCGCCGAGCACTGGCTCGGCCCCGAGCCCGACCACCCCGATCCGCTCGCGCACCTCGTCCGCCGCTACCTCGGCGGCTTCGGCCCGGCGACCGCGAACGACGTCGCGAGCTTCACCGGCATCCCCGTCGGGTCGCTGCGCGCGACGCTCGACCGCGTGGCGACGCGCCGCTTCCGCGACGAGCGGGGGACGGAGCTGGTCGACGTGCCGCGCGCGCCGCTTCCCGCCGCAGACGCCTACGCGCCGCCGCGGTTCCTGCCGACCTGGGACGCGACCCTCCTCGTCCACGCCCGGCGCGCAGCGATCCTCCCGGAGGAGCACCGGCAGCGGATCTTCTCGACGAAGACGCCGCATTCGGCGCCGACGTTCCTCGTCGACGGCGCCGTCGCCGGCACGTGGCGCCTCGACGGCGGGCGCGTGCGGCTCGAGCCGTTCGCACGCCTCGCGCGCGACGCGCGCGCGGAGCTCGAGGACGAGGCGGAGCGCCTCGCCGCGTTCCTCGCGGACGCGTCCTAGGCGGCGAGGCCGGCCGAGACGGGGCCCGAGTCGGCAAAGACGGACCAGAGGGCGACACCCTCCGGCGTCCGCTCCTCGCCGGCGTACCGGTAGACGCGGCCGCGGACGACGATGGGGCGCGGCGTTCCCTCGTCGTCGACGACGACGTCGTAGCGGGCCAGCCCCCCGCGGTGCTCGCGGCTCGGCGCATCGAGGCGGATGTTCAGCGTGCGGCGCATGCCCCCGGCATCGGCGTCCGGGGGCACGCGCCCGATCCCTCGCGCGAGGATGCGCCTAGCGTCCGGCGGACTCGCGCTCGTCGACCTCGCCGCGCCACGCGCCCGAAGCGCTGCCGCGCGACTCGATCAGCTCCTTGAAGCGCTGGAGGTCACCGCGGACGCGCCGGTCGTCGGCGCCGATCGCGGCACCGAGCGCCTCCGTCATCCCCTCCGTGTCCCAGTCGAGCTGGACCATGACCTTCGTCCGCGCGTCGTCGAGGCGGTGGAACGTGACGACCCCGGCGTTGCCCTTGCCGGACGTCGCGGCCCAGGCGATGCGGTGATCCGGGTGCTGCTCCGTGATCTCGGCGTCCCACTCCTCCGAGCGGCCGCCGATCTCGGCCACCCAGCGGAGGTGCGTGTCGTCGAGCTGACGCACCTCCTTCACGCCCTCCATGAAGCGCGGGAACTCCTCGAACTGCGTCCACTGGTCGTACGCCGTCGAGACCGGGACCTCGACCTCGACCGACTCCTCGACACTCGGCATGTAGGCCTCCTTGTTCATGTGTTGTCGAGGTTTCTCTCTCCAGGGGGCGGGGAACGAAACGCGTCACACCACCCCTCAGGAGGCAGCCGATGGCAACACGGGCGAGACGGATGGATCGCACGCCGGTGCAGACGGCGGCGTTGATCGTCGGGGCGACGTTCCTCGTCGTCGGGATCCTCGGCTTCATCCCCGGCATCACGACGGACTACGGGGACCTGACCTTCGCCGGCGACGACTCCGGCGCCGAGCTGCTCGGGATCTTCCAGGTCAGCATCCTCCACAACATCGTCCACCTGCTCTTCGGGATCGCGGGCCTCGCGCTCGCGCGGACGATCGAAGGCGCGCGCACGTACCTGATCGGCGGCGGCGTGGTCTACCTCGCGCTCTGGCTGCTCGGCCTCGTCGGCGGCGCCGACTGGATCCCGGCGAACACGGCCGACAACTGGCTCCACTTCATCCTCGGCGTCGGGATGATCGGCCTCGGGTTCGCGCTCGGGCGCGAGCGGGCGCGCGTCACGACCGCGTAGACGGGATCCGCTGGGCTCGGTGACGGGCGGGAGCGATCCCGCCCCTCACCCGCCTTGGGGATGCAGGTCGGACGGATTTCCGCTTCCATGTCGGCGTGCGCCGCGCTGCCGTCATCGCCGCGCTCGTGGTCGCGTGCGCCCTGCCGGGCGTCGCGGAGGCCTCGCAGCTCATCGACCGCAACGCCTCGGGCGTCGGCCTGCAGGTGAACCGCCGGGGCGAGGCACTCCTGACCTACCGGGCCGGCGGCCGGCTCCGTCGCGTGCTCGCCTGGGGCGCGGTGAACGCACACGCCCCGAGCCGCTCGCGGCCGCAGCGGGCGTTCCGGCTCGACTACTCCGGCGGCTGGCGGAAGCACGGGCGCCGGGTCTGGGTCGGCTTCCGGAACGCCTGCGCCGCGTACGACGGCCCCGGACTCGCCTGGGGCGTGACGGCGTGCAAGGCGCCCGACGGCTCCTACTGGGCCGTCCAGGCGTGGCAGCGGATGCTGCCGAACTACGGCGTCGCGCCGACGCCGCGCCAGGCGGCGTGGGAGCTGCGCCTCTCGCACTGGGCGGGGCCACTGCCCCAGCTCGAGCTGACGATGAACTGGGCCTACCGCCGGTACGACCACCTCTTCGGCCGCTTCACCTACGCCGGCGCCCCGGTCTACGGCTTCCGCGCGACGCGCGGCGGCAGCCCGCTCGACGCGTACGGCCGCAACGTCTACGTCGACACCTACGACTCACGGTACGGCGGCGGCTGGCGGCGCGAGAACTCGTTCCTGACGCACACGGGGTCAGGGGCGTTCTGCTACGGCTTCTACCCGCACGGCGACCGCCCCTCGGGCATGGGCACCCAGTACCGCGCGACGGTGATCGGCCCCGGCGTGACGCCCGACGTGACGTGGCAGGGTGCGGCTCCCGGCCCGTACGACCGGAACGCCGACGCGCAGGCGAACGCGCTGATCCGAGCGCTCGGGACGAACCAGTGCAAGCCGAATTGAGCCGCGGCTAGGCTCCGCCGCCATGGCGGCGAGCGGCGAGGAGCTCCGGCGCGCGATGCGCCGCTACCCGTCGGGCGTCTGTGTCGTCACCGTCGAGGACGAGGGGACGGCGCTCGGGACGACCGTCGGCTCGATGGTCTCCCTCGCGCTCGAGCCCGCGCTCGTGGGCGTCTCGATCGGGCACCAGTCCTCGATCCACCTCCCGCTCCGGACAGCGGGACGGTTCGCCGTGAGCGTCCTCGGCGGCGACCAGGCGCACGTGGCGCAGCACTTCGCGCGAAGCGTCCCCCCGATCGCGCAGTGGACGGGCGTCGCCCGCCGCGAGGGCCCGGGACCCGAGCCGCTCGTCGACGACGCGGTCGCATGGCTGGGATGTACGGTCGCGTCCGAGCACGAGGCGGGCGACCACACCGTCTTCGTCGGCGCGGTCGAGTGGGTCGAGCTCGGGCGCAGGCGCGGGCCGCTCGTCTACCTCGAAGGGGCGTACCGCGCCCTGTGATCGCGGCGGTCGTCTTCGACCTCGACGGGGTGATCGTCCAGACGGAGGAGATCTGGGACGACGTGCGCGAGGCGTACGCGGGCGAGCACGGCGCGCGCTACGACGCCGACGCGCAGCGGGCGATGATGGGGATGAGCTCGCTCGAGTGGTCCGCGTACATGAACGAGGAGCTCGGGATGCCCGTGGAGCCGGAGGAGATCTCCGCCGAGGTCGTCCGGCGGATGGAGGCGCGCTACCGCGAGCGGCTGCCGCTCGTCGACGGCGCGGCCGACGCCGTCCGCCGCGTCGCCGCGAGCTGGCCGCTCGGCCTCGCCTCGTCCTCGAACCGTGCGCTGATCGACGCCGTGCTCGAGCTCTCCGGCCTCGCCGACTCGTTCCGCGCGACCGTGTCGTCCGAGGAGGTCGCGCGGGGCAAGCCGGCGCCCGACGTGTACCTCGAGTGCGCGCGCCGCCTCGGCGTCGCGCCCGGGGCCTGCGCGGCGATCGAGGACTCGCACGCCGGCATTCGCAGCGCGAAGGCGGCGGGGATGCGCGTCGTCGCGATCCCGAACCCGACCTACCCGCCCGAGCCCGCCGCGCTGGGGGAGGCGGACGTCGTCCTCTCGTCGCTCGCCGAGCTGACGCCGGCGGCGATCGACCCCGCGGCGTCGTCCTAGGCCCGGGCCGGCACCGCGTTCAGCTCGAACGCGAGCCGGGCAAGCCGTCGTAGCGGGCGAGGAGCACGCAGCCGTTGTGGCCGCCGAGGCCCATCGCGTTCGAGAGCGCGACGTCGAGCTCGACCGCGCGCGCCTCGTTCGGGCCGTAGTCGAGGTCGAGCGCGGGGTCGGGCGTCTCGTAGTTGGCCGTCGGCGGCAGCACCTGGTGTTTCAGCGCGAGCGCGCACATCATCGCCTCGATCGCGCCCGCCGCCCCGAAGCAGTGGCCGGTCAC
>JBLNEO010000212.1:0-13506 GCA_050262775.1 Pseudomonadota bacterium | reverse complement strand
ACGTCGGCACGGTGATGGAGCTGAACAACGACCGCCGCGGCCGCTTCGACCACATGGAGTACCTCTCGGAGGAGCGCGTCCTGCTCGTGTACGAGCTGCCGCTCGCCGAGGTCGTCCTCGATTACTACGACGCGCTCAAGTCGCGGACGAAGGGCTACGCGAGCTTCGACTACGACCTCGCCGGCTTCCGCGAGGGGAACCTCGTCCGGGTCGACGTGCTCGTCGGCGGCGAACAGGTCGACGCGCTGTCGCTCATCGTCCACCGCGACTTCGCGTACGCGCGCGGGAAGGCGCTCGTCGAGAAGCTCCGCGCGGAGATCCCGCGGCAGATGTTCGACGTCGCGATCCAGGCGGCGATCGGCGCGCGCGTGATCGCCCGCGAGACCGTGAAGGCGCGGCGCAAGGACGTGCTCGCCAAGTGCTACGGCGGCGACATCTCGCGCAAGCGGAAGCTGCTCGAGAAGCAGAAGGCGGGGAAGAAGCGGATGAAGCAGGTCGGCGCCGTCGAGGTCCCGCAGGAGGCCTTCCTCGCGGTGCTCAACCTCGGCGACGGCAAGCGATGAGTCTCGAGCTGCGGGCCGTCTGCGAGCGCTGCGGGGCCGGGCTGACCCCGGGAGGCGCCGCCTTCATCTGCTCCTACGAGTGCACGTTCTGCCCCGCCTGCGCGTCGGAGCTCGAGCACGTGTGCCCCAACTGCGGCGGCGAGCTCGTCGCGCGGCCGCGAAGGGCGGAGCCGTGACGGCGGGCGCGCGCCACCTCTACGTCCACCTCCCGTTCTGCGTCCACCGCTGCGGCTACTGCGACTTCGTCACCGTCGTCGGACGCCGGGAGTCCCACGCGCCCTACGTGGACGCCGTGATCGCCGAGCTCGCGCTCGAGCGTGCGCTCCTCGCGGATCGTGTCGAGACGGTCTTCGTCGGCGGCGGGACGCCGACGTTCACGGCGCCCGCCGAGCTCGAGCGCCTGCTCGAGTCGCTTCCGCGCGCCGCGGAGACCACCGTCGAGGCGACCCCGGAGACGGTCACGCCCGAGGTCGCCGCGGCGCTCCGCCGTGGCGACGTCACGCGCGTCTCGCTCGGCGCGCAGTCGTTCCGGCCGCAGCTGCTGGAGGTGCTCGAGCGTCGCGCCGGCGCCGACACCGTCCGGCGCGCGTTCGCGCTGCTGCGCGAGGCGGGGTTCGACAACGTCAGCCTCGACCTGCTCTACGGGATTCCGGGTCAGACCCCGGACGACCTCGAGCGCGACCTCGAGGAGGCGCTCGCGCTCGGGCCGGAGCACGTCTCCTACTACGAGCTCGAGGCGAAGCCGGGCACCCGCTTCACGCACGCGCACGGCGACGAGCTCGTCCGGCAGGCCGAGGCGATGGAGGGGTACTTCGAGCGCGTCGTCGAGGCGCTGACGGCCGCCGGGTACCGCTGGTACGAGACGGCCAACTTCTGCCGCGGGGGCGACCGCGACCTCCGCGCGCACCACAACCTCGGCTACTGGCACGGCCGCGACTACCTCGGCCTCGGGATCGGCGCGGTGTCGACCGTCGCGGGACGGCGCTGGCGGAACGCGTCGAGCCTCGCCCGCTACGTCGCGGCCCTCGCACGGGGGGCGCGCCCCCCGCGCGAGCACGAGACGCTCGGCGACGACGTGCGCGACCGCGAGCGGCTCCTCCTCGGCCTGCGCCTCGACGAGCCGCTGCCGCTCGCCGGCGTCGGGGCCGCGCTCGACCGCGACGCCCGCGTACGCAAGGAGCGGCTCGGGCTCGCGGAACGCCGCGGCTCGGCGCTGACGCTCACGCGCCGCGGACGCTTCCTCGGGGGCGCCGTCACCGCCGAGCTCCTGGCGTAGGCCGGGCGCGGCGATACGATTTGTCCTGCAAAGCATGGACATCCAACTCACCCAGCGGCAGCGGCAGATCCTCGTCGGCGTCGTCGAGGAACACGTCGCGAGCGGCGAGCCCGTCGGCTCGAAGACGCTCGTCGAGCGGACGTCGATGCGCGTGTCGTCGTCGACCGTCCGCAACGAGTTCGCCGCGCTCGAGGCCCTCGGCCTCCTGACGCACCCGCACACCTCGGCCGGACGCGTCCCGACCGAGCGCGGGTACCGCCTCTACGCCGACGCGCTGCTCACGCACCGCGAGGCCCGGCCGACGGCGTTCCCCCTCGACCTCTCCGCGCTGCGGAGCGAGGTCGAGTCGGCCCTGCAGCAGACGACCGAGGCCCTGTCGGAGGTGACGCGCCTGCTCGCGCTCGTCTCCGCGCCCGCCGTCGAGGCCGCGAGCGTGCACCACATCGACGTGCTGCGGCTCCAGCCGACCCTCGTGATGGTCGTGGTGATCACGTCCGCCGGCGGGGTCACGAAGCGCTCCGTCACCTTCTCCGAGTCGATCGATCCCGGGCTCGTGGAGTGGGCGCGGGAGTACCTGAACGAGACGCTCGCGGGCGTCCAGCTCGGCACGCACACGATGCGCCGGCGGCTCGAGGAGGCGGGGATGTCGGCACGCGAGCGGGCCTTCCTCGAGGCCCTCCGGCCCGCGTTCACCGACCTCGTGGCCGAGCGCGAGCAGCGGCTCTACGTCGGCGGGGCGGCGAGCCTCCTCGGCGAGGCGCGCGCGGACGAGCTCGAGGCGTGCCAGCGCCTGCTCGAGACGCTCGAGCAGCGCGCGACGCTGCTGCAGCTCATCGGCGAGGCACTCGAGCCGAGGCGTGCGTTCGTCCGCGTCGGCGACGAGCTCGACCACCCGGGCCTCCGCGACGTCGCGCTCGTCGGCTCGACCTACGGGCTCGCGAACCGCACGCTCGGCGCGGTCTCGCTGCTCGGCCCGGTGCGCATGGACTACGACAAGGCGCTGCGCAGCGTCCGCAGCGCCGCGGCCGAGCTCTCCCGGTTCGTCGAGCGCGTCTACGGCGAGTAGGGGCGTCGAGGGGCGCCGCTACGCTCTGGCCGTGGCCGCGACGCAGCACGACTACTACGAGCTCCTGGGGATCGAGCGCGGTGCGTCGGACGCCGAGATCAAGAAGGCGTTCCGCAAGCTCGCACGCGAGCTGCACCCCGACGTCAGCGACGCGCCGGACGCGGAGGAACGCTTCCGGCAGGTCGCGGAGGCGTACGAGGTGCTCTCGAAGCCCGAGACGCGCGAGCTCTACGACCGCTACGGCCACGCCGGCCTCCGCAGCGGCGGCTTCCAGCCCGGCCACTTCGACTTCGGCAGCCTGTCCGACATCTTCTCGGCCTTCTTCGGCGACGATCTGTTCGCCGCGACGGGGAGGCCGAACCGGTCGCGCGGCGCCGACGTCGTCGCCGAGGTCGAGGTGGAGCTCGTCGAGGCGGCCCGGGGCGTCACGCGGGACGTCCGCTACGAGGCGGCGGTCGGGTGCACGCGCTGCGGCGGGGACGGCGCCGAGCCGGGGACGGACGTGCGGACGTGCGAGACGTGCCGCGGCGCCGGTCGCGTCCAGCAGGTGGCGCGCTCGCTGCTCGGCGAGTTCGTCCGCTCGGCCGCCTGTCCGACCTGCCGCGGCGCCGGACGCATCGTCTCGACCCCGTGCACGGCGTGCGACGGCGCGGGCCGCGTCCTCGAGGAGCGGACGCTGCGCGTCGACGTCCCCGCCGGGATCCACGACGGGCAGCGGATCCGGCTCGCCGGCGAGGGCCATGCGGGCGACGGCGGCGCACGCGCCGGGGACGTCTACGTGCTCGTCCGCGTCCGGCCCGACGCGCGGTTCGTGCGCGAGGGCAACGACGTCTTCTCGACGGTCGACCTCACCGTCGCACAGGCAGCGCTCGGCGCGAAGGTCTCGGTCCCGACGCTCGAGGGCGACGTCGAGCTCGAGTTCGACGCCGGCACGCAGCCCGGCAGCGTGCGGGTGCTGCGCGGGAAGGGGATGCCGGTGCTGCAGGGCTTCGGTCGCGGCGACCAGCGCGTGCTCGTGAACGTGCTCGTGCCGCGGCGGCTCTCGGAGGAGCAGCGGACGCTGCTCGAGGAGTTCGAGCGGCTGTCCGACGGCGAGACGTACCACGGGCACGACGCCGAGGGGTTCTTCGACAAGCTGAAGAGCGCGTTCCGCTGAGCCTCCGGCGCGTGTCGGTCGCCGTCCCGCTCGACCGGGTCGAGCTCGCGCGGGCGCAGATGCTCGACCTGTTCCCGGAGGGGTTCGAGGAGATCGAGTCGGCCGACGGCGTCGAGCTCGTCGCCTACACGAACGGCGCCGGACAGGAGCGGTTCGCCGCCGTCTTCGGCAGCGTGACCGGCGAGGACGTGCCCGACGACTGGCACGACCGCTGGCGCGCCTTCCACCGCGGCGTCCGCATCGGCCGCCTCTGGGTCGGGCCGCCGTGGGAGCAGCCGGATCCCGACGCGACGCCCGTCGTCATCGACCCCGGCCTCGCGTTCGGCACCGGCGCCCACGCGACGACGCGGCTCTGCCTCGAGCTTCTCGACGACCTCCCGCGCGGGCGGCTCCTCGACGTCGGCTGCGGCTCGGGGGTGATCGCGATCGCCGCGGCGAAGCTCGGCTTCGGCCCCGTGATCGGCGTCGACCTCGACCCGCACGCGATCGTCGCCGCGCGCGAGAACGCGCGCGCGAACGGGGTCGACCTGGCGCTGGAGACGATCGACGCCCGCAGGGGCGTGCTGCCCGAGGCCGACGTCGCCGTCGCCAACATCGCCCTCGACGCCGTCGAGGCGCTCGCCGCCGGGCTCCGCGCGCGGGTCGTCGTCACGTCCGGGTACCTCGTCTCCGAGCAACCGGTGCTGGAGGGCTACCGGATCGTCGAGCGGCGCCAGCGCGACGGCTGGGCCGCCGATCTGTACGAGGCCCGTTAGGGTCTCGCCGGTGGCGACGTTCTCCGTCCGGTTCCTCGGCTGCAAGATCTCGCACACGGACGCGCAGGCCGTGCGCGACGCGTTGCTCGTCGACGGCCACGCGGAGGTTCCGGACCGCGCCGGCGGCGACGTCGCGGTCGTCAACGCGTGCTGCGTGACGCACGAGGCCGTCTCGAAGTCGCGGCAGGCCGCGGCACGGGCGGCCCGAAGCCACGGGCGCGTGTACGTGACGGGCTGCGCGGCGAACCTCGAAGGCGCGTGGAACGGGCTGCCGGACAACGTGGTCGTCGTCGCGCGGCCCTCCGAGGAGACGCCCGCCGTCGTCGCGGGCGACGTCGGCGCGATCGGCTGCGTGCGGGCGGAGAGCCGGCTCGAGCGCACGCGCGCGTTCGTGAAGATCCAGGACGGCTGCTCGTTCTCCTGCGCGTTCTGCATCGTCCCGGTCGTCCGCGGCGGGACGCGCAGCCGGAGTGCGACGGCGATCCTCGACGAGATCCGCCGGCGCGTGCGGCAGGGCCACAAGGAGATCGTCCTCACCGGGATCAACCTCGGCCTCTTCCGTGACCGCGAGCGCGGCTGGCGACTCCCGCAGCTCCTCCGCGAGGCGGCGGCCGTCGACGGCGTCGCGCGCGTGCGGCTCTCGTCGATCGAGGTCAACCACGTCGACGACGACCTCGTCGCGGCCGTACGCGAGACGCCGGTCGTCGGGAAGCACCTCCACGTGCCGCTCCAGTCGGGCGACGACGGGGTGCTGCGTGCGATGGCGCGCCGCTACTCGGTCGCGGACTACCTGCGGCGGCTCGAGCCGCTCCGCGGGGTCGCGAACCTCACCACCGACGCCATCGTCGGCTTCCCCGGCGAGGACGAGGCGGCGTTCGCACGCACCGTCCGCACCGTCGAGGAAGCCGGGATCACGAAGGTGCACGTCTTCCCGTACTCGCCGCGCCCGGGGACCCGGACCGCGGCCGCCGACACGGTGCCGCCGGCCGTGAAGCGCGAGCGCGGTGCGCGGTTGCGTGCGGCGTCGGACGAGGCGTGCCGCCGCCGCTGGGCGGCGAAGCTGGGCTCCGAGGACGTCGTCCTCGTCGACCGGCCGGGGCGCGGCTACGGCGACGACTACTCGCCGTGGCTTCTCGACGCACCCGTCGGCGAGCTCGTCCGGGTCCGCGCCGGGGCCGTCACGGAGGAGGGCATCCGTGCCGCCTGAGGATTGCCTCTTCTGTCAGCTCTACCGCGAGGGCGACCACATCCACGCCGTGCCGGGCTTCGTGGCCGTCCGGGACATCAACCCGCAGGCCGATGCGCACCTGCTCGTGATCCCCGAGCGCCACGTCGACAGCTTCCGCGAGGTCTCCGCGTTCGCGGAGCACGAGACGAAGGCGATGCTCGAGTTCGTCGCGGACGTCGCCCGACGCGAGGGGCTGCACGACTACAAGGTCGTCGTCAACGTCGGCGAGGGCGCGGGTCAGACAATCTTCCACCTGCATTGGCACGTCCTAGGTGGGAGGATTCGGGGGATGCCGGCATGACGCTGATCGACGAGCTGAAGGAAGACCTCGAGGAGGCGGTCCGCGATCGCGACGAGGACCTCCGCGACGCGATCCGCCTCATCCTCAACGCGCTCCAGATGGCGGAGAAGGAGCTGCAGCGCCCGCTGACCTCCGACGAGGAGCTCCAGGTGCTCCAGCGTGAGCGGAAGCGCCGCGTCGAGGCGGCCGAGGCGTTCCGCGCGGCCGGCCGGGAGGAGCAGGCGGAGGACGAGGAGTACGAGCTCGAGGTGCTCGAGGACTACATGCCGGATCCGCTCTCCGACGACGACCTCGAGGACATCGTCGACGACGTGATCGCCGAGGTCGGCGCGACGAGCATGCGCGACTTCGGCCGCGTGATGGCGGACGTGATGCCGCAGGTGTCGGGCCGCGCGGACGGCTCGGCGGTCAGCCAGATCGTCCGCGAGAAGCTCGCCTAGCCGGACCCACAGGGAGGTTCTGCGCACGCCCCCTTGGGGGCGCTCGACCCCCTTCCGAAATCGTCGCACGCGCGGGTGCACGCGTGTGTGGCGGAACTGCGCCGATTGGTCGCCGCGCAGGCTCCCTACACTGCGTCCGTGACGTCCGAGACGCTCGACATCCCGAACGAGGTCGCCGCCGAGCTGGCCACGGTGGGCGACGGCGTGCTCGACTCGCTGCGCGACCGGCTGAACATCACCATCCGCATGCGTGGCAACCAGCTCACGCTCGAGGGGGACGACCACGAGGTCGAGCAGGCGCGCGCCGTCGTGGACGAGCTCGTCGAGCTCGTCGAGGGCGGGCACGAGATCGGCCCGTCCACGATCGACGCGGTCGTCGGCGCGCTCGATGAGGCGGAGGACATCCGCGACGTCTTCGAGGACGTCGTCTGGCGCCACCGCGGCAAGAAGATCGCCCCGAAGACGCTAACGCAGAAGCGCTACGTCGACGCGATCCGCGACAGCACGGTCACCTTCGGGATCGGCCCCGCCGGCACGGGCAAGACGTACCTGGCGATCGCGCTCGCGGTGCACGCGCTCTCCGAGCGGCAGGTCGGGCGCATCATCCTCACGCGCCCGGCGGTCGAGGCGGGGGAGCGCCTCGGGTTCCTCCCCGGCGACGTGCTCGCGAAGGTCGACCCGTACATGCGCCCGCTCTTCGACGCCCTCTACGACATGATGGATCCCGAGAAGCTGAGCGCGTACATGGAGCGCGGCACCGTCGAGGTGGCGCCGCTCGCGTTCATGCGGGGCCGCACGCTCAACGACAGCTTCATCATCCTCGACGAGGCGCAGAACACCTCGCCCGAGCAGATGCAGATGTTCCTCACGCGGCTCGGGTTCGGCTCGAAGGTCGTGATCACGGGCGACGTGACGCAGATCGACCTCCCGCGGGAGCAGGCGTCCGGCCTCGTCACGGTGCAACGGATCCTCGGCGGCATCGACGGGATCGGCTTCGTCCGCTTCTCGCACAACGACGTGGTGCGGCACAAGCTCGTGCAGCGGATCGTCGAGGCGTACAAGCGCCACGCGGAGGAGACCGGCACCGAGCGCGACCGGTGATCGAGGTCGAGGTCGCGAACCGGAGTGGGGCGGACGTCGACGGCGCCGGCGCAGCGGCGCTCGCGCGGCGCGTGCTCGCGGCCGAGGGCGTCACCGACGGCGAGCTCGGGATCGCGTTCGTCGGCCCCGACGAGAGCCGCGCGCTCAAGCGCGAGCACCTCGGCGTCGACGAGGAGACCGACGTGCTCTCGTTCCCCATCGACGGCCGCGACGCCGTGCCCGCCGGCGTGCCCCGCCAGCTCGGCGACCTCGTGCTCTGCCCGCAGGTCGTCGGGGACGCGTGGCAGGCTCCGCTCGTCCACGGCGTCCTGCACCTGCTCGGCTACGACCACGGGCCCGAGATGGAGGCCCGCGAGGCCGCGCTCGCCTGATGGCCGTCCGCCAGCTCCGCCCGGGCCGCGCGCCGAGCCTGCTCGACAGCTTCAACTACGCCTTCGAGGGGATCATCCACGTGCTCCGTACGCAGCGGAACATGCGGATCCACTTCATGGTCGCCGCCGGCGTGCTCATCGCCGCCGTCGCGATCGGCGTCTCGCGCATGGAGCTGATCGCGCTCCTCGTGGCGGTCGCGTTCGTGATGTTCGCGGAGATGATCAACACCGCGATCGAGGGCGCGGTCGACGTCTCGACGACGTCGTTCGACCCGAACGCGAAGCTCGCGAAGGACATCGCCGCCGGCGCCGTGCTGATCGCGACGATCACCGCGGTCGCGGTCGGCTACCTCGTCTTCTCCGAGCGGCTCGCCGACCGCAGCTCGCGGCTGCTCGAGCGCCTCTCGAACGCGCCCGCGGAGCTGACGCTCGTCGTGCTCGTGCTGACGACGATCGCCGTCATCGGCGCGAAGGCCCTGACGGGCCGCGGGACGCCGCTGCGCGGCGGCTTCCCGTCCGGGCACGCTGCGATCGCGTTCGCCGGCTGGATGGCGATCACGCTCCTCGTCGACGAGCAGCAGTTCCTCGTCTCGTCGGTGGCGTTCGTCCTCGCGCTGCTCGTCGCGCAGACGCGGGTCGAGGCGGGGATCCACTCGGCGCTCGAGGTGTTCTGGGGCGCGCTCCTCGGCTCGCTCGTCGCCCTCGTGGTCATCCAGGTGTTCGCATGAGCCGTGTGCTCGACGAGATGAAGCGGTACTACGCGGCGCGCGCGCCCGAGTACGACGACTGGTGGTTCCGGCGCGGGCGCTACGACCTCGGCCCCGAGGGGAACGCGCGGTGGGCGGCGGAGGCGGCGGAGGTCGAGGCCGCGCTCGACGCGCTGCGGCCGTTCGGCACCGTCGTCGAGCTGGCCGCCGGCACCGGGCTCTGGACGAGGCACCTCGCGCGCGGCGCGACGCGGGTGCTCGCGCTCGACGCGAGCTCCGAGACGCTCGCGATCAACCGCGCGCGTACGGACGGCCCGGTGGAGTACCGGGTCGTCGACCTGTTCGCGTGGGAGCCGGGGGAACGGTTCGACCTGGCCGCGTTCGGGTTCTGGCTCTCGCACGTGCCCGAGGCGCGGTTCGACGCGTTCTGGCGGTGCGTCGCGCGCGCGTCGGACCGGTTCTTCCTCGTCGACAGCGCGGCGGGCGACCCCGCGCACCTCTGGCGGAGCGCAGGGGAGGAGGAGACGCGGCGCCTGGCCGACGGCCGCGAGTACCGCATCGTCAAGCGACGCTGGACGCCGGCGACGCTGCGCGCGCGGCTCGAGCCGCTCGGCTGGGAGACCGACCTGCACACGAGCGCCGGCGGCAGCTTCGTCTACGGCACGGGCAGGATGGCGTCGTGAGCGGGACGGAGCTCGTCGAGCGTGCCGAGGCGGTGGCGCAGCGCGCGTACGCGCCGTACTCCGACTACCCCGTCGGCGCCGTCGCCCTCACGCGCGACGGAACCCTGATCGAGGGCGTCAACGTCGAGAACGCGGCCTACCCGCTCGGCGTCTGCGCGGAGCGGACCGCGCTCTCGCGCGCGGTCGTCGAGGGCTTCGGCCCGGGCGACATCGAGGCCGTGGGCATCACCGCGTCGCCGTGCGGCGGCTGCCGCCAGTGGCTGCACGAGTTCCGCGTCGGGCGCGTCTACTTCCGGCGCGAGGACGGGTCGATCGCCGAGTACGCCGCCGCCGACCTGCTCCCCGACACGTGGAACCTTCCCGGATGAGATCGGGCTTCGTCGCTGTCGCCGGCCGGCCCAACGTCGGCAAGTCGACGCTCGTGAACGCGCTCGCCGGCGACAAGGTCGCGATCACGTCCACCGTGCCGAACACGACGCGCCGCCGCATCTTCGGCGTCGAGAACGGCCCCGACCACCAGCTCGTGCTCGTCGACCTGCCGGGGTTCCAGCGCCCGATCGACCCGCTGACGGAGCGGATGCAGCGGACGGTCGACGAGTCGTTCGACGACATCGACGCCGTGCTGCTCGTGCTGTCGGCGCGTGACCGCATCGGTGCCGGCGACCGCTACATCGCGCGCCGCGTCTTCGGGCTCGGGAAGCCGGTCGTGATCGCGCTCAACAAGGTCGACCGACTGAAGGCGGGGCACATCGCCTCGCAGATGCAGGCGGCGGCCGCGCTCGGCGACTTCCACGCGCTCCACCCGGTGAGCGCGGTGACGAAGGACGGCGTCCGCGAGCTCCACGAGGAGCTGCTCGCGCTGCTGCCGGAGGGCCAGCCGCACTTCGAGCGCGACCGCTCGACCGACCAGACGGTCGAGGAGCGCATCTCCGAGGTCATCCGCGAGAAGGCGCTGCAGCTGACGCGCGACGAGGTGCCGCACTCCGTGACGGTCGAGATCGACGAGCTGGAGGAGGGCCGCGTGCGCGCGTTCGTGCTCGTCGAGACCGAGTCGCAGAAGGGGATCCTCGTCGGCAAGGGCGGCGCGATGATCCGCGAGATCGGCTCGCGCGCGCGCCCCGAGGTCGAGGCGCTCGTCGGCGGGCGCGTCTTCCTCGAGCTCGTGGTGAAGGTGCGCCCGAAGTGGCGCCGCGACCCGAAGGCGCTCGAGCGGATGGGGCTCTAGGCGCCGTCGAGCTCGAGGCCCTCGTGGGCGAGCTCGAGCGTCTCGAGCGCGACCTCGTTCCCCTGGGCGCGCAGGGTCGGGCCCTCCCACTTCACCGGCATCGCGTTCCGCAGGCGCCACCGGACGACCGGCCGGCGGGCCTCGTCGAGCAGCACGATCTCCACGTCGCGCGTCTCGCCCTCGCCGTCGCGGATCCGGTCGAACCACTCCCACAGCGTCGTGTCGCCGGCGATCCCGCGCCGGAGCACGACGTTGTCGTAGCGCACGAGGCCGGGGAGCTTCCGCGTCGTGTTCGTCCGGTCGCTGCCCTCGCGGTACTCGATCAGCTCGACGCGCGCCGCGCCGAGCTGGACCTCCGAGAAGCCGGCCGCCGCCTCGTCGCCGACGTTGACGAGGAAGTTGAAGTTCGCGTACGGGTCGTCACGCTTCACGGGCACGGTGCGGCACCTCCGGGTCGGGGACGGCGAGGTCGCGGTAGACCTCGAGGTCGTGGTGGACGACGCGGCGGCCGCGACCGCCCGCGTCGGTGCGCCACGTCGCGGTGGCCGTGAACCGCGTCGGCTCCCCGCGCGCGAAGAGGAGCTCGGGGCGGTCGAGCACCGTCCGGATCCGCTTGCCGGGCGCGAGCAGCTCGAGCCGGCGGAAGAGCGCGAGGCGGTCGATCCGCCGCCGCCCGCCGAGGCCGCGGAGCGGGGGGTCGATGCGGACGCGCACGCGGTGCGCCGGGAGCTCGCCGAGGTTGACGAGTGCGAGGAAGAGGAGGCCGCGCTCGAGGTCGACGTCGACGAGCACGTCGGCGTCCCGCGGCGGCTGCGGCCCGTCGGGCATGCCCGGATCCTCGCGTCCCGTCAGCGGCGGGGCAAGGAGGACCGCTCCGGCCTTCGTTCCCGCCGACGGTGCGGGGCTACACTCCGGCGATGGCCCAGGCGCCCGCCCTTCCGCGCGGGTTCGAGCTGCCCCTCGAGCCCAGGCTCCCGCGCATCGGCTCGGTCGACCAGGTCGCCGTCGAGGAGCGCGCGGCCTCGCTCGCGAAGCGCTCGATCAAGAAGGAGTCGAAGCTGTGGGCGCTCGAGACGGCCGTCCGGATGATGGACCTGACGACGCTCGAGGGGGCCGACACGCCCGGCAAGGTCGCGGCGCTCGCGTCGAAGGCGATCCGGCCCGACCCCGTCGACCGCACGGTGCCCTCGGTCGCCGCGATCTGCGTGTACCCGAACCTCGTCCCCGTCGCGAAGGAGCGTCTCGGCGACAGCGGCGTGAAGGTCGCCGCGGTCTCGACGTACTTCCCCTCCGGGCAGGCGCCGCTCGACGTCAAGCTCCGCGACGTCCGCGACGCGCTCGAGCTCGGCGCGGACGAGATCGACATGGTGATCGACCGGGGCGCGTTCCTCTCGGGCCGCTACGCGAAGGTCTACGACGAGATCGTGAAGGTGAAGGAGGCGTGCGGCGACGTTCACCTGAAGGTGATCCTCGAGACGGGCGAGCTCGGGACGTACGACAACGTCCGCCGCGCCTCGCTGCTCGCCATGGCGGCCGGCGCGGACTTCATCAAGACCTCGACGGGCAAGGTGTCGCCCGCCGCGACCCTCCCCGTCTCGCTCGTGATGCTCGAGGCGATCCGCGACGTCCACGACGAGACCGGACGCGTCGTCGGCTTCAAGCCCGCGGGGGGGATCCGCGTGGCCAAGCAGGCGATCCAGCACCTCGTGCTCGTCCACGAGACACTCGGCCCCGACTGGCTCACGCCGGACCTCCACCGGTTCGGCGCCTCGTCGCTCCTGAACGACGTGCTGATGCAGATCCGCAAGCAGAAGTCAGGCGCCTACCAGAGCCCCGACTACTTCACGCTGGACTGATGGGCGAGGTCGAGAAGCGCGGGGAGCGGTCGCTCGTCCCGACGGACTGGCAGTACGCCCCGGCGCCCGAGTCGACGGAGATCGTCCGGCTGCGCGAGCGCTACGGCCTGTTCGTGGGGGGCGAGTGGCTCGAGCCCACCGAGACCTACACGACGCTCTCGCCCGCGACCGAGGAGCCGCTCGCGGAGATCGGGCAGGCGGGCCCCGAGGACGTCGACGCCGCCGTCGGTGCCGCACGGGCCGCGTTCGACGACGGCTGGGGCTCCCTCCCCGGGTCGGAGCGCGCCAAGTACCTGTTCCGGATCGCGCGGATCCTCCAGGAACGCTCGCGCGAGCTCGCGGTGCTCGAGTCGATGAACGGCGGCAAGCCGATCAAGGAGTCGCGCGACGTCGACCTCCCGCTCGCGGCGGCGCACTTCTTCTACTACGCGGGCTGGGCGGACAAGCTCGAGTACGCGTTCCCGAACCGCCGACCGCGGCCGATCGGCGTCGCGGGGCAGATCATCCCGTGGAACTTCCCGCTGCTGATGCTCGCGTGGAAGATCGCGCCCGCGCTCGCGTCGGGCAACACCGTCGTGCTGAAGCCGGCGGAGACGACGCCGCTCACGGCGCTCCTCTTCGCGGACGTCCTCCGCCAGGCGGAGCTGCCTCCCGGCGTGGTCAACATCGTCACGGGCGACGGCCGCACCGGCGCCGCGCTCGTGAAGCACCCGGGGGTCGACAAGATCGCGTTCACCGGCTCGACGGAGGTCGGGAAGGCGATCCGGCGCGAGCTGGC
>JBLNEO010000211.1:0-3150 GCA_050262775.1 Pseudomonadota bacterium | reverse complement strand
GTGATCGACGGGTTGTCCGCCTTGCGCGCGATCTTGTCGACCTCGTCGATGTAGATGATCCCGGTCTCGGCCTTCTTGATGTCGAAGTCGGCCGCCTGGATCAGCTTCAGGAGGATGTTCTCGACGTCCTCGCCGACGTAGCCCGCCTCCGTGAGCGCCGTCGCGTCCGCGATCGCGAACGGGACGTTGAGGATCCGCGCCAGCGTCTGCGCCAGCAGCGTCTTCCCGCACCCCGTCGGCCCGAGCAGGAGGATGTTGGACTTCTGGAGCTCGACGTCCTGCTCGTCCTGCTCCATCTGGACGCGCTTGTAGTGGTTGTAGACCGCGACGGAGAGCGTCCGCTTCGCCTCCTCCTGCGAGACGACGTAGTCGTTGAGGACGGCGTAGATGTCCTTCGGGCGCGGGAGCGAGTCGAGGTCGAGCGTCGCCGGGGCGGTGAGCTCCTCGTCGATGATCTCGTTGCAGAGATCGATGCACTCGTCGCAGATGTAGACGCCTGGACCGGCGATGAGCTTCTTGACCTGCCGTTGGCTCTTCCCGCAGAAGGAGCAGAGAAGCTGCTCGTTGCCGTCGCTCGCGCGCGCCACGTCTCTCCTTTTACCCCGAAACCGACCGCCCGCCTACCCCTGGCGGTGCTCGATGACGTTGTCGATGATCCCGTAGTCGAGCGCTTCCTGCGCCGTCATGAAGTAGTCGCGCTCCATGTCCTTCGACACCTGCTCCTGCGGCTTGCCGCTGTGCTTGGCGATGATCTCCTCCAGCCGGCGCTTGAGGTTCAGCGTCTCACGTGCGGCGATCTCGATGTCGGTCGCCTGACCCTGGAAGCCGCCGGAGACCTGGTGGATGAGGATCTTCGAGTTCGGCGTCGCCATCCGCTTTCCCGCCGCGCCGGCGGCGAGCAGCAGCGCGCCCATCGACATCGCGATCCCGACGCAGATCGTCTGCACGTCGGGGCGGATGTACTGCATCGTGTCGTAGATCGCAAGTCCGGCGTACACGGAGCCGCCCGGCGAGTTGATGTAGATCGAGATGTCCTTGTCCGGGTCCTCGGACTCGAGGTGCAGCAACTGGGCGATGATCAGGTTCGCGATCTGGTCGTCGACCGGCGTCCCCAGGAACACGATGCGCTCGTTGAGCAGCCGCGAGTAGATGTCGAACGAGCGCTCGCCGCGCGAGGTCTGCTCGATCACCATCGGGATCAGCGGGCTGTTACGAGGGGTGAAGCGGGCGTCCATCAACTCTCCTTGCCTCCGGGGGTCCACAGTTTCGTCTCGGTCTGGGGGGTTTCCTTGTCGGGTGTCCAGATTGCCTCGCGCGCCTGGGCGACCTCCATCGGGATCGGCTTCACCTCGGCGGCGAGACGGTCGAGCGTGTCCCGCAGGCGCAGGTCCTCGCGCAGCCGCTCGAAGCCGCCGGTGTGGCGGAGCTCCTCGAGCACCGCGTCGGCGTCCTCCTCCGCGGCGTCCGCCTGCTCGCGGACGAGCTGCTCGACCTGCTCGTCGGAGACCTCGATCCCGAGCCGCTCGGCGGCGGCCTCCAGCACGAGCTCGCGCGCCACCGACTGCGTCGCCTCCTCGCGCATGCGCGCGACGAGCGCCTCGGGCTGCGTCCCGGTCATCGCAAGGTAGGTGTCGAACGGAACCCCGCGGCGCTCGACCGAGCGGACGAGCCCGTTCACGAGCTCGCGCGTCCGCGCCTCCACGAGCGGCCCCGCGGGCGTCAGCCGCGTGGCGGCGACGAGAGCGTCCGCGACGTTCGCGCGGAACTGCGCCTCCACCTCGTCCTCGATCTGCGCGCGCAGCCGGCCCTCGATGTCGCCGCGCAGCTCCGCGAGCGTGTCGAACTCGGAGGCGGCGCGCGCGAGCTCGTCGTCGAGCGGCGGCAGCACCTTCTCCTTGATCTCCTTCACGGTGACGTCGACGCTCGAGCTCGAGTCGTCGGCGAGCTCGAACGTGATCGACTTCGCGTCGCCGATCTCCATCCCGATGAGGCCCTGCTCGACCTCCTCGACGAGCCGGTTGCCCCCGAGCTCGACCACGTAGTCGCGCTGGTTCTCGCCGCCTTCGTTGACGAGGTCGACGACGACCGTGTCACCCTCGTGCACCGGGCGTCCCTCCACCGGAGCGAGCTCGGCGACGGCCCCGCGCAGCACGTCGAGCTCCGCGTCGACGAGCTCCTGCGGCACCTCTGCGGCGGGGCGACCGACCTCGAGCTGCGTCCAGTCGGGGAGCTCCGGCTTCGGCTGGACGTCGAACTCGGCCGTGAAGCGCCAGTCGTCCCGGTCGGTCGCGGGCAGCTCGTACTCGTAGCGCGGCTGGGAGACCGGCCGCAGCCGTGTCCGCGCCGCCGCGTTCCAGAACCAGCCGCCGATGTGACTGTCGACCGCCTCGGTCATCAGCCGTTCCCTGCCGACGCGCGAGAGGAGCACCGGCATCGGCACCTTGCCCTTCCGGAAGCCGGGGATCTTGACGCTCTCCGACAGGTCGTGGGCCGCATGGTCGACGGCGTGCTTCACGTCGTGGCCGGGTACGTCGACCGTCAGACGGACGCGGTTCTCGCCGACCTCCTCGACTGCGGGCGTCTGCATCGGGCCGTTGTACCAGACCTCACCCGCGTGCCGCGGAGCGCGCAAATGCCCCGTTGGAGGGATCCACGGGGGCACACGGGGTAGGACGATTGCGGGACATCCCTCCCGTGCGCCTGCGGCTCTCCGACCCCTCCTCCGCCCGGCGCCTCGCCGCGTTCCTCCGCAGCGTGGGCGTCGAGACGACCGCGCCCGCACCCGGGGTGCTGGTGCCCGACGGCGCCGTCGACACCGCCGAGCTCGCGATCTACCTGCGCGTCTGGAGCGTCCTCCACCCCGAGCTGCCGGCGCAGATGGAAGAGGACTGACGCGTTTCGCATCGGCCGACGCGCGGCACGACACGGTCGTGAGCCCCGAGACGCACCCGCCCGAGGAAGGGCACGACGCGGACGCCGGCCGCCGCATCGACGAGGACGCGCAGCGCTACCCCGCCCACGAGGACCCGGACGCCGTACGTGACGAGGTCGGACTGGGCGGCGAGGGCCGCACCGGGACGCCCGAGGGTGCCCCGGCTCCCGGCCGCGACACGTAGCGGCCCCTGCGTCGGCCGGATGCCGCGGCGGCGC
>JBLNEO010000210.1:0-11102 GCA_050262775.1 Pseudomonadota bacterium | reverse complement strand
CGCGCATGAGCTCGAGGATCTCGCCGCTCGTGTGCGAGTCGAGGTTGCCCGTCGGCTCGTCCGCGAACACCACCGTGGGGCGGCTGGCGAGTGCACGCGCGATCGCGACTCGCTGCTGCTGGCCGCCGGACAGCTCCGCCGGCCGGTGCGAGAGGCGGTCGGCGAGGCCGACGCGATCCATCAGATCCTCGAAGAACCCGGACTCGGGCTTCTCGCCCGCGAGCGACAGCGGCAGCACGATGTTCTCCTCGGCCGTCAGCATCGGGAGGAGGTTGAAGAACTGGAAGACGAAGCCGATGTGCTCGCGCCGCAGGCGCGTCAGCTGCGCGTCGTTCAGCCCCGAGACGCGCGTGCCGGCGATCGCGACATCGCCGGTGGTCGGCTTGTCGAGCCCGGCCATGATGTGCATGAGCGTCGACTTCCCGGAGCCCGAAGGGCCCATCACGGCGACGAGCTGCCCGCTGTGGACGTCGAGGTCGATGCCGCGGAGCGCGTCGACGGCCGTCTCGCCCTCGCCGTACCGGCGCGTGACGTCGAGTGCCTTGACGACGCCGTCGGCGGACGCGGCGCCGACCGCTGCGGCGGCTGCGGGTTCGGCCATGGGGGCACCGTACGCGGAGCGCCCACTGGACTGCAATACGGATAACCCCCTGTTAACGGTCGCCGGCGGCGAGGAACGTCGCCGCGACGGCCACGTACGCGCCCGTCAGGACGAACCCTCGGACGCGGCTCGAGCGCCCCTGGAAGAGCAGCGCGGTGACGACGACGACCGACGTGCCGATGGAGAGGAGCTCGACCGGGCGGAACGAGAGCGCGAGCGGCTCGATCAGCCACGACAGGAGCGCGACCGCGGGGATGAGGAAGACGGCCACCTGGGCGCTCGAGGCGAGCGCGATCTCCGCTGCGAGCTTGATGTTGCCGCGCGCCGCCACGACGACGGCGCCGCCGTGCTCCGCCGCGTTCCCGACGATGGCCACGATCACGGCGGCGACGAAGAACTCGCTGAGTCCCGCCTTCTCCGAGAACGTCTCGATCGAGCCGACGAGGATCTCGGCGATGAGCGCCGTCGCGACCGTCGCGATCCCGAGCACGAGGAGCGAGCGCCGCAGCGACCACGTCGCCATGTCCGGCGACTCGTCGGAGGTGTGCATCCCGTGGTGGCGGCGCAGCGACCACCACGTCGCCCCGAGGTACGCGACGAGCAGGACGACCGCCGGGAAGACGGAGAGCACGGCCAGGTCGTGCGTGTTCGGATCGTCGCCGTCCCACGTCGGCACCGACGGGATCGCGAGGAGGCAGACCGCGGCCGCGACGAGCCCGAGCGACGTGAACGTGGACGGCCGGTCGAGGTCGCCGCGGCCCCCGAAGGCGAGCGAGAAGCCGAGCACGAGCAGCAGGTTGCCGACGACGGAGCCCGTGAGCGACCCGCGGACGACCTCGAAGAGCCCGTCGGCGACGGCGAAGAGGGCGATGATCAGCTCGGGCGCGTTGCCGAACGTGGCGTTGAGGAAGCCGCCGATCCCGGGCCCCGTGTGGTGTGCGGCATGCTCGGTCGCCTCGCCGATGAGCCACGCGAGCGGGATCAGCGCGATCGCCGCGAGCACGAAGTCGAGCGACTCCCGGTGGAAGGCGTAGTGGACGCCGATCGCGATCGGCGCGAGGACGAGCGATCCGAAGAGGAGGCGGCGGACCACGGCGGGGGGCGAACCCTAACCAGGGCTGCACGGCCGCGAGGATTCAAGCGGCGACTAGCGCGGTACGCGCACGCTGTCAAGCCTTGCGGCGCCCGGTGCGCCGCCGCACAATCCGCCTCAGTGGCCCACGAACCCAGCGCACAGGAGACCGCCGCGAAGCTCCCGCTTCGCCCGCAGGACGAGGTCGCCTGCCGCCGCTGCGACGTGCACTGCGACAAGGTCGTGTATCCGTCCGCGTGCCTCGAGCGCGCGTGCCCGTTCGTCTATGCCTACGAGGAGTTCGGCCACCGGTACGTCGGCTGCATGCAGAAGGTCTACGCGGTCGAGATCGACGTCGAGATGCTCCGCGCCGCCGAGGCGCGCCGCGAGGGGTTCGGCGCGATCCGCGCGACACGCAAGCCGCTGCCCATGTGCCGGACGGAGGTCGAGCGCTGCTACGACGGTCGCGGCGGCGACCTCGACTGCGTGAACCCGGAGTTCTCCGAGCTGCCCGAGAGCGGCCCGACGTTCCGCGTGTTCACGACGCTGCGCGACGAGCGCTAGCAATTCCGCGGCCGACGGGGTACCACTCACGGAGGTGCCGGACGGAGAGACAGCCGCACAGCTCGTCGCCTCGCTGGAGCGCGCGCGCGGCGAGGGGATCGTCGACGTCTGCCTCAAGGCCGAGACGAAGGCGGGGCTGCCACGCGGGCTGCTGCTCGCCGTCGCCTCGCGCGAGACCCACTGCCGGAACGTCGTCGGCGACGGCGGCCACGGCCGCGGCGTCTTCCAGATCGACGACCGCTCGCACCAGGCGTTCCTGCAGCGCCACGGTGTCCTCGCAGGCGGCGTGCCGCCCCTGCCCGAGGCGGCCGCGTACGCCGCGCAGCTCCTCCTCGACAACGGGAGGTTCGCGCGCCAGCAGGGAGTGAAGGCGCCCGACCAGCTGAAGTTCTCGCTCTCGGCGTACAACACCGGCGCCGGGAACGCGATCAAGGGGTACCGCCTCGGCGACTCCGACCGCACGACGGCGCACGCCAACTACGGCGTCGACGTGCTCGAGCGGCTGCGGATCGTCCAGGCCTGGCTCGACGGCGCGGCGGTGCCGGCGGAGCGGCCGGTGCTGCGCGAGGGGGCGCGGGGGAAGGCCGTGCTCGAGCTGAAGCAGCGGCTCGCCGCGGCGCTGCCCGGGCCGCCGCCGTTCGCGATGACGCCGGTGTGGGGCCCGGCGCTGACCGTCGCGGTGACGGCGTTCCAGCGGCAGCACGGGCTCGACGACGACGGCGTCGTCGGGCGCGACACGTGGCGCGCGCTCGACGCGAAGCCGGCGCCGACGGCGGCGCCGGTCTAGGTCGCGGCGGCGAGCGCGGGGTCGCCGGCCGACGCGGCGGCGACGAGGCCGCGGAGGAGCGCGTCGCGGCCCGGATGCGGCGGCGCGGCAGCGTGGACGGCCGCGGAGATCCGGCGCGTCGGGGGGCGGAAGGCGACGGGCCGGATGGCGACGCCGGGGTGCGGACGAGCGAGCGCGGAGTCGGGCGCGAACGCGACGCCGAGACCGGCGGCGACGAGGCCCTGCATCGCCGCGTAGTCGTCGAAGCCGAGCCCGATGCGCGGCCGGAACCCGGCGGCGAGGCAGGCCCGCTCGGTGAAGGGGTGGCACGAGGAGCGCCCGGAGGACGACAGCCAGGTCTCGTCCGCCAGGTCCGCGAGCACGACCTGGGTCGCGCGGGCGGCCGGATGGTCCGCGCGGAGGACGACCCGGAGCGGCTCCACGAGCAGCGGCGTGCGCGTGACCCGGTCGTCGCCGGGCAGCGGCACGTGCTCGTACTCGAACAGGAGCGCGAGGTCGAGGTCGCCGGCGCCGACGCGACCGAGCGCCTCGAGCGGGTCGAGCTGCTCGACGTGCACCTCGACGTCCGGGTGCGTGCGAGCGAGCGACTGGAGCGCGGGCGGGAGGATGGAGGCGCCCGCGGTCGGGAACGAGCCGACGCGTAGCGGCCGCGGCCTCCCCGCGAGCTCGCGCACCTCCGCCTCGGCGTCGGCGAGGCGGGCGAGGATCTCGTCGGCGCGCCGAGCGAGCGCGAGCCCGGCCTCCGTCGGGCGGACACCGCGGGACGAGCGGACGAAGAGCGTCGCGCCGGTCTCGCGCTCGAGCTTCGTCAGCTGCTGGGAGATCGCGGAGGGCGTGTACGCGAGCGCACGGGCCGCGCCGGAGATCGACCCGGCGCGGACGACCTCGCGGAGCACTCGCAGTCGCTCGACGTTCAGCATGTAGCGAAACTTAACGCGTGCCGCACGAACCGTCGTGGCGCGCGTCCGCCGGGGGTGGCACCGTCGCGCCATGACCCCGCTGCGGCGTGTCGCCGCCCCGCTCCGGCTCGCCTGGGTGCGCGTGCGCGCGTCCCCCGGCGCGGCGGCGCTCGGGGCGCTCGGGATCGCGGCCGCCGCGGCGATGCTCGCTGGCGTCCTCGGGGCGTCGCTCGTCGCCCGCGACCGGAGCCTCGCGCGTGCGCTCGGCGGGGTTCCCGCCGCCCAGCGGGCGGTGCGGGCCGCGTGGTTCGGGGTCCCGGGGCCCGGCGGGCCCGCCTGGCGCGAGCTCGACGCGGACGCGCGCTCGGCGCTCGCGCCGCTCGGCACACCGGCACGGGTCGTCCTCTTCCGCCAGAGCACCGTCGCGGGGCGGTTCGTCGGGATCGCGGGCGCCGAAGGCGTCGGGCGGCGCGTGCGGCTGCGCAGCGGCAGGCTGCCGCGGGCATGCCGGCCCGAGCGCTGCGAGGTGCTCCTCCTTCGCGGCCGGGGCGCGCTGCCCGACGCGCCGGGTCTCCGGCTCGTCGTCGTCGGGCGCGCGATCCTGTCCGACGCGACCCTCTTCGGCGGCTCCGTCGCGCCCGACGAGAACGCGGAGGCGGAGCTCAGCCCACTCGTCCGCCGGGCGCGCGCGTACCACCAGCCGCCCCCGCCGCCGTTCGTGCTCGCCGAGGGCGTCGAGGGGCTCGTCGCCGCGCCGCCGCTCGCACGGCTGTTCCGCAGCTACGCGTGGGTCGTGCCGCTCCGGCGCGGAACCGTACGCGCCTGGGACGTGGACCGGTTCGCGGCCGACGTCGACCGCGCGCGTGCCGACCTCGGCGCCGCGTCCAGCGGGTTCGACGTGACGGCGCCGGTCGAGGAGGTGCGCGCGGCCGAGCGCTCCGGGCGTGTGTCGGCGCGGCGGCTGCTCGTCGTCGGCGGCGAGGCCGCCGGGCTCCTGCTCGCGTTCGCGGCGCTCGCGGCCGCGGGCGCGCGCCGCGACCTCGGCCGCTGGCGCGACCGTCTCGGCTGGTCGGGCGCGGCGCGGTGGCAGGTCGAGCTGCTCGGGGCGGCCGGGGCGGCCGCGACGGCGGTCGTGGGCGTCGCCCTGGGCTGGGTCGTCGGTGCGACGGCGGCGGGCGTCCTCGCGCGGCGCGAGCACGTGCCCGCGCTCGAGGTCGTGCGGCGCTCGGCGCTCTCGCGCGAGGCGCTCCTCGCCGCCGCGGCGGTGGCGGTCGCCGCGGCGGTCGTGATCGCCCTCGCCCAGCGGCCCCGAGGTGACGACCGGGGCGGCCTGCGCCCGCTCGACGTCGCGGCGGTCGGGGCGCTCGCGGCGCTCGCCGTCGGGCTCCTCCGCGGCGAGGCCGACGCGTCGCGCGTCGGCACCGGCGGGACGGGCGTCTTCCTGCTCGTGCTCCCCGGGCTCGCCGCCTTCGCCGCCGGGGCGGCGGCGGCGCGCATCGTGCCGCCGCTCCTCGGGGCGCTCGCCCGGAGGACGCCGCCGCGGCGCGTGTCGCTCCGGCTCGCGCTGCTCGCGCTCGGGCGCCGGTCGGGCTCGGCGGGGATCGCCGCCGGCTTCCTCGTCGTCAGCCTCGGCCTCGCGCTGTTCGCCGTCGCGTACCGGTCGACGCTCCTCGCGGGGCAGCACGACCAGGCGGCATACGCGCTTCCCCTGGACCTGCGCGTGCGCGAGGATCTCGGCCGCCTCGTCCCGGTGACGGAGGCCGTGCCCCTGGCGCGGTTCCGCGCCCTCGGCCGGGACCTCGACGTGCAGCCGGTGGCGCGGGTCGCGGCGAGCGTCCCCGGCTCGGGGGGCGTGACGCTCCTCGGGATCGACCGGCGGGCGCTGCCGGGTCTCGACGGCTGGCGGGCGGACTTCGCGGACGCGTCGCCGGAGCGCCTCGCCGCACTCCTCGCCGGCGGCGGGCGTCCGCCCGGCGCGCCGATCCCGACGGACGGGCGGACACTCGAGGTCGATGCGCGCGGCAGCGGCCTCCTCCTCACGGCGATCGTGCTCCGTCCCGACGGGCGCGGTGTCGTCGTCGACCTCGGACCGATCGGCGGCCGGCCGCTCCGTGCCGCGCTCCCGCCCGCGGCGCGCGGCGCGCGGCTCGTGCGCCTCGTCGTCCGCCCGGCGACGCGCGTGCTCGAGCGCGGCGCGGACTCCGGCCGCGCGCTCGAGGGCTCGTTCCGGCTCGCGCGCGTCGCCGTCGACGGCGCGCCGCTCGACCTCGGCTCCTGGGTCGGCGCGGGCGGGCTCGAGCTGCGCGACGGCCTCGTCCGCTACGCGATCACGGATCGTGAGACGGCGCTGCTCCGGCCGCCCGAGCCGGCCCCGCCGCCGGCGCTCGCCACGCCCGCCGTCGCCGAGCGTGCGTCCTCCGACGGGACGCTGACGCTCCGTGTCGCCGGCGAGGACCTGCGCCTGCGCGTCGTCGCCGCACCACGTCGCGTCCCCGGGGTCAGCGGCGGCGCCGTCGTCGTCGACCGCGACGCGCTCGTGGCCGCAGCGCCGCCGGGGGCCGCGGCCGTCTCCGAGGTCTGGCTGGGGACGCCGGACGAGGCGAGGGCGGCGGCGGTGGCGGCGCGGCTGCGGCGCGCGCCGTTCGACGTGCTCGCCGTCGATTCCCGGGCGACGCTCGCGCGGCGGCTCTCGACGGATCCGCTGGCCGAGGTGACGCTCGCGACCCTGGTCGCGGCGGCGCTCGTCGCGCTCGGCCTCGCCGTCGTCGGCCTCGTCCTCCTCGTCCTCGGCGACGCGCGGGACGAGCGGGCGGAGCTGCTCGATCTCGAGGCGCAGGGGGCGGAGCCGGCACAGCTGCGACGCCAGCTCCGGCTGCGCGCCGCGCTGCTCGCGACGGCGGGGGTCGTCGTCGGCGCGGCGGTCGGAGCCGTGCTCGCCGCGCTCGTCGTCGACCTCGTCGCGGTGACCGCGAACGCCGGCACGCCGGAGCCGCCGCTGCGGCTCGCGCTCGACCCGGCGCTGCTCGCGGCGGGCGGCGTCGCGCTCGCGCTCGTGCTCGTCGCGGCCGTCGGTGCGGCGAGCGCGCGCGCCGTGGGAGGCGCGCGATGACGGCGGTCGAGGCACGCGAGCTCTTCCGCGTCCACGGCAGCGGCCGTGCCGGCGTGCCCGCGCTGCAGGGTCTGTCCCTCGACGTCGACGAGGGCGAGATCTGCGCCGTGCTCGGGCCGAGCGGCTCCGGCAAGTCGACGTTCCTCCGGCTCGTCGCCGGGCTCGACCGGCCCTCGGCGGGGTCGCTCCGCGTGCTCGGGCGGGAGCCGTCGGCGCTCGCGCGCCGTGACGTCACCCGATTCCGTCGGCTGGAGCTCGGCTACCTCGACCAGCGCTACTGGCTTGCGCTGGCGCCGCGCCTCACGTCGCTCGAGCTCGTCGCGCTCCACGCGGCGCTCGCGGGGGACGACCCGTCCGCGCGCCGGGGACGTGCCGCCGAGCTGCTGGCCCGCGTCGGCCTCGAGGGGCGCGAGAACGCGACGGCCGCGCAGCTCTCGGGCGGCGAGCAGCAGCGTGTCGCACTCTGCGCCGCGCTCGCCCACCGTCCGCGCCTGCTCGTCGCCGACGAGCCGACGGGCGAGCTCGATCCGGCGTCGGCCGCCGCGGCGTTCGCGCTCGTGGCCGGCCTCGCCCGGGAGGAGCGGTGCACGGTGCTCCTCGTCACGCACGACCCGCGGGCCGCGGCGGTCGCCGATCGCGTCGTACGCATCCGCGACGGCCGCGTGGCGGAGGAGGCACGGGCGGGAGCGGAGACCGCCGTGGTCGGGCGCGGCGGCTGGCTGCGCGTCCCGGAGGAGCTGCTGCGTCGCGCCGGGATCGCGCACGCCGTCCGTCTCGAGGAGCGCGCCGACGGCGTCCTCCTCCGCGCGGAGCGCCGCGGGCACGACGCGGTCGACGTCGCGCCGGCGCCGGCGCCGACGGGCGAGGTGGTCGTGCGGGCGGCGGCGCTCGAGCGGACGTACGACGGCCGCCGCGGGCTCGCGCCGGTCGACGTCGAGCTTCGTCGCGGGCGCCTCGCGGCCGTCACCGGGCCCTCGGGGTCCGGGAAGACGACGCTGCTCCGTCTCGTCGCCGGCCTCGACCTGCCGACGCGCGGCGCGCTCGAGGTGCTCGGGACCCCGCTCGCGGAGCTCGACCGCGCCGCGCGTGCCCGCTTCCGCCGCGGCGCCGTCGGCTACGTCGCACAGCAGCCCACGCTCGCGGAGCGGCTCACGCCGCTCGAGACCGTCGAGACGGCGCTCGCGCTCCGCGGCGGCGACCCCGCGGGTGCGCGCCAGGCGCTCGAGCGCGTCGGCGTGGACGCGCTCGCGGACCGCGCGCTCGGCGGTCTCTCGAGCGGCGAGCGCGAGCGGGTTGCGGTCGCGCGTGCGCTCGCGGGCGACCCCGCGCTCCTCCTGGCCGACGAGCCAACGGCGCGCCTCGACCGCCAGAACGCCGTCGCCGTCGGCCGCCTCCTCCTCGACCTGGCCCGAGCCGGCGCCGCCGTCGTCTGCGCCACGCACGACCCGATCCTCATCGAGCTGGCCGACGACGTGGTGTCCCTCGATCCCGCCTCTGAAGCGGCCAAGTAACAGACTGCCACTTGTCGGTTCTCAGGTGGGGTTCGACGGCGGGACTTCCTCGTCACGAAGACGCCGACGAGGCGGCGTACGCTTCGAAAGCGAACAAGTGGCAGTCTGTTACTTGGCCGCCCTGGAAGCGGAGCTGCGGGCGCGACGGGCGCGGCGCCTCGTCGCCCTGGCGTGCAGCTCCCGGAGCTTGCGCACCTCGTTCCCGTCGGGGCCGTGGTTGTCCGGCCCGGGAACCTCGAGGAGCGCGGGAAGGCCCTGGAACGCCGCGTGCGAGAGGAAGACGCCGAGTCCCTCCCCGAGCACGCCCTCGCCGACGTTCGCGTGGCGGTCGCGGTTCGAGCCGAGCGGCGCCTGCGCGTCGTTGGCGTGCAGCACGCGGAGCCGGTCGAGGCCGATGCGGTCGTCGACCTCCGCCACGAGCCGGTCGAGCGTGCCGGGATCGGTCACGTCGTAGCCCGACACCCACAGGTGGCACGAGTCGAGGCAGAGCCCGAGGCGGGGGTGGCGCCCGAGCCGCTCCACGAGCACGCCGAGCTCCTCCACCGAGCGGCCGATCGTGCCGCCCGCCCCGGCCGAGTTCTCCAGGCACAGCCACGTGTCGCCGGCGCAGCGCTCGAGGACGAGCTCGAGCGCCGGCACGACCCGCTCCAGGCCGGCCTCGAACCCGGAGCCGAGATGCGAGCCGACGTGGAAGACGACCGCGTCGGCTCCGATCGCGCAGGCGGCGTCGACCGTGTCCCGCATCGTCGCCACCGACTTCGCGTACAGCTCGTCGTCGGGCGAGGCGAGGTTGACGAGGTAGAGGGCGTGCACCGCGACCGCGCCGAGCCCGAGCTCCTCCCGCCGGGAGCGGAAGCGTTCGAGGTCGGCCGGGTCGTGCTCGGGGAAGCGCCACGCCCGCGGCGACTGGACGAAGAGCTGGACCGCGTCCGCGCCGATCTCGTCCGCGCGGTCGAGCGCCTTCTTCACGCCCCCGGAGCAGTGTCCCCCGAACAGCACGGACCGAGCCTAGCCGCCGCGGGTGGGGCGGCCGGGGCTGCGGCCGCCGCCGCCCCGGCACCGCAGCCGGCTAGCTCTCGGCGGCCGCGGCCGCGTTCACGAGGCCGTGACCGAAGAACGACGTGTGGCCGACGCCGCCGGTGCAGCGACGCGGGTCGTCCGGCGCCTGCGGGAGCCACGCCGGCGGGCAGCCGAGCGGCGTCGCCGTCCGCTCGACGGCGGCCGCGACTGCCCCCGGGCTCCAGCTCGGATGACGCTCGATCACGAGCGCCGCCACGCCGGTCGCGTGCGGCGACGCCATCGACGTCCCGGTGACGACGATCCACCGCGCACCGCCGGCTCCCTCGATCGCGAGCCCCGGAAACACGTCGGTCAGGTCCGCGTAGACGTCCCAGAGCCCGTTCCGGTCGGTGCTCGTCCACGCCGCGGTGATGCCGTCCTGCACCGTTCCGCTGGCGGCGAAGTAGTCGCCACCCGGCGCACCGACGTCCACCGTCGTCATCCCGACGTTCGAGTACGACGCGAGCCACAGGCCGTAGCCGGGGTAGCCGACCGGGCCCGTCGCCGAGACCCCGAGGACGCCCGGCAGCTCCACGGGCGCGACGCGGCAGTAGTTGCCGACGCGCCTGGGTGCGGCCGCACCCGGCGGCCAGTCGGGGCTCAGCTCGTCGACCGTCGGGTGCTGCAGGTCGTCCGACTCGTTGCCGGCCGCAGCCACGACCGTGACCCCCCGCTGCTGCGCGTATGCGACGGCGTCCGCGAGCTGCTTCAGCGCCGCCCGCTGCACCGCGTCGTTCGCGCAGTTCAGGTACCAGGGGTCGACGAAGAGGCTCAGGTTGACGACGTCCACGCGGTGGTCGGCCGCCCACCGCAGCGCCGCGGCGACCGAGTCGCCGAAGCAGTAGCCGACGACCGTGCACGCCTTCAGCGCGACGATCGTGGCGTCGGGTGCGACTCCCGCGATCCCCACGCCGTTGCGCGGGGCGGCGATCGTGGAGGCGACGTGCGTCCCGTGGCCGTTGAAGTCCTGGACGGCGGCCTTCAGCGAGCAGTCGCCGTTCGCGACCTCGTCCGGGTCGGCCGTCGGCGTCGTCAGGTTGATGAAGGAGCACGAGCGTGCGAGATCGAGGTTCGCGACGACGTCCGGGTGCGCCGGGTCGATCCCGCTGTCGATCACGCCGACGGTCACGCCGCGTCCCGTCGCGGTCGCGTAGCTGCCGCCGGTCGACGCACCGATCAAAGCCATGTCCCACTGACACGGGGCGAGCGGCTCCGCCGAGGGCGTGCCGAAGGTCGAGCCGAAGATGCCGGCGCAGAGCGTCGCCGTGGCGCCGACCGGGTCCGGCGTGCCCGAGGCAGCCGGAGGTCCCGCGAGCAGCGCGACGGCGAGGGCGCTCGGCGCAAGGATGCGCAGGAGTCCCGTCATGCAAAATCCTCCCGTCCGTGCCCCGGGCCGCTCCCGGGGCCGCACGCGGCTTGTAACGCGTGTCACGCGCAGGGTCAAGGCTACGCTGCGGCCCGATGAGCGTCCGCGTTCGCATGGCGCCGAGCCCCACGGGG
>JBLNEO010000209.1:0-29465 GCA_050262775.1 Pseudomonadota bacterium | reverse complement strand
GTGCCGTCGAGGAGGAGGAGCCGGTCGCCGTCGCGCGCGAAGTCTCCACCGACGCGCTGCAGCTGTTCCTGAAGGACATCGGGAAGGTGGAGCTGCTGACGGCCGCGCAGGAGGTCGAGCTGGCGAAGCGGATCGAGCGCGGCGACATGGACGCGAAGCGCCAGATGGTCGAGGCGAACCTCCGCCTCGTCGTCTCGATCGCGAAGCGGTACCGCAACCAGGGGCTGCCGTTCCTCGACCTGATCCAGGAGGGGACGATCGGGCTCGTGCGCGCGGCGGAGAAGTTCGACCACCGCAAGGGCTTCAAGTTCTCGACCTACGCGACGTGGTGGATCCGGCAGGCGGTCGCGCGTGCGCTGGCCGACAAGGCGCGCACGATCCGGATGCCCGTCCACGTCGTCGAGAAGCTGAACAAGATCGTGCGCGTCGAGCGCGACCTCCGGGCGCGCCTCGGCCGCGAGCCCTTCGCGGACGAGGTCGGGCGCGAGCTCGGGATCTCCGCCGACGAGGTCGACCTGATCCGGCGCAACGCGCAGACGCCGGTCTCGCTCGAGAAGCCGGTCGGGGACGAGGACGAGTCGGAGTTCGGGCACTTCCTCACCGACGAGAGCCAGCCGCTGCCGGACGAGGCGGCCGAGCAGAACATGCGCAAGGAGGCGCTGCGCAAGATCCTCGACTCGCTGTCGGCGCGGGAGCGGCGCGTGCTCGAGCTGCGCTACGGGCTCGACGGCGAGCATCCGCGGACGCTCGACGAGGTCGGCCGCACGTTCAACGTCACGCGCGAGCGGATCAGGCAGATCGAGAACCAGTGCCTGAAGAAGCTCCGGGCGATGGCCGGGTCGAACGCGCTTCGCGACGTCGCCTAGACGGGGCAGCCAGTAGGCTGCGCCGCCGTGAGCGACACCTGGCTCCCCGAGCTCGCCGCGTGGCTGCGCATCCCGTCGGTCAGCGCCGACCCCGCGCACGCCGACGACGTCCGCGCGGCCGGCGAGTGGCTCTGCGGGCGCATCCGCGGCGCCGGCGGCACCGCCGAGCTCGTCGACTGGGAGGGCCAGCCGCTCGCGGTCGGGGAGATCCGGGCGTCCGAGGGAGCCGGCGACGCACCGACGGTGCTCGTCTACGGGCACTTCGACGTCCAGCCGCCGGATCCGCTCGACCTGTGGGAGAGCCCGCCGTGGGAGGCGACCATCCGCGACGAGTGGCTCTACGGGCGCGGCGTCGCGGACGACAAGGGTCAGCTCTTCCTCGTCCTGAAGGCGGCCGAGCAGCTCGCGGCCGAGGGGGCGCTGCCGGTGAACCTCCGCTTCGCCTGCGACGGCGAGGAGGAGACGGGCGGGCACTCGATCGTCGACTTCCTCGCGGCCGACGAGCGCGGCGCGGATGCGGCCGTGATCTTCGACAGCGACATGGTCGAGCGCGGCGTTCCCGCGTTCAACGTCGCCACGCGCGGCCTCACGTACTTCCACCTGACGGTGCGCACCGGCGCGCGCGACCTGCACTCCGGGATGTACGGCGGCGCGGCGCTGAACGCGATGCACGCGCTGACGCAGATCCTCGCGGCGGTGACGCCGCGGGACGGGCACGCTCCCGCCGCCTTGCGCGTCGGGATCGCCCGGGTCACGGACGAGGAGCGGGCGAGCTGGGCGACGCTGCCCGGCGGCGAGGTGGAGCTCGGCGGCCAGGGCGCGCGGCCGATGGACCCGCGTGCGACGGCCGAGTTCTACGAGCGCACGTGGGCCGACACCGCCGTCGACGTGAACGGGATCCAGGGCGGCTCGCCCGTGCTCCAGAAGACGGTGCTGCCCGTGGAGGCGCAGGCGAACGTCTCCATCCGGCTCGCGCCCGGGCAGGACCCGCACGAGGTCGCGGCGGCGTTCGAGCGCCTCGTCGAGGAGGCGACGCCGGAGGGGGCGGACGTCGGGCTCGAGCTCTGGTCGTGGAGCGAGCCGGGCCTCGTGCCGCCCGACGCGCCGGCGATCCGGCTCGCACTCGACGCGTTCGAGCGCGCGCTCGGCGTCCGGCCGCTCCTGATCCGCTCCGGCGGGACGCTGCCGATCGTCCCCGCGCTCGTGCAGAAGGGCGTCCCGGTCGTCGTCACCGGGTTCGCGCTCCCGGACTCGAACGTCCACTCGCCCAACGAGCGCATCCTCGTCGAGTACGTCCCGCTCGGGATCGCGGCGGCGCGCGAGCTGCTCCTCACCTGGCGCGCGCTGCGCTAGCGCGACACCGGCGCGGGCCCGGACTCCTCCCTCATCGCTCTTCGAGCCACTGCGCCAGTCGATCCCAGTAGCCGGGACTCGAGGGCGAGATGTCGTGACCGACGCCGGGGAGGATCACGATGGTCACGTCGTCGTTGCCGGCCTCGTCGAGGTACCGGGCGTAGAGCTTGGCGCTTCGGTCCGTGGGCTGGACGACGTCGTCGGCACCGAAGAACGCGAGCACCGGGCTCGTGACGCGGGTGAGGTAGTCGCGGGGATCCATCAGCAACGATCGCCGGGACGCTGCCCTGAGCTGCTCGATCTGCTCGGGTGCGACGCTGCGCAGCCGAGGGAGGTAGAGCTCGTCGAGGTAGAGCGCCTGCGCCCAGGGCTCGTCCTTGATCGAGGCCAGGATCGTGATACCTCGGGCGAGGCTCGCGGCAGGGCCGAGCGCGCCGGAGTCGTAGACGAGCGTGTAGAGGTCCCGCCAGGGGCCGGCGCCGAGCGTGGCGACGAGCCTCTCGTTCGCTGCGTGGAAGAGGGGCTCGGCGAGCTGCCAGTCGACGAGCAGCCCGCCGACCAGGGTGGCGCGCTCGACGTCGGACGTCGAGAGGCCGGCGGCGCGGCTTTGGGCCTCGATTCCCCAGACCTGCTGCTCGGCGACGGAGATGCCCGCGCCCGACACCGGGATGATGAAGGCGACGTCATCGGGCTCCGCTGCCGCGGCCATGGAGATCGTCCACGCTTCCTGGCTGATGCCCCAGAGCCCGACGTCGTCCGCGCGAATCGAAGGGTGCCGCTGGACCCGGTGGAGCGCCGCGATCACCTCGTCACGCTTGGCCTCGAGGGTCTGGAACCCCGCGGCGTCTCGAGTGCCCACGCCCTTCGAGTCGTAGCGAAACGCTGCGTACCCCACGCCGGCCAGACGGTGTGCCAGCTCCGCGAAGTACGCGTTGGCGACACCCGACTGGATGCTCCCTGCTCGGCTCTCCGAACCGCTCGCGATCACGACCGCCGGATGCGGCCCTTCGGAGTCGGGCAACGTGAGGACGCCGTTCAGCGTGGCCGGCCCGACCGGGAATGCGAGCTCCTCCTCGGTCCAGGCCGTGGTTCTCGGAGCAGTCGAGTCGTCACCGCCACCGCATGAGGCCACGAGCGACGCGAGCACCGCGACGGCGACACCGAGCAGCAACCTGGACATCAGCGCCCTTCTCGGACGTGGCTTCGCCACGATCACCGCGACCACACGGAGACGCACACGGCGTCTGTGTGTCCACCTCCACCTTCAGGGTGCGCACGCGGTGCGCGCAGCGCATCGGGGCCGCCCCTTACCCTCGACGAGGACGCGACCGAGAGCCGCGCAGCGGGGCTCGTGCCGGGGCTAGGCCGGGACGCCCGGCTCCACGTGGAGCCACGCGCGCCCGAACGCGCGCATCGCGTCGATGATCGGCAGCAGCGCCTCGCCCTTCGCCGTCAGCTCGTACTCGACGCGCGGGGGCGACTCGGCGTAGCTGTGCCGCTCGACGAGGCCCTCGTCCTCGAGCCAGCGGAGGCGCTCGGAGAGCGTGCGGGGGCTGATCCCGACGCAGGAGTGCTCGAGCTCGGTGAACCGGCGCGGCCCCTCCGAGAGGTCGTGCACGAGGAGCGCGGTCCACTTGCTGCCGATGATCTCGGCGCACGCGGCGACCGAGCAGCAGCCGGAGGCGTGGACCTCTCCCATCGTCCGCATGTGCGGAATTGTACTCGGCGCCCTAGCCGTAGAGGTCGTCCCAGCTCGAGAGCCGCCAGTCGTGGCCGAGCGGCAGGCTCTCGCGCGCGAACTCGACGGCGTCGGCGAACGTCCGGCCGCCGCCGATCGCGCGGCGGGTGCCGCCGGTGGGCGAGGTGAAGGCGATCGCCAGGACGACGGCGCTGGGAGCGGCGTCGGCCGCGGGGCACCGGCTGAGGAGGGGGTGGGATGCAGGCATGCCCGCATGGTCGACGACGCGGGATGCGGGGCCCAGCGTGGAGCCCCGCGTCCCGCGGTACGGCTACCTCCCGGCGTCAGGTGCGGAAGGGCTGCGGCGTCGCGTCGAGCTTCGGGATCGCGAACCGCGCGATCGAGCCGAAGTGCGGCGCCGGCTTGCACGCCTGTGCGACGCCGGCGTCGCACGCCACCGAGAGGAAGATGAACGCGTCCTCGAGCGTGAACCCCCACTCGTCGACGAGCAGCCTCGCCGCCTCCTCCGAGACGAGCTCGAGCGCCTCCGGGAACGCGTCGGCGGTCGCGTGGGCGACCCAGCGGTCGGGCAGCTCCGTCACCGGCCACGTCGCCTGCTTGCCCTTGAGGAGGTCGAAGCGGACGACGACCTCGCCGGCGATCTCGACGCCGGTGAAGCAGATCTCGCCGTCGCCCATCGACGCGTGCATGTCGCCGACGGCGAACATCCCGCCGGGCTGCCGGACCGGGAAGTAGATCCGCGCGCCCGGCCCGTGCAGGTGGTTGTCGAGGTTGCCGCCGTGGACGCCCGCCTGCCCCGTCGTCAGCTCCTCGCCGCCGGTGGCGACGCCGACGACGCCGACCATCGGCCGCGCGGGAAAACGGACGCGCTCGTTCATCTCGATCCAGCCGTCCTCGACCTTGAACAGCCGCGTCAGCGGCGCCTGCACCTTGTCGATCAGCTGGCCGTAGCCCGGGATCAGCGTCGCGACGCCCCAGTCGATCGGCTCGACCGCGAGGAGTTCGACGATCAGCGAGTCGCCGGGCTCCGCCCCCGCGACCGCGACGGGGCCGGTGGCGCTGTTGACGCGCGCGAAGTCGATCTCCGTCACCAGGTCGCTCTCCGAGCGGATCTGGCCGCTGAAGCAGTCGTTGGTCTCGAAGCGGCCGACGGCGCCGGGCTCGACCTCGACCACCGGCTCGAGGTCGGGCCCCAACGCCCACACCACCTGGTCGCGTCCGACGACGTGGTCGACGTGTGGGAGGGTCGCCGTCATGTCGCCTGTGCCGGCCGCGGCGGGAGCTCGGGCGGGCCGGCGAGCCCGGTGACCTCCTCCTCGACGAAGATCCGGTCGGCGCCCTCGAGCGCGGACCGCCGCTGCGTCGCGACGTACGCCGTGACCCCGATCGTGACGAGGAAGGCCGCGATCGCGAACCAGTTGCCCCAGCGCAGCGGGTAGGGCGGCAGGGGCCGGAACTGGTAGTAGAGCGGCGGCAGGAAGGCGATGGCGCCGACGATCGGGAACACGCCGTGGAGCCACGGATTGAAGCGCTCGCGCGCCTTCGTCCGGTAGTACACGACGGTCGACAGGCACGTCGCGATGTAGACGAGGATCACGAGGCTGACGGCCGCGTAGCTGATGATCCCGAAGGCGTTCAGCGGGCCCCACTTCCAGCCCATCAGCAGCGCGAGCGCGACCCCGAAGATCATCTGCGCGACGATCGCGATGTGCGGCGTCCGGTGCACGGGGTGCGTCCGGGCGAACGCGGCCGGCAGCACGCCGTTGCGCCCCATGGCGAACATCACGCGGCTCGCCGCGTTCACGCCCGCGTTCGAGTTCGCGAGGGCGGAGTTGATGATCGCGAGGAAGATCAGCACCCAGCCGCCGCCCCAGTACACGTCGGCGAGGTGCCGCCACGGGTTCGCCTGCGCGAGCGTCGCCTCCGTGAAGTTCCCCTCCGTGCCGACGACCCAGGCGTAGGAGCAGATCACGTAGAAGATCCCGATCGCGAGACAGGCGCCGACGACCGCGCGCGGGATCGTCCAGCGCGGCCTCTTCGCCTCCTCGCCGAGCGGCGCCGAGGCCTCGAAGCCGATGAACGCGAGGATCGTGAACACCATCCCCTTGAAGATCCCGTTCACCGTCCCCGCCTCCGCGTTCTGCGGGTTGAACGGCGCCAGCGACAGGTCGCCGAGGTTCGAGAGGATCATCCAGAGCGCGAGCAGCAGGAAGACGCCGATCTCGAAGATGCCGAGCGCCACGCCCGCGTTCGTCGAGAGCCTGACGTCGCGGTAGGAGAGGAAGAAGACGATCGCGGCCGCGACGAGCACCCACAGCCACCACGTGCTCGTCGAGACGTCGAGGTCGTTCGTGACGACGTCCTCCGTCGCCCACGCGAAGATCAGGAACAGCAGCGGAGCGACGAGCGGCTGGAAGCACAGGAAGACCAGCCCGACCCAGAAGCCGGGCACCGGGCCGAGGCCGTGCGTGACGTAGCTGTAGAGCCCGCCGGCGGACGGGACCTCCTTCGCCATCTGGCCGATCGAGCTCGCGACGAGCAGGCACGCGAGCAGTGCGAGCAGCGCCGAGAGCGCGAGCGCCGGGCCCGCGAACTGCACCGCGAAGAGGATCGAGAACGCGATCGCAGCACCCGGTGCCATGTGCGTGATCGACTGGAAGAGCACCTGCGGCAGCCCGATCGACTGCTGGCGGAGCGAGCCGGCGGGCGCGGAGGCCTGCGACTCCATGGACACCTCCTCCGTCGGGTGACCTTGAGCGGCCGATGATCGCGCCGCCGCAGCGGCAGGTCAATCCCAGGGCGGTGCGGCGTGCACCCAGCGGCCGCCGACCATCGTGGCGACCACCTGCACGTCGGGCAGCTCCTCCGGCTCGATCGCGAACGGGTCGCGGTCGAGCACGACGAGGTCGGCCAGGTAGCCGGGGAGCAGCTTCCCGCGGCGCCGCTCGTCGCCGGTCAGCCACGCCGGGTTCACGCACGTCGCCGCGAACGCCTCCTCGACCGTCACCGCCTGCTCGGGATGCCAGGCGGGACGGTCGTCGAGCGTCCGCAGCACGCCGGCGACGATCCCGGCCCACGGGTCGAGCTCCTCGATCGGCGCGTCGGACCCGTTGCAGAGCAGGGCGCCCCCGTCGAGGAGCGTGCGCCAGGCGTAGCCGCGGTGCGTCTCGCCGGGCCAGGCGCGCTCGGCGAGGTCGCGATCCGACGGGGCGTGGCTGAACTGGCACGAGACGGCGACGCCGATCCGCGCGAAGCGCTCGGCGTCGCCCGGCAGGAGGATCTGCGCGTGCTCGATGCGGTGGCGCAGGCCGAGCGGCGCCCACTCGTCGCGCGTCGCCTCGAAGGCGTCGAGCGCGTCGCGGTTGGCCTGGTCGCCGATCGCGTGAACGCCGACGGGGGTCCGTGCGCGGACGCCGGCGCGGATGATCTCCACGAGCTCGTCGCGGGAGGTGATCCGGACGCCGCTCCCGTCCGCCATCAGCGCCGTGCCGGAGGCGAGCGCGCCGTCCATGAACGCCTTCAGGTAGCCGAAGCGGAGGAAGTCGTCGCCGAGTCCGGACTGCACGTGCGTCTCGCGGAGGCGGTCGGCGAGCTCCGCCGGCAGCGACTGCCACACCCGCAGCGTGAGCGTCGTCTCGCGGCGCAGCCGCTGCCACATCCGGAGGGAGCCGACCCATCCGTCCTTGTCGTGGACCGAGGTGACGCCCCGCGCCGCGCACAGCTTCAGCCCGTCGCGCATCGCGGCGACGTACTCGTCGTCGGCGATCTCGATCACGGTGTCCCGGAACCGCCACGCCGACTCCTCGCGCAGGACGCCGGTCGGCTCGCCGGCGCCGTCGACCTCGACGACGCCGCCCTGGACGGCGAGCTCGATGCCGCGCGCGCGTGCCAGCGCGGCCGAGTTGACCCACAGCGAGTGCGAGTCGCGGGCGAGGAACGCGGCCGGGACGTCGCCCGTCACGGCATCGAGCGCCTGGCGCGTCGGCTCCGTCGGCGGGTCCCAGTCGCCGGCGCGCCAGCCGCGGCCGCGGAGCCAGCCGCCGGGCGCGACCGACGGGAGGGCGCCGGCGATCCGGGCGAGCGCCTCGTCGAGCGTGCGCGTGCCCTCGAGCTTCACCTCGCGCTGCGCGAGCGCCCAGGTGGGGTAGTGCACGTGCGAGTCGCTGAACCCCGGGACGACGCAGCGGCCGCCGAGGTCGACGACCTCGGGGCTCGCGAGCGCGGTCTCGTGCACCCCCACGCCGCCCGCGATCCGGTCGCCCGCGATCGCCAGCGCGCGGGCCGTCGGGAGCGACGGGTCGAGGGTGCGGACGACGCCGTTCTCGAGGATCATCGGTGCGGCAGTGTAGGGGGATGCGCAGGGCGCTGGACGCGGTGTTGCTCGCGGCCGTCGTGGTCGTCGTGGGCGCCGCCGTCGTCGACGCGACGACGACGTCGTCGGACGACGCCGTCGAGACCGCCGTCGACGCGCTCCGCACCGAGCACATCCGCGGGCGCCTCGTCGTCGCGGCGCCCGACTGCTCGCGCCGCGAGCTCGACCTCCCCTCGCTGCGCGAGCGGCGCCTGGGCGTCCTGGCGTGCTCGGTCTACGGGCGACCGGGATCGCTCGCCGTCTACCGCGGCGGCATCGTGTGGTACGCGTTCGCGGGCGGGACGACGACGCTGCTGCGCGGCCGCGACCTGGACGCGTACCTCGGCCGGCACGCGCGCATCGTCCGCGTCGCCTGGCTCGGGAACGTCCGCTACGCGGCCACGTACCGCCTGGCCGGGCGCGCCGACGAGACGCTGGCGCTGTTCGAGCGGGGAACGCTCGTGCGCGTGCTGGGTCGCGCGCCGGCCTACGACGACGTGCGGTCGAGCCCGAGCGGGCGCCTCCTCGCCGTCCGCGCGGGCGGCCGGCTGACGCTCTACGACGCGCTCGGCGAGCGCGTCCGCCTGCCGCGCGAGGCGGAGGACGCCCTGGCGCTCGCGTGGTCGCCCGACGAGCGGTGGGCGGTCGCCGTGGGCCCGGACACGCTCGCCGTCTTCCGGACGCGCAGCGACCGCGTCGTCGCGCGCGTGCCGCTCGGCGGCGTGGACGTCGACTGGCCTAGCCCGTGACGGGGCAGCGCCCGGCGCGGTAGGCGTCGAAGTCCGACGGCTTCAGGATCCAGTGCCACGCACCGTCGACGGCGACGAGGTGGCCGCTGCCGGTGACGCGCTCGGGATCGCCGTCGAGGCTGACGGTGATGCGGTAGGTCACGGCCGTGCTCTCGCGCGGCCGCTCCTCGCCCGCGACGCGCCACCTCTCCTCCCGCGCGGCCAGCAGTTCCACGCGCTCGAGCGTCCCCGTGAACGGCGGCGTGCGCCGCTCGCATGCGACGTACTCGCGCCGCGGCACGACCTCCTGGTGCGCCGGGTAGAGCGAGCTCCACGCCTGCGCGTGCTCGCCGCGGTAGAGGTGGCCGAAGAGCACCTCGAGGAACTCGACGGGCCGCTGCGCCGGCGCCGCGCTCTCGCCCCCGCCGCCGCACCCGGCCGCGAACGCTGCCGCGAGGACGACGAGGACGGCCCCTGTCCGCATGCTCCCATTCTGCGCCATGGACGCCGTCGGCGCGGCGGCGGATACTCGGGACATGCCGCACCTCCCACCCGCGTCGACGGGGTTCGACCCGCCTCCCGCCGAGACGCTCGCGACCTTGTCCTCGCTCGCCGCGGAGCTCGACGAGCGCCTTCCGCCGAAGGTGGTCGACCGCAACCTGCTGATCGCGACCTGGAACCTCGCGAACTTCGCGCGCGTGACGAAGCGCTGGGACTCGCGGCCGAACGACAACCCGCGCCGCAACCTCCAGGATCTCTGCTGCATCGCCGAGATCGTCTCGCGCTTCGACGTCGTCGCGCTCGTCGAGGTGAAGCGGAACCTCGAGGCGTTCCGCCTCCTGCTGCAGATCCTCGGCCCGGAGTGGGGCTTCGTCGTCTCGGACACGAGCGAGGGCGACCCGGGGCACGACGAGCGGCTCGGGTACCTGTTCGACCTCCGGCGCGTGCGGCCGTCCGGGCTCGTCGGCGAGATCGTGATCCCGGACGCCGACCTCGGGCAGCCGACGTCGGCGATGCGGAAGCAGTTCTCGCGGACGCCGTACTCCGTGAGCTTCCACAGCGGGCCGAAGGCGTTCACGCTCGTGTCGCTCCACATCCTCTACGGCGACCGCGCGTCGGACCGGACGCCCGAGCTGCGCGGGATCGCGAAGTGGCTCTCCGAGCACGCGGAGGACCCCGACGAGTTCAACCGCAATTTCATCGCCCTCGGGGACTTCAACATCGACCGGCAGGGCGATCCGAACTGGAACGCGTTCGTCGTCGAGTACGGCCTCTCGCCGCCGGACAAGCTCCTGTTCGTGCCGCGCACGGTCGGGGACACGGAGAGCCTCCACTCGTTCTTCGACCAGATCGCGTGGTTCACGAAGGGGCCGCGCGCCGCGCTCACGCTCCGCTACCTCGACGCCGGGACGTTCCTCTGGACGGACGTGCTCCTCACCGACGTCCCCGACACGACGAAGCAGGCGCGGATCTCCGACCACTACCCGCTCTGGGCCGAGTTCGCGCTGTAGCCGCGGGCGCTACGCGGCCGCGTGCTGCTGCGCGGGCGCGGGCTCGAGGACGACGACGCGCCGCCACTCGTGGCGGGCCACGACGAACTGCTCGTCCGGGAAGGGCGGCACGTTCACCGCGACGCCCGCGTCCGGCAGCGTGCCCGCGCCGGCGAAGAGGGCGTACTGCCCGTCGCGCTCGAGCACCACGACGTAGTCGCTCGCCTCCGAGCTCGATTCCGGCCGCAGCGGTGCGGGCGGCGGCGCCGTGTGCTTGCGGAAGCCGGTCGCGATGCCGTACTCGGTGCGGATGATCCCGCCCTGCTGGTCGGCGAGGAAGTTGGCGAGCGCCGGACCGGAGAGGACGCCGCGGTCGACGAGCACCGACCCGAGCCGCCGGCCGCTCGCCTGCGCCTCGTCCAGCGCGTCGGCGAGCGTCTCCTCCGTCAGGATCCCCTGCGCCAGCAGGAGCTGACCGAGCTTCGGTCGCGTGGTGTGGGCCGCATCCACGCTCCCGATATCGACGGGATCGGGCGAGACCTGTAGCGCGTCCGAGGGATCGTGCGTCCCCGGATCGACGTAGGGCGGGCCGCGTAGAATCGGCGCGTGCCCTGGGACGTCCTGACCGACGAGCAGCGCGAGCTCCGCGACCTCGTGCGCGCGCTTGCGCGCGAGCGGATCGCGCCGCGCGCGGCGGAGATCGACGCCTCCCACGAGTTCCCGTGGGACGTCGTCGAGCTGTTCCGCGAGCACGAGCTCTTCGGGCTCCTGTTCGACGAGGAGTGGGGAGGCACGGGTACCGGAACGCTCCTGGGGCTCGTCGCGATCGAGGAGGTCTCGAAGGTCTGCGCGACGAGCGGGCTCCTGCTCGCCGTGCAGGAGCTCGGCTCCCTCGGGCTCAAGCTCGCGGGGACGCAGGAGCAGAAGGAGCGCTACCTGCCGCGTCTCGCGTCGGGCGAGTGGCTGTGCGCCTACGCGCTGACGGAGGCAGGCTCGGGCTCGGACTCGGCCGCGATGCGGACGACGGCTCGGCGCGACGGCGACGACTACATCCTCAACGGCTCGAAGCGCTTCATCACGAACGCCGGGGTCGCGCAGCTCTACACGGTGTTCGCGAAGACGGATCCCGGGGCGGGTCACGCGGGGATCTCGGCCTTCGTGGTGGAGTCGGACGCCGCCGGGTTCGAGGTCACGCGCCTCGAGCCGAAGATGGGGATCAGCGGCTCGACGACCGGCGAGCTCGCCTTCGACGACGTGCGCGTTCCGGCGGCGAACCTCCTCGGGGAGGAGGGTGAGGGCTTCAAGCTGGCGATGCGCATCCTCGACCGCTCCCGCCCGGGCGTCGCGGCGCAGGCGCTCGGGATCGCGCAGGGCGCGACGGACTACGCGCTGGAGTACGCGAAGACGCGCGAGACCATGGGCAAGCCGATCGCGCAGCACCAGCTGATCCAGGCCAAGCTGGCCGACATGGAGACGGAGTGCGAGGCGGCCCGCGGCCTCCTCTACCGCTTCGGGCAGATGGCCGACGACGGCGTCGACGGCCCCGAGCTGACGAAGGCGTCGGCGATGGCGAAGCTCAAGTGCGGCGACGTGGCGATGGCCGTCTCGACGGACGCCGTCCAGATCCTCGGCGGCTACGGCTACATCAGGGAGTACCCCGTCGAGCGGTTCATGCGCGACGCGAAGATCACGCAGATCTACGAGGGCACGCAGGAGATCCAGCGGCTCGTCGTGGCGCGGGAGATGCTGCGCGAGTCGCGCGCGTTCCTCCTCGCCGGCGTCGGCTAGCTCCTCGGCCGGGTCCCGGGACGTCGGCGCACGCGTCGGGCCCGTGGCCGACGGTGACGCGCCGTGGCGGGTTCTACTCCCCGCGCGCGGCGCGCAGCTCGGCCTTGTGCGCCCGCTTCGCCGCCTGGTAGTCGAGCAGCGCCTCGGGTGAGTCGACGTCGCCGAGCGTCGGGTGAGTCGGCAGCACGTCGTCGATGCCCGGCGGTCGCACGTCGAAGCGCTTCGCCAGGATCGCGAGCGCCGTCCGCACCTTCATGTCGCCGAAGCCGGGGAGGCTGCGAAGGCGGCGCTCGAGGTCGGCGCCGTCCGTCGCCTCGGTCCAGACGCGTGACGCCTCGCCGCCGTACTCCGACGCGATCGCCCGGCACAGCTCCTGGACGCGCCTCGCCATCGAGCCCGGGAAGCGGTGGATCGCCGGTCGCTCGGCGAAGACGCGCTCCAGCCTGCCGGGATCCATCCCCGCGATCGCCCCGGCGTCGAGGCCGCCGAGGCGGCGCTCGAGCTCCCGCGGGCCCGCGAAGGCCTTCTGCACGGTGACCTGCTGGTCGAGCGCCAGCCCGATCAGGAGCGCGAGCGGGTCGCGGGCGAGCAGGGCATTCGCCTCGTCGTCCTCGGTGAAGTAGAGGCGGCCGGCGACGTCCACGGCGAGAGGCTACCGCAGCGAGTTGACGAAACAACTCTTTCGAACATAGTCTTTCGACATGGAGCGGCCGTCGATCGAGCTCCGTGACCCGCGCGCCCTGCGGGCCCTGGCGCACCCGACGCGGCTCGCGCTCGTCGGCCTGCTCCGCCGCGAGGGCCCGATGACGGCGACGCAGGCGGGGGCGCGGCTCGACGAGCTCCCGGCGGCGTGCTCCTTCCACCTGCGCCAGCTGGCGAAATGGGGCCTCGTCGAGGAGGCCGGCGGGGGCCGCGGGCGCGAGCGGCCGTGGCGCGCGACGGCGTGGTCGACGAGCTGGACGGTCACGTCCGACGAGGACGCCGACGCGAACGCGGCGCTCTCGAGCGTCGTCGTCGAGCGGCTCACGCGAGACCTGCTCGGGTGGCTCGAGCGGATGCCGGACGCGTCGCAGCCGTGGCGCGCGTCGTACCAGCTCGGCGACACGCTGCTGACGCTGACCCCGGCGGAGACGGCGGAGCTCGGCGAGCGGATCCGCGCCCTCCTCGCCGAGTACGACGGCCGCGAGCCCTCGCCCGAGGCGGAGCCCGTCGTCGCGCTGTACGCCGCCTACCCGGCGCGATGATCCCGGCCCTCCTCCGCCACGACCTCCGGTTCCGGCGCTTCTGGAGCGCGCAGACCGTGTCGCTCCTCGGCGACCAGGTCTCGATGCTGGCTCTGCCGCTCGTCGCGGTGCTCGTGCTCGACGCCGACGCCGCGCAGATGGGCTACCTCGCCGCCGCAGGGCTCGCGCCGAACCTGCTGCTCTCCCTCCACCTCGGCGCCTGGGTCGACCGCCGCGGCCGCCGCCGACAGACGATGGTGCTCGCCGACCTCGGCCGCTTCGCCCTGCTCCTCACGGTGCCGGCCGCCTACGCGCTCGACGCCCTCACGCTCCCGCAGCTGTACGCGGTCGCGGCGGCGGTCGGGACGCTCAGCGTCGCCTTCCACGTCTCCTACTCGACGCTCTTCGTCTCGCTCGTCCCGCGCGAGCGGTACGTGGAGGCGAACCAGCTCCTCGCGGGCACGCGGGCGCTCTCGTTCATGGCCGGCCCGAGCCTCGGCGGCGTCCTCGTGCAGGTCCTGACGGCGCCCGTCGCACTGCTCGCCGACGCGCTGTCCTACCTCGGCTCGGCGCTGTTCCTCGGGCGGATCGACGTGGAGGAGCCGGCGACCGAGCCCGCGGCGAAGGGGCACCTCGCAGCCGGCTGGCGCTTCATCCGGACGACGCCGATCCTGTTCGCGTCGCTCCTCTCCACCGCCTGGATCAACTTCTTCAACTTCGTCGTGATGGCGCTCTTCGTCCTCTACGCGACGCGCGAGCTGGGGCTCGGGCCGGGCGTGCTCGGGGCGGTGCTCGGCGCGGGCGCGATCGGCGGGCTCGTCGGCTCCGTCGTCGCCGGCCGGATGACGCGCCGGATCGGGATCGGGCCGACCTTCGTCGTCGGGTCCTTCCTGTTCGCGGCGCCGTTCCTGCTGATCCCGGCCGCGAGCGGGCCGCGCCCGGCCGTGCTCGGGTTCCTCTTCGCCGCCGAGCTCGGCGCGGGCTTCGGGGTGATGCTGCTCGACATCAGCGCCGGCGCCATCCAGCAGGCGCTGGTGCCCGACCGGCTCCGCGCCCGGGTCTCCGGCGCGTACATGGTCGTGAACTACGGCGTGCGACCGCTCGGCGCGCTCGCGGGCGGCTGGCTGGGAGCCACGTTCGGCCTCCGCGAGACGCTGTGGTTCGCGGCGGTCGGCGGGCTCGCGAGCGTGCTCTTCCTCCTGCCCTCACCGCTGCCGCGGCTCGTGGAGCTCCCCGCTCCGGCCGAGTAGAGGTGTCGCGACCGCGGGCGACGGATACGGCGTGCGCATGGACCGCAAGAGCCCTGCAGAGAAGGCGGGCGAGCTCGCCGACGAGGCCGGCCGCGGCCGCTCCGAGCGGACGCCCTGGCTCGCGCTCGGCGGCGTCGGCACGGTGATCGCCGTCGCCGTCGGCGTGCTCGCCCTCGTCGTGCTGCTCGTCTACTGGGTCGCGTAGGCGGCGGGCCCTCGCCCCGGGGGTACGCTGGCCGCATGGCGCACGCCCTCGACGTCTTCTCGCCCCGGACGCGTGCGTGGTTCGAGCGCGCGTTCGCCGGACCGACGCCCGCGCAGGAGCTCGCGTGGCCCGCCATCGCGAGCGGCGAGCACGTGCTCGTGCAGGCGCCGACCGGGTCCGGGAAGACGCTCGCGGCGTTCCTGTACGGGATCGACCGGCTCGCCGAGGCGCCCGGCGAGGGCCTCAGGCTGCTCTACGTCTCGCCGCTGAAGGCGCTGAACTACGACATCGAGCGGAACCTCCGCGGCCCGCTCGCCGGCCTCGACTCGCAGCTCCGCGTCGCCGTCCGCACGGGCGACACGCCGCAGAAGGAGCGGCGCGAGATGCTCAAGGACCCGCCGGACATCCTGATCACGACGCCGGAGTCGCTGTTCCTGCTGCTCACCTCCGGCGCGCGGACGATGCTCGCCGGGGTCAGGACGCTGATCCTCGACGAGGTGCATGCCGTCGCCGGCACGAAGCGCGGCGCGCACCTCTCGCTCTCGGTCGAGCGCCTCGACCGGCTCTCGCCCGAGCCCGTGCAGCGCATCGGCCTCTCCGCGACGCAGCGCCCGCTGGAGGAGATCGGCCGCTTCGTCTCCGGCGCGCGCCCGATCCGGCTCGTCGACGCCGGCATCCGGAAGGAGCTCGACCTCCGCGTCACCGTCCCCGTGGAGGACATGCGCGAGCCCGGGCAGGGCCCCGCCGACGCGCAGCTCCTCGGCACCGGCGCGGAGGGAGGCTCGACCTCGATCTGGCCGTCGATGTACCCGGAGCTGCTGCGCCTCGTCGAGGAGCACCGCTCGACGATCGTCTTCGTCAACAACCGCCGTCTCGCCGAGCGGCTCGCGCTCCGGCTCAACGAGCTGGCGGAGAAGGAGGTCGCACGCGCCCACCACGGCTCGCTGGCGCGCGAGCAGCGCGTCGAGATCGAGGAGCTCCTCAAACGCGGCGAGATCCCGTGCCTCGTCGCCACCTCCAGCCTCGAGCTCGGGATCGACATGGGCGCCGTCGACCTCGTCGTCCAGGTCGAGAGCCCGAAGTCGGTCGCGCGGGGGCTCCAGCGGATCGGCCGCGCCGGGCACGAGCTCGGCGCCGTCTCGAAGGGGAGGATCTTCCCGAAGTTCCGCGGTGATCTGCTCGAGTCGGCGGTGGTGGCGCGGCTCATGCGCGAGGGCGCGATCGAGGAGACCGTGATCCCGCGCAACCCGCTCGACGTGCTCGCGCAGCAGATCGTCGCGGTCGCGGCGGAGGAGGAGATCGCCGTCGACGAGCTCCACGAGCTCGTGCGCGGTGCCTACCCGTTCGCCGACCTCTCGCGGCAGCAGCTGGAGAACGTCCTCGACATGCTCGCGGGGCGGTACCCCTCGGACGAGTTCGCCGAGCTGCGGCCGCGGATCGTCTGGGACCGCACCGGCGGGATCGTCCGCGGGCGCGAGGGCGTCCGCCGGCTCGCCGTGACGAACGCGGGCACGATCCCCGACCGCGGGCTCTTCGGCGTCCACCTCGTGGACGGCGGCGGGCGCGTGGGCGAGCTCGACGAGGAGATGGTGTACGAGGCGCGCGCAGGGCAGACGTTCCTCCTCGGCGCCTCGACGTGGCGGATCGAGGAGATCACGCGCGACCGCGTGCTGGTCTCGCCGGCACCGGGCGTCCCGGGCGCGGTCCCGTTCTGGAAGGGCGAGGGCGTCGGCCGTCCCTTCGAGCTCGGCGCCGCGATCGGCCGCGCCTCGCGCGAGCTCGTGGCGCTGCCGGACGAGCAGGCGCGGGCACGCCTCGCCGAGGAGTACCTGCTCGACCCGCGTGCGGCCGGCAACCTCATCACCTACCTGCGCGAGCAGCAGGAGGCGACCCGCGCCGTCCCCTCGGACCGCACGGTCGTGATCGAGCGCTTCCGCGACGAGATCGGCGACTGGCGGCTCTGCATCCTGACCCCGTTCGGCGGCCGCGTCCACGCCCCGTGGGCGATGGCGCTCCAGTCGCGGCTGCGCGACTCCTCGGGGCTCGAGGTGCAGGCGATCTGGTCGGACGACGGGATCGCGCTGCACTTCCCCGACGCGGACGCACCGCCGCCGACCGACGACGTCCTCGTCGAGCCCGAGGAGCTGGAGGAGCTCGTCGTCGCGGAGGTGGGGCAGACGGCGCTCTTCGGCGCGCGCTTCCGCGAGAACGCGGCGCGCGCGCTGCTCATCCCTCGCCGGCGCCCCGGTGAGCGCACACCGCTCTGGCAGCAGCGCCTGAAGGCGCAGTCGCTGCTGCAGGTCGCGCGGAAGTACGGCTCGTTCCCCGTCATCCTCGAGACCTACCGCGAGTGCCTGCAGGACGTCTTCGACCTGCCCGCGCTGAAGGACGTGCTGCGCCGCCTGCGGACGCGCGAGCTGGACGTCGTCGACGTCGAGACGGCCACGGCCTCGCCGTTCTCGTCGTCGCTGCTCTTCGACTACGTCGCCACGTACATGTACGAGGACGACACGCCGCCCGCCGAGCGGCGGGCCCAGGCGCTGTCGCTCGACCGCGAGCTCCTGCGCGAGCTGCTCGGCCAGGAGGAGCTCCGCGAGCTGATCGACGCCGCCGCACTGGCGGAGGTCGAGGCGCAGCTCGCGGGTGACCCGCGCACGCCCGACGACCTCCACGACCTCCTGCGCCGCCGCGGCGACCTCCGCGAGGGCGAGTACCCGGTCGCGCTCGCAGAGCCGCTCGTCGCCGAGCGGCGCGCGCTGCGGATCCGACTCGCCGGCGAGGAGCGGCTGATCGCCGCCGAGGACGCCGGCCGCTACCGGGACGCCCTCGGCGTGATGCCGCCCGGCGGCCTTCCGGAGGCGTTCCTCGACGGCGGGGAGCAGCCGCTCGCGTCGCTCGTCGCGCGGTACGCGAAGGGGCGTGGGCCGTTCACGACCGCCGAGGCGAGGGCCCGCTTCGGCGTCGACGTCGAGCCGGTGCTCCGCGCGCTCGAGCGCGAGGATCGCCTCGTCCGCGGCGAGCTCCGCCCCGGCGGCAGCGAGCGCGAGTGGTGCGACGTCGACGTCCTCCGGCGCCTGCGGCGCGCGTCCCTCGCGGCGCTGCGCAGGGAGGTCGAGCCCGCGGAGCAGCGCGCGCTCGGACGGTTCCTGCCGGCGTGGCACAACGTCGACCGCCGCTCGACGCTGCGGGAGGCGCTCGTCCCGCTGCAGGCGCTCGCGCTGCCGGTGGCGCTGTGGGAGGCGGACGTGCTGCCGCGCCGCGTGCCCGGGTACCGCCCGACCGACCTGGATGCGCTCTGCGCCTCGGGCGAGGTGGTGTGGGTCGGCGCCGGCCTCGACCGCGTCGCCCTGTTCTTCCGGGAGGACGCCGCCGCGCTCGGCAGGCCCTCGGGTGCGCCGCCGCCGGAGGGCGAGGCGCACGACGCGATCCGCGCCGCGCTCGGGCGCAGCGCCGAGTTCTGGTACGACCTGCTCGCCCAGACCGCCCTCGACCCGGAGGTCGCGCTCCCGGCGCTGTGGGACCTCGTGTGGGCCGGCGAGGTGACGAACGATGCCTGGACGCCGTTGCGTGCCGCACGCCGGTACGGGGTGCCGCAGGCGGAGCGACGCCGCACGCGCCGCTTCGACCGCCGCCGCGCCTCCGGCATCACCGCGACGCAGGGCCGCTGGTCGCCGGCGGACCGGCTGTTCCCGACGGCACCGGAGCGGCGTGCGCTCGCCGAGCTGCTCCTGGAGCGGCACGGGATCGTCACGCGGGACGCCGTCCGCGCCGAGGGGATTCCCGGGGGCTACGGCGCCGTCTACGGCGAGCTGCGCGCGCTCGAGACCCTCGGGGTCTGTCGCCGCGGGTACTTCGTCGAGGGGCTCGGCGGCGCGCAGTTCGCGCTCGCCGGCGCCGTCGAGCGGTTGCGCGAGCTGCGGCCGCGCGAGGACGACGAGGAGGTCGAGGCGCTCGTCCTCGCCGCATCCGATCCGGCGCAGCCGTACGGCGCTGCGCTCCCGTGGCCGCGGCGCGCCGGCGCGCGGGCGGCCCGCGTGGCCGGTGCGCAGGTCGTGTTGCTCGGCGGCGAGCCGGCGCTCTTCGTCGAGCGCGGCGGGCGGTCGCTCGTCCCCCTGCGCGACCCCGACGACGCATGGCTCCGTCCGGCGCTCACCGCCCTGGTCGACCAGGTCCGCCGCGGCGGCGCGAGGCGGCTGGCCGTGGAACGGTTCGACGGGCGGCCCGTCGCCGAGACGGAGCTGATGCCCCTGCTCGTCGGGGCCGGGTTCGTCGCCGGCCCGCGGCGCGCGGTGCTCCGTCCGTAGGGAAGGAACCGCGCGCGTCCGTCGTTGGACAAACGATGGACACAGTGGGCTCGATTCCGCCGTACCGCCTCGGCTTCGCCGTCAAGATCCTCGGCGGGGGCGGCCTCGCCACCTCGGACACGCGCCGCTGGCAGTCGGGTCCGCACCTCTCGCGGAGCCTCGAGCTCCTGGACGCCGCGTTCGACTACCTCGACGCGGTCGACGTTCGCGTCTACCGGCTCCCCAGCTCGACGATTCCGTACGGGACGCATCCGGACCTGCCCGACCTCGACTACCGGCGGCAGCTCGAGTCGTGCGCGCCCGCGGTCGCCGCGCTCGGCGAGAAGGCCCGCCGGCTCGGCCTGCGCCTCTCGACGCATCCCGGGCAGTACACCGTCCTCAATGCGCTCGACGAGGACGTGGCCCGCAAGGCGGCGCTCGACCTCGAGCAGGACGCCGCGCTCTTCGAGGCGATGGGGCTCGGCCCGGAGGCGGCGGTCGTCCTCCACGTCGGCGGCGTCTACGGCGACCGCCGCGCCGCGCTCGACCGCTGGGCGCGGCGGTACGAGGCGCTGTCGGACGCCGCCCGCGCGCGCGTCGCCGTCGAGCACGACGAGACGTCGTTCGACGCCGCCGACGTGCTCGAGCTGCACCGACGCACCGGCGTGCGCGTCGTCTTCGACCTCCACCACCACCGCTGCAACCCGGGCTCGCTCGACGCCGGGGAGGCGCTCGCCGCGGCCTCTGCGACGTGGGGCGACGTCCGTCCGAAGGCGCACCTCTCGAGCCCTCGCACGGAGCTCCGGGTCGTCGGCCGCGGCGCGGCGGCGAAGCTCGTCCCGCCGCTCCTCGACCAGCACGCGGACTTCGCGACGCCCTGGGACCTCGCCGAGCTGCTGCGGCTCGCGCCCGGGCCCCTCGACGTCGTCGTCGAGGCGAAGGCGAAGGATCTCGCCGTGCTCTGGCTGCGCGAGCAGCTCGCGCGGGTCGCCCCGGAGCTCAGCGCGGCCGAGGAGCGGCGAGCCGGCCGAGCGCCGCGCCGAAGAGCGCGTGCCGCCACGTCGCCTGCGCGAACGCGCGGGGGCTCGTCGCCAGCGCGCGCGACTCCACGACGCCGATGAGCGGCCACGACGTGACGTGCTCGGCGAGCGCGAGCCCGAGTGCGAGGCGCCGCGGCCCGACCGACGTCCGCCGGCGAGCCTCCTCGAACGCCAGGCCGAAGACCGCGCCGTTCGCGGCGTGGATCGCGAGGCCGACGCGCGACCCGCGGCCCACGAGCCGGCCGAGCATGCGCGGGTCGGAGTAGTCGACGCCGAACACGCGGCGGTCGAGCGGCTCCTGCAGCGCCCAGACGAGCGCCGCGCCCGCGCCGGCGAGCGCCGCCCGCGCGCGACTCACTCGCCGTACGCCCGCAGGTTCGAGACGGCCTTGCGCAGATCGCCGTTCACGTAGGCGGCGCCGAGCTTCGTCGCGCGCGCCTCGGTGACGCCGGCACCGCCGAGCACCAGCCGCGCGCCCGTCGGCAACGACGCCTCCTTCATCGCCGCCCGCAGCTCGGCGATGCGGTCGGACACGGCGGCGCTGATGCAGACGATGCGCGCGCCGACGTCCTCCGCGAACCGGAAGACGTCGTCGAGCGGGGTGTCGGCGCCGAGGTACGCGACCTGCCAGCCGTCGGCGCGGAGCGACACGGCGAGCATCAGGAGGCCGAGCTCGTGCCGCTCGCCCGGCGCGCACGCGAGCACCGCGACGCCGCGGACGCCGCCGCGCGCGTCGGCGAGGAGGCGCTCGAGCCGCGCGCGGATCGCGGCGGTGACGAGGTGCTCGTGCGCGACCGAGAGCCGGCCCCGCTGCCAGCCGGTCCCGACGTCCTCGAGCACGGGCCGGACGACCTCGAGCAGCGTCTCCTCGAGGCTGCCGATCGAGAACGCCTGGTCGAGGAGGCGACCGATTCCCTCGGCGTCGGCGGCGGCGACCGCGTCGAGGAGCGCCGTGCGCAGCTCCGCCGGCGTCCGGACCGCGGCGCCCTCCCCGAGGAGCGCGGCCGCCTCGCCGATCCGCCAGCCCTCGTCGAGCCGAGCACGCAGCCATTCGACGCGGGCCACGTCCGACTCGTCGTAGCGCCGCTGGCCCCCTGCGGTCCGGCTCGGGTGCAACACGCCGTAGCGCTGCTCCCACTTCCGGAGCGTGTCCGGCGCGACTCCCGTCCGACGGGCGAGCGCGGCGATGTTGAGTCCCCGAGTGGCGTCCTGCGCGGCCATCCTCGACAGAAGCATGACACAGCTACGCTGGGTGCGTGCCCGAGGGCGATTCGCTGCACCGCGCGGCGCGGCGGCTGCAGCCGCTCGTGGGCGAGGTGGTCGAGATCGAGACGCCCCATCCGCAGGCGCAGGTGACGCGGATCGCCGAGCGCCTCGGCCCGGAGCGGCGGCTCGAGTCCGTCGAGGCCGTCGGGAAGCACCTCCTGCTGCGCTTCGACGGCGGCCTCGTGCTCCGCAGCCACCTGCGGATGAACGGCCGCTGGACCGTCCAGGCGCGCGGCCGCCCGGTGCACGGCCGCCCGTGGCTCGTGCTCCGCGGCACGCAGCTCCAGGCACTCCAGTTCAACGGGCCGGTGCTCCGGCTCGACGACGGCGTCGCGGCGCGGGTCGGCCCGGACGTGCTCGCCGACGAGCCGGACGTCGAGGGGATGCTGGCCAGGCTGCGGACGGCCGAGCCGGCGACGTACCTCGGCGAGGCGGTCCAGTCCCAGCGACTGGTGGGCGGCATCGGGAACATGTGGATGGCGGAGGCGCTGTGGGACGCGCGCGTGTCGCCGTGGCTGCGGGTCGGCGACGCGACGGACGAGCAGCTGCGCCGGGCGCTCGAGAGCGCGGTCCGGCTGATGCGCGCCTCGCTCGACGGCCGCCGCGGCCGGCGCCGCGCGTACCGGCAGGCGGGACGGCCGTGCCCGCGCTGCGGGGCGGCGATCCGCTCCCGCGGCCAGGGCGACGCGAACCGCACGGCGTACTGGTGTCCCGGCTGCCAGGCAGGAGGTGGCCCCCCGGGCGAGTAAGGAGCCTCGTGCCCGTGCGCGCCCCGCACCTCCACCACGCGCTCCGCTGCTTCTGCCTCGGCGCCTTCTCCGTGCTCGCGCGCGAGCTCGAGGAGGGCGCCGACCTCCCGTTCTCGTTCGAGGCCCACGAGTCGCGCGGCCGGCCTGCGCTCTACGAGTACCGGCCGCTCGCGCGCGGCTTCGTCGAGGCGCGCGCCGACCGGCTGTCGCGTCGGGAGGACGCGCGGTTCGCCCTCGACGAGCTGCGGGCCGAGCCCGCGGCGGCGATCTTCGCGCGCGCCCACGCGCCCGGCGAGCCGGACGAGGACCGCGCACTCCTCTATTCGGTCCTGATGCCGCTGCTCGTGAAGGTCGCCGAGGCGTCGGGGTGCTTCGACTGGGACGACGACGCGTTCGACCGCGCGTACGGCGCCTTCGAGCGGCAGCTCTTCGGCGACCGGCACGGCTACGTCGCGATCGCGCCGCTCGTCGGGCTGTCGGCGTCGACGACGGTGGAGCTCGGCGCCGGGATCCGCGTACGGCGCGCCGCGACGAACGAGCTGTCCGCGCACTGGCCCGAGGCGAAGGGGCTGCTGCCGCCGTCCTTCGGCCGCGAGGCCGACCGACTCTGCGTGCTCGAGCTCGAGCGCGCGCTCGAGGGGCCGGGCGCCGAGCCGCCCGACGCCCCGGGCGAGCTCGCCGACGCCGTCTCCGCGATCCGCCTCGCCACCTCGGGCGCCGTCGCGGCCGGGCCGGTGCTCTTCGAGCGGCTCGACTGGCGTCCGTACGGGATCCGGCCGGTCGTGCCGATCGCGGGGACGCAGCCGACGGGCGACGCGACGCGCCTCGACGCCTTCCGCGGCCGCCTCGCCGCCGACCTCCTCGGGCGCCTGTCGCTCGCCGACGACGACCTGGAGCTCGGCGAGGCCCTCGACCGCTGGGAGCTCGCGCTCTTCCAGGCGGAGCCGTTCCGATCGGAGTCGCTCCGCGAGTCGCTCGTCGCGCTCCTCGGGGGGACCGACGGCCTCTGGGCCGCATCCGTCCGGTGCGCGCTGCTTCTCGGCGAGACGGGCCGCGAGCGCGCCGACCTGCTCGGACGGCTTCGCGCCGTCGCGGGCGGCGAGACCGCGGGGGAGACCGTCGTCGACGCGATCCGGCGCGCGCTCGTCGAGGCGCTCGTCCACGGCGACCGGCCGCGCCTCGTGGAGGCGCTCGACGAGGCGTTGCTCGGACTCCGTCCGCGTCCGGCGGGCTACTTCGCGCGGCTTGCGTCGGCCGGGCCGTCGGGCGCGTCCGTCGCGGCGTAGGCGCGTCCGCACCGGAATCGCTCCCGCCCCCGGGACGTTGACCCCCGTATCGGGCGGATCCTGCTCACCGGCGCGACGGGGTACGTGGGAGGGCGCCTGCTCGAGGCGCTCGAGGCGGAGGGTGCCGACGTCCGGTGCCTGGCCCGGCGGCCCGAGGCGCTGCGCGACGTCGCCGCGACCACGGAGGTCGTCGAGGGCGACGTCACCGACGCCGGCGCGGTCGCACGTGCGCTCGACGGCGTCGAGCTCGCGTACTACCTCGTGCACGCGCTCGCGGCGTCGGGGTCGTTCGAGGACACCGAGCTCCGCGCCGCCGAGACGTTCGCGTCCGCTGCCCGCGACGCCGGCGTCGCGCGCATCGTCTACCTGGGCGGGCTCGGCCGCGGCGACCTCTCGCCGCACCTCCGGTCGCGTCAGGAGGTCGGTCGGATCCTCGCCGCGTCGGGGGTGACGACGGTCGAGCTGCGTGCGTCGATCGTGATCGGGGCGGGCAGCGGGTCGTTCGAGCTCGTGCGGACGCTCGCCGACCGCCTCCCGGTGATGGTCGCGCCGCGCTGGCTGCGCACGCTCGCGCAGCCGATCGCGATCGAAGACGTCGTCGCGTACCTGCTCGCCGCTCGGACGCGCCCCTCGCAGAGCGCGGTGCTCGAGATCGGCGGCCCCGACCGCGTCGGGTACGCCGACCTGATCCGGCTCTACGCGCGGGCGAGGGGGATCCGGCGCGTGCTCGTGCCCGTGCCGCTCCTCACGCCCGGGCTCTCGTCGCTGTGGCTGTCGGTCGTCGCGCGCTCGCACGCGCGTGTCGGCCGGCGCCTCATCGAGTCGCTCCTGCATCCGACGGTCGTCGAGGACGATGCCGCGGCGCGCGTCTTCCCGGAGATCGTGCCGGTCGGCGTCGAGGAGGCGATGCGGCGCGCGCTCGCAGGTCAACCGCCGGCATCGACCTGAGGCGTCCCAGCGTGTCGTCGGCACACATTCGTCCCACATTCGGCACACCCCCGCGCGTCGGGGCCGCGTAGCGTGAACGGCATGGACGAGACGGCGGCGGTGCTGCAGCGGCTGAGCCGCATCGAGGCGCTCGACCGGGCGGGAGCGCCGGCAGTGCAACTGCTCGAGGAGCTCCGTCACCTCGTCCGCGAGGCCGAGGCGTGGAGCGCGCACGAGGGCGACGCGCGCGCCGACGCGGCGGTCGATCGCTGCCGTGCGGCGCTGGAGGGGGCGATGGCCGCAACCGGGTAACGTGGCGCGCGGCCGTGGCGACGCCGCCTTCCGGATTCCGCGCCGGTGTCCGCGCCGTGCTGCCGCTCACGATCGCCGTCCTGGCGTTCGGGCTGTCGTACGGCGTCCTCTCGCAGGCGGCGGACATGGGCCTGATCGCGCCCGTGGTGATGTCCGCCACGACGTTCGCCGGGTCGGCGCAGTTCGCGGTCGCGTCGGTGCTCCAGGCGTCGGGCGGCGTGGCGGCGGCGGTCGTCGCCGGCCTGCTCCTGAACGCGCGGTACGGGCCGATGTCGATCGCCGCCGCGCCCGGGTTCCGGGGCTCGCGGCTGCGCCGCCTCCTGACCGCACAACTGATCGTCGACGAGTCATGGGCGCTGGCGTCGCGCGGCGGCGGCCGCTTCGACGTCCCGTTCCTGCTCGGCGCAGGCGCCGTGCTCTACCCGTCGTGGGTCGCCTCGACCGCGGTCGGCGTCCTCGCCGGTGACCTCGTCGGCGACCCGGGCCGGCTCGGACTCGACGCGGCGTTCCCGGCGCTGTTCCTCGCGTTGCTCGTGCCGCAGCTGCGCACGCGGCGCGCGGTGGCCGCTGCGCTCGCGGGAGCGGGGATCGCGCTCGTCCTGATCCCGGTGGCCGCGCCGGGCGTGCCGATCATCGCGGCGGCGGCCGCGTGTCTCCTGGGACTGCGCCGGTGAGCGCCGTCTGGTGGTGCGTGCTGCTCGTCGGCGCCGGAACGGTGGCGCTGAAGGCGACCGGTCCGGTGCTGCTCGGCGACCGGGAGCTGCCGTCGTCGCTCGGCGGCGTGCTCGAGGCGCTCGCGCCGGCGGTGCTCGCCGCGCTCGTCGTCACGCAGCTCGTGGGCGGCGACCGGGAGCTCGTGCTCGACGAGCGCCTCGCGGGCATCCTCGCCGCCGCCGCGGCGATCGCGGCGCGGGCGCCGGTGCTCGTCGTCGTCGCCGCCGCCGCCGTGACGACGGCGGTGGTCCGGCTCGTCCTTTAGGGTCGAGTGGTGCTGGCGCACTGGGACGAGGTCGAGACCCGCGAGGTCGACTTCGGTCACCTGCGCGGCCGCTGGCAGGACCTGGGGCGTGCGGCCGGCTCCGTCGCCGTCGGGCTCAAGCGGATCCACGTTGCGCCCGGCGGCTGGTCGACCCCCGCGCACGTGCACGGGCGCGAGGAGGAGCTCTTCTACGTGCTCGGCGGCTCGGGCCTCTCGTGGCAGGAGGGCGAGACGTACGAGCTCCGGGCAGGCGACTGCCTCTACCACGCCCCCGACGGGAAGGCGCACACGCTCCACGGCGGGGACGAGGGCCTCGACGTGCTGGCGTTCGGCCAGCGGCTCGGCGACGAGGCGGCGTACCTCCCGCGCGCCGGCGTCCTGTGGCTCGGCGCGCACTACGTCCTCGCCGGCCCGGCCGACTCGCGGCCGTGGGCGTACGAGCGCGAGGCGGGGCCGCCGCCGCTCCCGGACGCCCCCAGCGCGCGGCCGTCGAGCATCGTCCGCGTCGCCGAGCTCGAGCCGTTGCCCGACGAGGACGACCCGCCGGGCTACGAGTCCGAGTGGCGCGCTCCCGGCCGGGTCGCGGGCGCGACCAACACCGGCCTCAAGCACGTCCGCGTGGAGCCCGGGAAGCTCAACTGCCCGCACCACTGCCACGGCTCCGAGGAGGAGCTGTTCGTGATCCTCGAGGGGTCGGCGACGCTCGAGCTGATGGCGTCGCCGCAGGCCGAGCCACCCGCGCCGACCGAGCACGCCGTGCGGCCGGGTCACGTCGTCTCGCGCCCGGCGGGCACGGGCGTCGCGCACGCCTTCCGCGCCGGGCCCGAGGGTCTGACCCTCCTCGCCTACGGCGAGCGCCACCCGAACGACATCGTCTACTACCCGCGCTCGAACAAGCTCCTCTTCGCGGGCGTCGGCCTCATCGCCCGCGTCGAGTCGCTCGACTACTGGGACGGGGAGGAGGAACGGTAGAGGACTCCGCTACTTTGACCCGAAAAGGGACGCCCTATGGCGTTCTCACGCTTGTTGCCGCGCCCGAACGCGCGTCCGAAGGATGGGAAAGGAGTCACGACGGCTAGGGTCATCGCGCTCGCGAACCAGAAGGGCGGCGTCGCGAAGACGACGACGACCCTCAACCTCGGCGTGGCGCTGAAGGAGAAGGGCCACCGGGTGCTCGTCGTCGACCTCGACCCGCAGGGCAACCTGACGATGAGCCAGGGAATGAACCCCGACGAGATCTCGAAGTCGATGTTCGACGTGCTCGTCCACCGGATCCCGATCCAGGACGTGATCGTCTCGGCCGAGATCGACGTCGCCGTCGCCTCCATCGACCTCGCCGGCGCGGAGCTCGCCCTCTCCTCGATGATCGGACGCGAGCGCGCGCTCGAGAAGGCCCTCGCGCCGGTGCGCGAGAGCTACGACTGGGTGCTGATGGACACGCCGCCGTCGCTCGGCCTGCTGACGATCAACGCGTTCGTCGCGGCCGACGGCGTGATCGTCCCGGTGCAGTGCGAGTACCTCTCGCTGCGCGGACTCGTCCAGCTGCAGAACACGCTCGAGATGATCCGTGAGAACCTGAACCCGAACGTGTCGATCCACGGGATCCTCCCGACGATGTACGACCGCCGCACGCTGCACTCGCGCGAGGCGGTGGAGATCCTCCAGGAGAACTTCGGCGACCTCGTCTTCAACACGAAGATCCGCAAGACCGTTCGCTATGCGGAAGCCCCGGTGAAGGGGCAGTCGGTGCTGGCCTACGATCCGTCCAGCGAGGCGGCGGCGATGTACCGCGACCTCGCGAAGGAGGTGCTCAATGGCGCGAAAGCGCGCCAGCATGCGTGAGGGCCCGCTCGCGGAGCTCTTCCGCGCGACGGAGGCGGCGCAGCGGCAGGCCGAGCGCGGCGAGGAGCCGTCGCCGGCGCCCGCGCCGACGGAGCCGCCGGAGGCGACGGTCGAGCACGTCCCGACGTTCGAGGACGTCGGCATCGACGAGCCCGCGCCGCCGATCCACGAGCCCGCACCGCCCGTGCCGGAGCCCCCGGCGCCCGAGCCCACGCCGTCGCCGCTGCCGGAGCCGGCGCCCCCCACGCCCGCGCCGCCCGAGCCGATGCCGCCGGCGGCCGCCCGCTACTACGAGCCGGTCCCGCTGCCGGAGCCGGCGCCGCAGCTCTACCGCGCGCCGCGCGGCGACGCGAGCTCGTACCTCGCGGTGATCCGCGTCGTCGGCGTCGGTGGCGCCGGCCTCAACGCGATCAACCGGATGGTCGACGCCGGCGTCTCGCAGGTCGAGTTCGTCGCGGTCAACACGGACCTCCAGCAGCTCGGGACGAACGAGGCGCCGGTGAAGATCCACATCGGCCGCGACCTCACGCGCGGCCTCGGCTCGGGCGCCGACCCGGAGGTCGGCCGCCGTGCCGCCGAGGAGAGCGTCGACCAGATCAAGCAGGCGCTCCGCGGCTCGGACATGGTCTTCGTCACCGCCGGTGAGGGCGGGGGCACCGGCTCGGGGGCCGCGCCCGTGGTGGCCCGCATCGCACGCGACGTCGGCGCGCTCACGGTGGGGATCGTCACGACGCCGTTCCGGTTCGAGGGCACGCGGCGCCGCGCGGCCGCCGAGGCCGGCACCGACGCGCTGCGCGAGGCGTGCGACACGGTGATCGTGATCCCGAACGACCGGCTCCTCGAGGTGCTGGACCGCTCCACCTCGATGCTCGACGCGTTCCGCGTCGCCGACGACGTCCTCCGCCAGGGCGTCCAGGGCATCTGCGACTTGATCACGATGCCGGGCCTGATCAACCTCGACTTCGCCGACGTTCGCACGGTGATGAAGGACGCCGGCTCGGCCCTCATGGGCATCGGCTTCTCCTCCGGAGGCGAGGGCCGCGCCCGTGAGGCCGCCGAGCGCGCGCTGCGCTCCCCGCTCATCGACACGGAGATCGTCGGCGCGAAGGGCATCCTGCTCTCGATCGCCGGCGGCGACGATCTGTCGCTGATCGAGGTGAACGACGCCGCCGAGGTGATCCGCAGCGCCGCGACGGACGACACCAACATCATCTTCGGGGCGACGATCGACGAGCGCCTCACCGGCCAGGTGTGGGTGACGGTCGTCGCGACCGGCCTCGGCGGCCGCGGCCGACCGTCGCGTCGCGCGTCGTTCGCCGAGCCGAGCCCGGCGCGCGAGGACGTCCTCGAGCCGCCGAGCTTCCTGCGCGGCTAGTCGCCGCACCGCCTCCGAACCGTCGCGTCGAACCTGGCTCCGCCGAAGCGCGGTCACCCCATCTGGGGAGGGCTCACCGCCCGGTCGAGGGATTCCGCCGCGACGCGCGACGGACATCGTCCGCGTGACGCGGTTGTCCGTCTAAGGGGTCTCCATGCTCGCTCGTCTCGTCGTCGTCGCCGCGGCCGTCACGGTCGCCGTCGCTCCTTCCGCCGGTGCGCGCGCTCACGGAAGCGCAACGACCTGCTCGGGTGCCGTCTCATGGTCGACGGCAGCTCGATATGCAGGGCACGTCGTCACCGTGAAGGGGCCGGTCGTCGGCGCCGTCTACGCGTCGGCGAGCAACGGACGCCCGACCTTCCTCAACGTCGGCAGGCCGTATCCGAACCCACGCCGCTTCACGGTCGTCATCTGGGGCCGGAACCGTTCAGCCTTCGGCGCGCCCGAGCAGCG
>JBLNEO010000208.1:0-4912 GCA_050262775.1 Pseudomonadota bacterium | reverse complement strand
AGATCGAGCAGGACGATGTCGGGTGCGAGCTCCGCGGTGCGCGCGAGCGCCGAGGCCGCCGAATCCGCCTCGCCGACGAGCTCCAGCCCCTCCGCCCCTTCGAGGATGGCGCAGACCGCCTCGCGCATGAGCGCATGGTCGTCCACGACGAGGATCTTCAGGTTCAGTGGCCGCATAACTGAACGGTCCGAGCATAGGTCGGTTTCGGCCCGTGGGGATATCCCTCGGAACGGGGATTCGCGGCGACCGCTCCTTCGGTCAGGCGGGCTCAGCCGGACGGGCGGTGATGCGGCATGCCCGGATGTCGTTGAATACAGCCATGCCGAGGCACGCAGTCGCGCCGTCGGACCACTCCCGTGACGCGGAGGCCGCGCTCGTGTTCTCCTGGCGGTTCCAGTCGCTGCGCCGCGCGGGGTACCCGCGCGAGGACGCCTTCGTGCTCGCGCGGACGCCGACCGACCTGCACCTGGCGACGAAGCTCCTCGAGCGCGGGTGCCCGCCGGCGACCGCGGTGGAGATCCTTCGGTGAGCAACGCGGCCCTGTTCACGCTCTCCGCGAGCGCGGGAGCGGCGCTCCTCGCACTCTGGCTCGACACCCGGTTCCCGGGGCTCGCGCCCGCGACGCTCGCGCGCCGCCTGGCCGCGATCGTGGCGGCCTGCGTCGCGGTCGAGGCGGGCGCGTGGCTCTTCGAGCGCGTGCTCGCGTGGTCGGTGACGCCGCCGCTCCGGGGGCTCCTCGCGCTCGGCGTGCTCCTCCCGGCGCTGCTCTTCAGCTTCCTGGCCTGCATCTGGATCCTGCGGTCGCTGCAGGAGGTGGCGCGGCAGCGCTGAGCGTGACGGGCGCTGCCCGTTCGCGCCTCGGCGTCACGGGCGGCGTCGGCGCGCGCGGCGCCACTCGACGAGCAGCGCGACGAGGATCAGGCCGAGGACGGCCGCAGGGAACGCGAGGGTGAAGGCGTGCGTCATGGCCGCCTCGAGATGATCGACGCAGACCGGGGACGCCGGAATCCCCCGTTCGGCGCTTGACCGGCGGCCGCGACTGCGACACCTAGCCGTTCGCGGGGTGGCAGCACGCAGGCCGCGGGGGGAGGATGGGCGCGGGAGGCGGGTCGTCGTGCCTTTGCTGACCCCGGGGGTGCGGCGGTCCTGCCTCCTCTCGCCTGAGCGGCGGAAGACGGAGCGACGGCGGCGCGTCCTGGAGTCACGACGCATCGATCGGGGGCGCCGCGGCCAGCGCCCCCGATCGCGTCGCCTAGCGCGACTCCGAGCCCACCACCTGGAACTGCTCGTTCACGTAGACGGTGGCGCGGCCGCCGTCCGCCTTCGTGATGTGCGCCTCGTACGTCGCGTGCCCGTCGGCGTCGGTCTCGAGAACACGGTGACGTCGGGGATCGTCTCCGCGACCGGCCGCGAGCTTCGGGCGCCGAACGGCGCCACGATCACGGGTGCGATCCAGACCGACGCGGCGATCAATCACGGCAACTCCGGTGGCCCGCTCCTCAACGACCGCGCCGAGGTGATCGGCGTCACGTCGCAGATCGAGAGCGAGTCCGGCGGCAACGACGGCGTCGGCTTCGCGATCCCCTCCTCGACCGTGCGACAGGTCGTCGCGCACATCCTCGGCGCGTCGGCGTAGGGCGGCGTGCCGCCGCCGCCTCGCGGCGGCGGCGGCACGGTCCGCTCCTACTGCCTGAGCGTGAGCCGGTACGCGCCGCGGCCGTGCGTCGCCGCGTAGACGTACCGCGTCCCGTTCGTCTTCCCCTCCGAGAGCGTGAGCCCGGGGACCGAGACGAACGGCATCCCGTCGGCGGCGTTCGTCCACGTGCCGGAGCCGGCCGCGAGGCGGCTGACCCCGAAGTCGGTGGACGCGTACACGTCGCCGCTGACGGGGTCGAGCACCGCGTCGAGGACCGGCGTGTCGCCGAGGTCGGCGGACAGGTCGGTGAAGGCGGCCGTGCCCGCCGTCGCGTCGTACACGACCTCGAACACGTGCCCCGGCGTGGCCGGCGTGTTGGAGCCGTAGCCCGAGTAGGTGACGATCGCCCGCAGCGGGTTCGCCGGGTCGACGGTGATCGACGACACGAAGCGGTTCGGCTGGGCCGGCGTGTCGATCCGCGTATACGTCACACCTGCCGCGGCGCCGTTCGCGTTGCGCGAGACGAACAGGCGGCCGGCGCTCGTCGCCGCCCAGAGCGTGTCGGGGTCGCGGGCGCGGCCGAGCGCGGCGACGCTGCCGCCGGCCTTCGTCGTCCCGTACGCCGTGCCCGTGAGCGCCTGCCCGTTGCCGATGCGGACGAAGTCGCCGCAGTCGCCGGTGAACAGCCGGTCGCTGGTGCCGAACTGGTTCGTCGTGTTGCAGTGCGCCTCCAGGAACGCGCGGTCGCCGCCGGAGTCCTGCGTCCGCCAGACGTTCCGCGTGCCGATGAAGATCGTCCCGCCGCGGACGGGGTCCGCGAGGGTCGGCGGGTAGAACGAGACGCCGTCGGGGTTGAAGAGCAGCGCGTCGCTGACCCACACCCACGTCTCCGGATCGTCGCCCTGGAAGTTCACGTCCATCCAGCCGTTGTAGTACGTGTGGAAGCGGATCTGCGGGTTCACCGCGTCGAAGCCCGCGTCCGCACCGTCACCCGTGAGGCCGAGCGTCCACGTCGGCGACCCGTGGAAGCTGATCGAGCCGTTGTCCTGCGTCCCAGCGAGCGCCTCCCCCGACGGATCCGCCGGGTTGACGGCGATCGCCTGCAGCTGCAGCGTCGCGAGCCCGGCGTTGACGGGCTCGAGCAGCGTCGGCACCCGCTTCAGCCATGCCTGGCAGTCGGCGAGGAACAGCGCCGACAGGCCGCGGTCGGCGCACTGCGACGAGATGTCGCTGTACGTCCCGCTGGTGCGGATGACGCCGCCGTCCGACCCGACGAACATCACGTCGGGATTCCCGGCGACGAAGGCGATCGTGTGCTGGTCGGGGTGCATCGACTCCCCGGGCAGCTGCGCGTCGCCGGTCTGGTCGGTCCACGTCGCGCCCGCGTCGGTCGAGAGCAGCACTGCCCGGCCGCTCGACCGGTCGCTCCCCGGGCCGCCGTAGGGCGGGAGCTCGTCGTAGTTCATCAGCCCACCGAGCACGACCATGTCGGGCCGGTCGGGAGGCGACGCGATGAACATGTCGTACGTGCACTGCCCGTCGCAGTAGCCCCAGCTCGCGTAGCCGGGCGTGCCGTCGACGGGGCTCGAGAGGCGGGCCCACGCCGCGTTGTCGCTCGCGGTGAGGCTCGCAGCCGGTGCCGACGCGTCGTCGAGCCGGTAGGCCTGGCTCGACTGGCCGCCGCCGTTGGCGTCGGCGAGGTAGATCCGCGTCTTCCCGTTCGGGAGCGGCGTCGGCGAGAACGTGTAGCGCCCGCGCGTGCCGGCGAAGATGCGCTCCCAGGAGCCGGATGCCCCGGCCTGGGTCGAGCGGAGCAGGCCGACGCCCGCGACCGCCGCGTAGACCGTCGTGCCGCCGCGGGGATCCCACTTCAGCTCGTTCACGGTCGTCGTCCCGTTCGCGGCGGCCGGAGCGAGCGACTTCGTGAACGTCGCACCGCCGTCGGTGGACTCCCAGATGCCGCGGTTCGCCGGCGCGCCGCGCGTGGCGGCGCCCCCGTTCGACGCCGCGCCGCGGGTGCCGCCCGCGGTGCCGATCAGGAGGTGCCGCGGGTTCGCGGGATCGATCGCGATCCCGGTGACGGCGTGGTTCGCCGCGGGCGCGAACGAGCCGGCGAGGAGCGTCCAGTGGGCCCCGTCGTCGGTCGTCCGGTAGACGCCGACGCCGGCGGCGCTGTCGCCCGAGTTGTTCCCCTCGCCGGTGCCCACGTAGACCGTCTTGCCCGTCGCGTCCGTCGGGTCGACGGTGATGGAGCCGACCGCCGTCGAGGGGATGCCGTCGCCGACGAACTTCCACGCGGGCGTCGGCGCCAGCGCGTTCTTGGAGCGCCAGAGGCCGCCGCCCGCCGCGCCGACGTACAGCGTGCACTCCTGGGGCTTGCACTTCGGGTCGATCGCCATCGCGGTCGTCCGCCCCGACCACTGCGTGCCGCGCTGGTAGGTCTGGGTCCCGAGCCGGTCGACGTCGAGCGTCACGGGCCCGACGGCGTCCCACTTGGAGGTCAGCGACGAGCCTCGCGCCCGCACCTTCGCGGCGTCCGCCGCGGCCCGCTGCGTCTGCTCGAACGTGATCCCGTCCGCCGGGTACGCCCGCTCGAGGTAGGACTCCGCCAGCTCGGCGGCCTCGGTGTCGGCCTCGCCGCCGCGTTCGGCCTCGCGCGCGCGCTCGAACGCCGGCATGTTCTTCGCCTGCAGGGCCGCGAGGCCCGACCGCCCCGTGCGGGACGGACGTGCGACGACGACCGCCGCGACGGCTCCCGCGGCCAGCGCGACCGTCAGCGCGAGCGCGAGCGCCCTCCCCTTCCCCTTCATCTGCTCCCTCCGCGATAGACGAACGTCGGTTGACGTTTCTATATGCGCACAGCGGCGGCGGCCGTGTCAACCCGCCCCGGCAGCGGTGATATCAGTGGAACAGCCGGCCGCCGTTGACCCAGAAGTCCTGCCCTGTGACGAAGTCGGAGCCGTGGCCGACGAGGTAGAGGATCGTCCCGACGAGGTCCTCCGGCACCTGGTCGCGCTTGAACGCGCGCTGACTCGCGAGCAGCGGCGCCATCTCCGGCTGCCGTGCGGCGTAGGCGGCGTCGTGCGGCACGTAATCGGGGCTGATCGTGTTGACGCAGATGTTCCACTCGCCGAGCTCGCGCGCGAGCGCGCGCGTCAGCCCGACGACCGCCGCCTTCGAGGCGACGTAGTGGAGGAAGCCGGGGATCCCGCTCGGCACCGTCATCGACGACGTGTTGACGATCTTCCCGGAGCGCTGCGCCTTCATCGTCGGCGC
>JBLNEO010000207.1:0-2810 GCA_050262775.1 Pseudomonadota bacterium | reverse complement strand
GGGGAGGGTCGCCGTCAGCGGCCACGACCGTCGCCGTGCCCACGCCCATCGAGGCGACGAAGAGCACCGCGGCGGCCGCGAGCGCCGCGCGCCGCCGGGCCCGGTCCACGCCGACGCTGCTGACCCTTTCGACCTCGCCGCGAGCCCCCCTCGCACCCCCGTGCTACCGCAGTCGCTGCTCGGCGCCGACGCTAGCACCGCGGTTCGGGATTGCAACCCCGAAACGGCCAGGTTCCGCGGCCGCTCGACGATGGGCGAGCCGGGAGACCCGCTCTCCCCACGAGAGTCGTTCGGCGCCGGCGCAGGCCGCGTGCCCGGCAGCCGTGAGGACCCCGGCTCGCGCCACCCTTATAGCGTGCGCACCCGACTTTGGGTGGACTTTGCGCAACACCCGCGCCGCAAGTTCTCCCCGAGCCGGGGGTCGTCCCTACCGAGATGGGCAATTTCGACCCCCAGCCGATGCCGCGCGACATCGTGAACGAGCTCTCGCGCCTCCACCGGCGCCTCTCCGAGCTCGCCGACGAACGAGCCCCCGCGCGCGAGCTCTGGGCGACGCTCGAGCGCATCCGCGAGCTGCGGGCCCAGCTCGAGCCGCACGGTTCCTAGGCGGACGCCGCCGGTCGCGCGCGCCGCGCCAGACGCGCTCCCACGGTGCGCACGACCCACACCGCGACGATCGCGTACGCCCACCCGAGGAGCACGTCGACGAGGTAGTGCTCGGCGGTGTAGACGAGCGCGAACGCCATCGCGAGGGGGTAGGCCGCGAGCACGGGCCGCGCCCACCGCGGAACGAGCGGCCAGAGCGTCAGGGTCAGGAGGAGGGTGTACGCCGCGTGGAGCGACGGCACCGCCGCGACGGGGTTCGCGTACTGCGATCCGCGCTCGAACAGCGTCGCGAAGTCGAGCACCGGGACGTGGCCCGAGACGATCCCGATCGTCCGCGTCGTCCACTCGAGCGCGCCCTCCTCGCTCGCCAGCCACGGCGGCGCCGCCGGGAAGAGCGCGTAGGTCGCGAAGCCCATCAGCGCGAGCAGCGAGACGGTGGCGACGTAGGGCCGGAAACGGTCGCGCGCGACGAACCAGAGCGCCGCCGCCAGCAGGTACGTGGCGAGGAAGTAGCTCGAGTAGACCGCCCAGGCGCCGTAGTCCCACCAGCGGAGGTCGGCGGGCCCGTGCCAGAGGTGCTCCTGCAGCCACACCGTGGGAGCGGTGCCGAGCCCGAGCACGCGGTCGGCCTCGAGCTGCGGGCGGACGTGCGTGGCGAAGAGGAGTCCGTCCGCCTGGCCGCGCAGGAGGTCGTACGCCGACAGGATGAGCGCGAACGGGATCCACTCGAGCACGACGCCGCGCGCCCAGCCGCGGACGTTCGTGATCGAGAAGGCGAGGAGCCCGAGCACGATCCAGAGCAGCAGGCGCTCGCGCGCCGCGGGGATCCCGTCGCGCCACATGGCCACGGACAAGGCCGCGAGGTACACCGCCGGAGCGGCCCACCGGAGCGCCTCCCGGAGGCGCACGTTCCTCAGCGCGAGCGAGCCGGCCTCCACGCAGGGAGGCTAGCGCGCGCTACACTCCCGCCAGCGAGGGGCAGTACCCCGCAACGGGCGTCATCGTCAGTCCGGCCTCGTGCCCGGTGACGTCGGCCGCAGCTGCGGCGGGGGAGACCTTCGTCGACCGACAACCGGCCTGACGAAGGAGCGATGCCGTGCAGCTTGAGCTTTGGATGTGGGGAGCGTTCGGGGCGTTCGTCGTCGCGATGCTCGTCGTCGACCTCGTGGCGTTCGGACGCCGCGGCGAGGAGATCTCGTTCCGCCGCGCCGTGGGGTGGAGCATCGCGTGGACGGTGCTGGGGGTCGCGTTCGCGGGCTTCCTCTGGTGGTGGCAGGGCCGCGGGCCTGCCGAGGAGTACCTCGCCGGGTTCCTGATCGAGAAGTCGCTCTCGATCGACAACCTGTTCGTCTTCGCCCTGATCTTCTCGTACTTCGCGGTGCCCGCGGCCTACCAGCGGCGCGTGATCTTCTGGGGGATCGTCGGCGCGATCGTCCTGCGCGGCATCTTCATCGCCGCCGGCGCGGCGCTCCTCGACGCCTTCCACTACACGATCTACGTCTTCGGTGCGTTCCTGATCCTGACCGGGATCCGGATGGCCCGGCACTCGGACGTCGAGATCCACCCCGAGCGGAACCCGGCGCTGCGGCTGCTCGGCCGCGTCCTGCCGCTGACCACCGAGTACCACGGCGACAAGCTGACGGTGCGCGAGGCCGGTCGTCGCGTGGCGACGCCGATGCTGGCGGCGCTCGTGCTCGTCGCCGCCTTCGACGTGGTCTTCGCCGTCGACTCGATCCCCGCGATCTTCGCGGTGACGCGCGAGACGTTCATCGTCTACGCCGCCAACGCGTTCTCGCTGCTCGGGCTGGCTGCGCTCTACTTCGTGCTCGCCGGGATGATCGGTCGGTTCCGGTACCTCAACGTCGGGCTCGCGGTCGTGCTCGTCTTCGTCGGGGCGAAGATGCTGCTCGCCGACATCTGGAAGATCCCCGTGTACGTCTCCCTCGGCGTGATCGTCGCGACGCTCGCCGTCGCGGTGGGGGCGTCGCTGCTCCGGCGTGAGCCCGAGGGCGAGGAGGTCGAAAGGAGGGCGGCGTGATGCTGCTGGCCGGTGTGACGCTCGTCGCGCTGGCGCTGCTGGGCTCGCTGGCTGCGCTGGCGCTGCGCGCCGACGAGCAGCTCGGGCATCCCGTGGCCGCGGCGGCGGCGCTCGCGGGCGTGCTCCTGCTCGGGCTGCTGCTTCTCGCGGACTGAGGAGGCGCGGG
>JBLNEO010000206.1:0-4591 GCA_050262775.1 Pseudomonadota bacterium | reverse complement strand
TCTGGCGCCGTCTCCACCGCCGACCGGAGATGCTCGGCCCAGTCGAGGTGCCCGATGCTGGCCTCGGCCATGCCGAGGTCGAGCAGCAAGCTCCACCGGCGGTCGGGCGGCGGCGGCTCGGCGAGCGCACGGCGCAGGTAGACAGCCTCCGACTCGGGAGCGCCCCGCTTGCCCGCCGCACAAGCTGCCTCGATCAGCCGCTCGACGGCCCAGCCGTCCGCGGCGGGCTCGCTTGCCAGCAGGTGCTGGGCGACGCGCTCGGATGCACCGGGCTGCTCGGCGAGGAGCCGGGCGGCACGGCCGTGGCCCTCGGCGCGGTCGGCGGCGGAGAGCTCGGCGTAGAGACCGCTGCGGACGATCGGATGCGCGAACGTCAGCGGCCGGCCGGGCTCGAGGATCCCCGCGGTCGTCAGCAGTTCGGCCGCCTCGCCGGCCTCCCCCTCGTCGAGGCCCGCGAGTCGTGCCGTCTGGAGGAGGTCGCCCTGCTCGAGGACCGCCAGCGCGCGGGCGAGTCGCCCGGCGTGCTCCGGCAGCCGACGGAGCCTGAGCTGCATCGAGCGGCCGACCGACCGTGCCCCGATCCGGTCGACGTGGCGGGCGCCATCCGCCGTCGGAGCGATGCCTCCTTCGGTCAGCGCCTCCACGAGCACGCGCATCAGGAACGGCGTTCCGCGCGTCGCGCGGAGGCACGCGTCGACGAAGACCGGATCGGCCCCCGCGCCGAGCCGCGACTCGACGAGCACGGCAACGGCGTCCCTCGTCAGCGGCCCGAGACGGATCACGTCGGCCGAGGGATCCGTCGTCACCGTCGCCAGCACCTCGGGGTCGGTGCCCGGCTCAAGCGGGCGGGTCGCCAGTACGACCGCGGCGTCGAGCTCTTCCAGGCGCGTGAGCAGGAACGCCAGAAAGCGGAGGGACGCGGCGTCCGCACAGTGCGCGTCGTCGACGACGAGGCACACGGGGCCGACGGCGGCGAGGTTCGCGCACAGCCAGTACAGGCCGTGGAGGATCGCGAACGACGGATCCGCGCCCGTCGAGGGCGCGCCGTCCGTCGCGCGAGCCCCGGGGAGCCCGAGGAAGCCTGCCGCGACGCCCGCGGCGCCCTGGAGGAGGTCGGCGCGATCGAGCTCCGACGCCTCGGCCAGCGGCGGCTCGAACAGCTGCCGCGCCACGCCGAAGGCGAACTCGCGCTCCAGCTCGGTCCCCCGTGACCGGAGCACGCGCATCCCGCCGGCGGCCGCCCTCGACCGAGCGGCCGCGAGCAGCGCGGTCTTGCCGATGCCGGCGGGCCCTTCGACCACGACGAACGTCCCACGCCCCGACCGAGCCTCGGCCAGCGCCGACGCGATCCTCGCCAGCTCCTCGCTCCGTTCGAGGAGCGGCGCGGTAGCCGGCCGGTTCATCTGCCGACCCTACCGCCGATTCGCGCGGAACGACATCGGCGCGAGTGGAAAAAACCGGGGGGTTGCCACGGTGCGAATAGCCCTCCATCGGCTCCACGATCGAGACCTGACCCACTTCCTTGGAGGAGCAGCTGATGAGCATGACCCTGGACGCCGCACTCGTCGCCGACCTGGCCGGACAGGTCGACGGTTCCGTCCTCGGCCCGACGGACGCGGGCTACGACGCGGCACGCGCCGTGCACAACGGCCTCGTCGACCGCCGGCCGGCGCTGATCGTCCGCTGCCGCACGACGAACGACGTCGTCGCGGCGCTCGCGGTCGCGCGCCGGGCAGGGCTGGAGGTCTCCATTCGCGGCGGCGGCCACAACGTCGCGGGCCGCGCCGTGACGGACGGCGGCGTGATGATCGACCTCGCCGAGATGAAGCGGATCGCGATCGACCCCGACCGGGCCACCGCGACCGTCGAGGGCGGCGTGATCTGGGCGGAGCTGAACGACGCCGCCGCCAGGTACGGGCTCGCCGTGACCGGGGGCGCGGTCTCCGGGACGGGGATCGCGGGCTACACGCTCGGCGGCGGCCTCGGCTGGCTGATGGCCAAGTACGGCCTCGCAGCCGACAACCTGCTCGCCGTCGAGCTCGTCACGGCGGAGGGCGACGTCCTCCACGTCGACGCCGCGTCACACGCCGATCTCTTCTGGGCGCTGCGGGGCGGCGGCGGCAACTTCGGCGTCGTGACGTCGTTCACGTACCGGCTGCACCCGGTCGGGACGATCGTGGGCGGACTCATCGCCCATCCGTTCGGCGCCGCCGGCGAGCTGCTGCGCTTCTACCGTCAGGCGGTCGCGGACGCCTCGGACGATCTGACCGTGTTCGCCGGGCTGGTGCACGCACCCGACGGTTCCGGCACGAAGCTCTCGGCGCTCGTCGCGTTCCACGCGGGAGCTACCGCCGAGGCCGAGCGCGAGCTCGCGCCGTTCACGACGTGGGGATCGCCCCTGGTCGTGGACGTCGGCCCGATGCCGTACCCGGTGATGAACACGCTCCTTGACGCCGGCTTCCCGGCCGGATCGCTCAACTACTGGCTGTCGAGCTTCACGCAAGGGCTCTCCGACGAGCTGATCGACGTCGCCGTCGAGCGGTTCGCGGCCGTCCCCTCGCCGATGACGGGAATCCTGTTCGAGCACTTCCACGGCGCCGTGACACGCGTGGGCGTGACCGAGACGGCGGTGCCGCACCGCGCCGAGGGCTGGAACCTCCTGATCCCCTCGGTCTGGACCGACCCCGCCGACACCGAGGCGAACGTCGCCTGGAGCCGCGAGACGTTCGCGGCGATGCGACCGCATCTCGGCACGGGTCGCTGGCTGAACTACCTCGGGGACGATCAGGCAGAGGACGCGATCCGCGCCGCCTACGGCCCGAACTACGAGCGGCTCGAAGAGGTCAAGCGCCGGTACGACCCGGACAACGTCTTCCATCTCAACCACAACATCGCGCCGTAGCGCCGACGGCCGGGATCGAGCCGTGCTCGCGCTGACGACGACGTCGGCGCCACCCAACGTGCGGCTGACCGACAGCGTCCCGGACCCCGTCCCGCTGCCCGATCAGGCACTCGTACGTGTCCGGGCGTTCTCGCTCAACCGCGGCGAGGTCACGCGCCTGCCGGACCTGCACGAAGGGTCGCTCACGGGCTGGGACGCCGCCGGTGTGGTCGAGCGTCGGGCCGCCGACGGAAGCGGGCCGCAGCGTGGCGCTCGCGTGGTCGGCCTGGTCGACGCCGGTGCCTGGGCACAGCTGGCCGCGATCCCCACGGGCCGCCTGGCGGTGATCCCGGACGTGGTCTCCGACGCCCAGGCGGCCACGCTTCCGACGGCCGGGATGACCGCGCTCCGGGCGCTCGAGGTCGCCGGTCTCGTGCTCGGCAAGCGCGTCCTGGTCACCGGGGCGAACGGCGGCGTCGGGCGGTTCGCGGTGCAGCTCGCCGGCGAGAGCGGAGCACGGGTGACCGCGCTGGTGCGAAACCGGAGCGCGTCGGACGAGGTCCTTCGCCGGCTCGGCGCCGCAGACGTCGTCGAGACGCTCGGCGGCGAATACGACGTGATCGTCGACGCGGTGGGCGGTCGCACGTTCGGCCTTGCCATCGAGCACCTCGCCGTTCGTGGGCTCGTCGTCAACCTCGCGACGCAGAGCGACGCCGAGACCGTCACCTTCCGCGCGGCGCAATTCGACCGCGCGAAGGGGGCGAGGATCTACACGCTGAACCTGCTCGACGAGCTCGCCGCTCATGCAGGCGGAGCCGGAGACCTCACCCGCCTCGTCACGCTCATGGCCGACGGCCGGTTGGACGGTCAGATCGCGCTCGAAGCCTCCTGGCGGGAAGCTGGCAGGGCGCTCGAGGCGCTCCTGGCGCGCCGCATCGGCGGCAAGGCCGTGCTCCACGTCGACTGACCGCGGTCCCGGGGCGCGAGCGCCGAGCACACCTCCTGGATCGCGCTCGAGCCGGAAACACCGGGGGGTCGCAACGGTGCGAACACGCGTCCGCCGTCTCCACGCTCGTCGAGACAGGCAAGTCCACGAGCCGCCCGCGGCTCACTCAGAGGAGACGAGCACAGATGACGTACCTCACCCGATTCAAGCCCTCGCGCGTCGCGTGGCGGCTGGCTGCGGCAGCGGCCGTCGCCGGCGCGGCGGCGATCGCGGCAGGGCCCGGGAATGCCGCGCCCGCCGGCGCGACCGACGCCTCGTACCCGCCCCCGAGGGCCGGGTTCGAGCGCCCGAAGCTCCGGCACGGCGTGCTGACGATCAAGGGCACCACAGCGAGCGACAAGATCTCGCTGCGCCTGAAGGCCGGCGAGCCCGGCATCCTCCAGATCGACGTCGGCGACGACGGCTCCGCCGACTTCCAGTTCAAGCGGAAGAAGATCGCGAGGATCGCGGTCGCCGCACGGAGCGGCGACGACCTCGTGCGCATCGACGAGCTCAACGGCCTCGTCACCGACGGGATCGCGACGACCATCGACGGTGGCGTCGGCAACGACACCCTGCTCGGAGGCTCGAGAGCGGAGACGCTGCTCGGCGGTGACGGGGCCGACTCGATCGACGGGAACGGCGGCAACGACGCCTCCCAGCTGGGCGCCGGCGACGACACCTTCATCTGGGATCCCGGCGACGGCAGCGACACCCTCGAAGGC
>JBLNEO010000205.1:0-3598 GCA_050262775.1 Pseudomonadota bacterium | reverse complement strand
GCCGCTCGTGCGCGAGATGACGTCCCTCGGGACGACGGCGCTCGAGATGAAGACCGGGTACGGTCTGTCGGTCGAGGCCGAGCTCCGGCAGGCGCGGCTGGCCAAGCGGCTCGCGGCGGAGATCGATGCGCGCTCGCGCCTCACGCTGCTGGTCGCGCATGCGGTGCCGGAGGGCGCGCGGCGCGAGGCATGGATCCGCGTGGTCTGCGACGAGCTCATCCCCGCCGCGGCGGGCCAGGGCCTGCCCGATGCCGTCGACGTCTACGTCGAGGACATCGCGTTCGGGCTCGACGATCTCGCCGCCGTCGCCGAGGCCGCCGCCGCCCATGGTCTGCCGCTGCGCGTGCACGCCGACCAGCTCGGCGAGTCGGGGGCGGCGGAGGCGGCCGCGCGGCTCGGCGCGCGCAGCGCCGACCACCTGAACTACGTGAGCGACGCCGGCGTCGAGGCGCTGGCCGCCTCGGAGACGATCGCCGTGCTGCTGCCGGCGTCCTCGTTCTCGATCGCCGTGCCGCCGGCGCCCGCGCGGCGCCTCATCGACGCCGGCGCGGCCGTGGCGATCGCGACCGACTTCAACCCCGGGACGTCCGCCGTCCTGTCGATGCCCGAGGCGATCGCGTTCGCCTGCACGCTGTACCGGCTCACGCCCCTCGAGGCGCTGACCGCGTCGACGCTGAACGCGGCGGCCGTCCTGGGGATCGCGGACCGGACCGGTAGCCTGGAGCCCGGCAAGTCCGCGGACCTCGTCGTCCTGGAGGGCGACGGATTCGCGCTCGTTCCGTACCGGCCGGGCCACGACCCGGTCGTCGCCGCGTTCGTCGAAGGTCGGGGGACGGAGGGTCGATGAGGTCCGCGCTCGCTGCCGCTCGGCTGGTCGTCGCGCTCGTGGTCGTGGCGGGGCTCGTCGCCCTTCCCTCGCGCACCGCTTTCGCGCAGACGGCGACCTCGGTCACGCTCGAGGCCTCCACCTCCGCGATCCGGATCGGCGACGACGTGACCCTCACCGTGCAGATCGAGCCGGCCTCGGGCGGGCAGAGCGTCTCGATCGTGGACGCCGGCGACACCGTGGTTGCCGCGGGAACGACCGGCGCCGCGGGTCGCTTCGACATAACGATCTCGCCCTCGGCCTCGCTCACCGTGCACGCGACGTGGGGGACACTCGCGAGCTCCGACGTGACGATCGGCGTGCGCGCCGCCGTCGAAGTCGCCCTCGGCGCCCTGCGCCTGTTCGACACCGTCGTCGTCCGCGGCACCGTCCGGCCCGCCGTCCCGGGCGCGCCGGTCGACGTGAGCCTGAAGCGCGCGGGCGAGGCGATCGCCACCAAGCACCCGGAGCTGGGGCCGGCGGGCGGCTACCGCGTGCGCTTCACGATCCCGCTGCCCGGCTCCTATCGGGCGCGGGCGCGCTTCGACGACGACGCGCATCTCGCGGGGTCGTCGTCCGACGGACCGCGATCGACGCCGCTGCCGACACTTCGCTCCGGCTCGCACGGCCGGTACGTGAAGCTCCTGGAGCGCCGGCTCGTCGCGTTGCACTACCGGCTCGTCGGCATCGACGACGCGTTCGACTTCCGCACCGCCGACGCCGTGATGGCGTTCCGCAAGGTTCAACGGATGCGGCGGACGACCGACGTGGACGCGGCCGTGTGGCGCGCGCTTGCCGATCCGGTCCTCCCGCACCCGCGCGCGGGGACGGACGGCTTCCACATCGAGGTCGACCAGACGCGTCAGGTGCTGTACACCGTCGACGGCGGCCAGATCACGAACGTCATCCACGTGTCGACCGGCAAGCCGAGCACGCCGACACGCGACGGCTCGTTCTTCGTCACCCGCAAGATCGCCGGGTACAGCGAGCACCGGCTGTACTACCCGAGCTACTTCGACGGGGGCCGGGCGATCCACGGCTGGCCCGACGTCCCGAGCTACGCGGCGAGCCACGGCTGCGTCCGCGTGCCCCACTGGCACGCGAAGTGGATCTACGGGCTGGCTGGGATCGGGACGCGCGTACTGGTGTACCACTAGTCCGTCATGGACTAGTCGAGCACCCCCACCACGGCCTCGACGGCGTCGACCAGCGCCCGGCCGCGGACGAGCGCCAGCGCCGCCTGGATGTCCGGACCCAGCTCCCGGTCGCGTTCGAGGAAGGCCACGACGTCCCGGACCGCGTCACGAGCGGCGCGTGTGCCGGCCGCGGGCTCGGGTGGCGCGCGGAGATCGAGCGCCTGCGCCGCGGCGATGACCTCGATCGCCACGACGATCTCGGCAGCCTCGACGACCTCGCGGACGTGGCGCGCGGCCGTCATCCCCATGCTGACGTGGTCCTCCTGTCCCGCGGAGGACGGTATCGAGTCGACCGACGCGGGGTGGGCCATCGACTTGCACTCGGACACCAGCGACGCCGCCGTGTACTGCGCGAGCATGAACCCCGAATTCACGCCGCTCTCGGCGACGAGGAACGCGGGCAGGCCGTGGCTGGTCGCGGGGTCGAGGAGCCGGTACAGCCGCCGCTCCGCGATGCTCGCCGTCCCGACGGTCGCCAGGGCGAGCGCGTCGAGCGCGACGGCGACCGGCTGGCCGTGGAAGTTGCCGCCCGAGAGGATCTCTCCGTCGTCGGGCAGCACGATCGGATTGTCCGAGACCGACGACGCCTCGGTCTCGAGCACGGACGACGCGAACGCGAGGACGTCGCGCGTCGCGCCGTGGACCTGCGGCGCGCACCGGAGCGAGTAGGCGTCCTGCACGAGGTGCTCGCTCTCGCGATGCGAGGCGATGATCGGGCTGCCGCTCAGCAGCCGGCGCAGGTTCGCCGCGGACGCCGCCTGCCCGGCGTGCGGCCGCAGCGCCTGCAGTCGCGGGTCGAACGCCCGATCGGTACCGAACGCCGCCTCGACGGACATCGCGGCCGCGACATCGGCGGCGCGGCAGAGGCGGCGGACGCGCTCGGCGGCCAGGATGCCCACGGCCACCATGCCCTGTGTGCCGTTCACGAGGGCGAGCCCCTCCTTCTCGACGAGCTCGAGCGGCTCCAGGCCGGCCGACGCCAGCGCCTCCGCCGCGGGCACGACGCGGCCGTCGACGAGGATCGCGCCGCTGCCGATGAGCGGCAGCGCCAGCGCCGCGAGCGGCGCGAGGTCGCCCGAGGCCCCGAGCGAACCGCGCTCGGGCACGACGGGGATCAGATCGCGGTTGAGGAGCTCGACCATCCGCTCCACGACCTTCCGGCGCACCCCCGAGTGGCCGAGCGCGAGGACGTGCGCGCGGAGGAACAGCATCGCCCGGGCCTCGTCGTGCGCGAGCGGTCGGCCGACCGACGTCGCGTGCGAGCGCAGGATCGCATGCTGCAGCTCTGCGGTGCGGTCGTGCTCGACGCGAACGTTTGCGAGGCTGCCGAATCCGGTCGTCACGCCGTAGACCGTCTCGCCGGCGTCGACCCTCGCGCGAACGAGGTTCCGTGCGGCGTCGATCCGCGAGATCGCCTCGGCCGAGAGCTCGACCCGCTCGCCGCCGGCGACGGCGACGACGTCGTCCAGTCGCAGCCCCTCCCCTACCCGCACCGGCACGCGCGACAGGCTACCTCGGTGACCGCACCGCAACGCCC
>JBLNEO010000204.1:0-9628 GCA_050262775.1 Pseudomonadota bacterium | reverse complement strand
CGGCGACGGCGCCGACGCGCCGTCCGACGCTGCGGGCGTGGACGAGCGCCGCGCGCGGCTTCGTGCGGAGCGCCATGCGCAGAGGCTAGGCCGTGCCGAGGAACGGCGAGGCGTCGAGCGTCACGCGGTCGCCGAGGCGGTACCAGCGGTCCTTCCAGTTCGCCGGGTCGCGGCCGGCCGGCGTCCCGCGCACGCGGCGGATCACGGCGCCGACGAGGTCGCGGCGGTACGTGAGCGTCTCGTTGACGCTGTAGCGCAGCGCCCAGTCCCGCTCGGGGTCGCTGCTCGAGCGGCGGAGGAAGCAGACGTGGAGCAGCCGGAGCGGGTCGTCGTCCCACCCCGTGGCGTCGGCGAGGTCGCGCCGCGCCTCCCAGCCGTAGCCCTCGCGGAACTGCGGGTCGCCCGTCTGCAGCGGGTCCGGCGAGCTCGGCCACGCGTCGACGGCGCCGTAGTAGAAGAGCTTCGTCACCGGCCGCGACGGCGGCGCGAGCCACCCGGACGCCGTGCGCCGCTCCTCGTCGAGCTCGTCGCAGTTGAGGACGTGGGCCTTGAGGCGGAAGACGTCGGCGTGCTCGCCCGCGAGCAGCGCCTCGCGCAGCCGCGCGAGCCCCGCGGGGTCGTACAGCTCGTCGCCGTCGACGCCGAGCACCCACGTCGGCGTCCCGGCGTACGGGGCGAGCGCCGCGTGGGCGTCGCCGGAGTTCCGCGTCCGCTTCGCCTCGAGGTGGTCGTACTCGCCTGCCAGCGCGCGGAGCACGTCCCACGTGCCGTCCGTCGACACGTGGTCGAACACGTGGATCCGGTCGAAGAACGCGGCCGCGTTCCGGATCGCACGCTCGACGAAGAGGTCCTCGTTGTGCACGAGCACCGAGCCCACGATGCGCACCCGGCCGCTCGACACGGGCGCACCGTACCGCCGCGGCCGCCCCGGCGCCGCGCTAGGTTTGGTGCCGATGCACCGGAACCGGACGAAGCTCGCGGCCCGTGCGCACGCGGTCGGGACGAAGCTCGAGCGGGGCGGCGTCGTCGCGACGTACGAGCTCCACGACCGCCTCGGCGCCAACCGGGCCAGCCGACGGCGTTTCGCCTCGGCGACGCCGCCGCTCGACGAGACGCAGCGGCGCATCGTCGACGCGCTCCGCACCGAGGGCTTCGCCGTCCTCCCGTTCGCGGAGCTCTTCCCCGACCCGGCCGTGTGGCAGCGGCTCGCAGACGACGGGCAGCGGTTCGTCGACGAGACGGTCGCCGGACTCGAGGCCGAGGCGGCGGGGGGCGAGTCTGGGCTGCGGCGCACCTCGAAGGAGTTCGTCGTCCGCAAGAACGCCTACGGCGACACGCTCGCGCTCGACGACCCGTGGGTGTCGCTCGCGCTCGCCCCGCGCATGCTCGACCTCGCGAACACGTACCTCGGCCTGTGGTCGAAGCTCGAGTACGTCGACCTCTGGTACACGAAGCCCGCCGACGCCGAGGCCGAACGCAGGGCCTCCCAGCGCTGGCACCGCGACTACAACGACCGCCACCTGCTGAAGGCGTTCATCTACCTCAGCGACGTCGACGAGGAGGCGGGGCCGTTCGAGTACGTCCCGCGCAGCGCCCCCGGCGGCGAGCTCGGCGACCTCTGGCCGTGGCGGCCGCTGGGCCAGAACTACCCGCCGCAGGAGGAGCTCGCGGAGCGCATCGCGGGCCGGACGGTCGAGACCTTCACCGGCCCGAAGGGGACGATGATCTTCTGCAACACGAGCGGCTTCCACCGCGGCGGCTTCGCCACGGGCAAGCCGCGCGCGCTCGCGACGTTCACGTACTCGTCGCCGGCGTCGCTCCGGTCGCTCTCGGACCGGAACTTCACGCTCGCGGACGCCAACGGCACGCTCGACGCGCTGCCGCCGGCCGCGCGGTTCGCCGTCTCCTAGCGTTTCGGGCCGGCCCCGTCCCGGCACCATGGTGTCATGACCCCGCGCGTCGGCGCCCTCCTCGCGCCGCGCAGTCGACTGCTTCCCGCCGCTGGCGCGCGGCTGGAGCGGCGGCCGCGCGTCCTCGGCGGCACGCTCGCCGTGCTGCGGCACCTCCCCGGCCGGCGGCTGCGGCGCACAGCCCTGCGCGCCGTCGCGGTGCCGCTGCTCGAGCGGGTGCGCGTGCCGCTCGAGGTCGTCGTCGCCGGCGGCAACCGCATGCGCGTGGAGCTCCGCGACATCGAGGGGAAGATGCTCGCGACCTCCGGGGTGTGGGAGCCCCAGACGGTCGCCGTGATGATGGCCGTCCTCGGACCGGGCGACGTCGCCGTCGACCTCGGCGCGAACATCGGCTTCTTCTCGCTGCTCGCATCGCAGCTCGTCGGCCCGCGGGGCCGCGTCTACGCGGTCGAGCCCGCGCCCGAGACGTTCGCGGAGCTCGTCCACAACCTCGAGCTGAACGACGCCGGCAACGTCGTGCCGGAGCGCGTCGCCGCGGGCGCGGAGCCCGGCGAGGCCGTGCTCTACGACGTCCGCGCCGGCGACAACCACGGCGCCGCGTCGATCCGCCGCGGCCCCGACGAGCACACGGACGTCGGCGCGTGGCGGCCGCCGGTCTCCGTTTCCGTCGCCCCGGTCGACGAGCTCGTCGACGACGAGGACCTCCCCCGGATCCGCCTGATCAAGATCGACGTCGAGGGCGCGGAGGGCGACGTCCTCGCGGGTCTCGATCCGCTGTTCGAGCAGGGTCTCCGGCCGGCGCTCGAGATCGAGATCCACACGCAGATCGTCCCGGAGGCACCCCGCGCGGTCGCCGACTTCTGCCGCCGCCACGACCTCGCCGTGCACCGGATCCTCGACGACCGCGACGCCGACCGCGAGGAGGCGATGGAGCGCCTGCGCCTGGCGCCGCTCACGCCCGACGGGGTCGAGCAGACGCGGGACGACTACTTCTACGTGCTGGTCACCGGCCCGGACGACGCGGCCGCGCTCGCGCGCAGGATCGCCGAGACCGAGTCGACGTAGCGCTCCCACCCCAGGCTGCGCTCGACCGTCTCGCGCGCCCGGGCGCCGAGCTCGGACGCCGCGTCTCCGTCGGCGAGCAGTCCCTCCACCGCCGCGGCGAACGCGTCCTCGTCGCCCGGCGGGACGAGACGGCAGTTTGACCCGTCCGCGCGCCCGTACCCGGCCGCGATCGCGGCCGTGCGCGACACCACGACCGGCTTCCCCGCCGCCATCGCCTGCAGGAGCGTGGTCGTCGCGCCGGAGTAGAGGTTCTCGCGCACCGGCAGCGCGACGACGCGGGCGCGCGCCAGCCGCTCGCGCATCTGCGCGAACGGCACCCCGGTGTCGACCGACAGGTTCGGCGCGCCGCCCGCGAGCGCCCTCGCCTGGTCCGGGGACGCGACGACGGCGAACGACCGGCCTGGCAGCCGGCGCGCGACGGCGCGGAGGAGGGCGTAGTCGCGCTGCGGGTCGTTGCCGACCGAGAGGACGTCGACGTCGGGGGTCTGCTCGCGCGGCCGGAAGTACGCCGTGTCGACGCCGAAGGGGACGAAGTGGACGGGCGTGCCGGGCCCGAGCCATGCGCGCAGCGCCTCCGCCTCGGCGTGGCCGTAGGCGACGACGGCCGCGCTCGCGCCGACCGCGCGCCGGTAGAGCCGCCGGGCGACGCCGTTCCGGAGCCGCTCGACGCGGTCGAGCGGGCCGATGCGCACGTACACGAGCGGCGGGCGCAGCACGCGCGCCGCCCGGAGCAGCGCCGCGGGGATCCCGACGGTGTCCACGGTCGAGAGGACGACGTCGGCCGCGTTCGCCGCCGCCCGCGACGCCAGCACCGTCGCGAAGTCGCCGCCGTAGCCGCCGCCCGCGGCGACGCCCAGGCGCAGCGCGCGGTCGAGCCGCCGGTGGAGCGCGGTCGGCGCGAGGGCCGGCTCCAGGCTGTGCCGCACGGCGAAGCCGCGGTCGGCGAGCTGGTCGGCGCCGAACAGCCAGTAGCGCTCGGCGGAGCCGTGCGGCGCGGCGAGCGCGGCGCGGCGGAGCGGCGAGTCCCGGAAGAGGACGAAGACCGACGGCGCCGCCGCCGCTACCGCTCCTCGACCGTCCACTCGAGCAGCGGGCGGACGACGCCCTTCCACTGGCCCGTGAAGTGGCCGCGCGCGGAATCGCCCTCGCCGGGGTCCTGGACGTGGAACGCGACCGCGTCGTTGCAGCCGGCGCGCGGGTGGAGCTTCGGCGCGTGCAGCGAGACCACGCCCGCGTCGACGGAGATCAGCCCCTCGTTGAGGAGGTTCCCGGGGATCCACGCGGTCGCGAGGTAGTCGCCCGGCACGGGGGCGTCGTCCCAGCGCGGGTCGACGTCCATCGCGTTGAACGCGACGTCGCCGTTGCGGTCGCGCACCTTCAGCTTCGGGAGCACCGGCACCCCCGGACGCAGCACCGTGAAGCCGATCTCGATCCCGACGGGGTGGCGCACGTCGACGGCGCCGACGGTCTCGCCGGCCTCGTCGACGACGCGGACGGAGCGGAGCTTCACGACGTCGTCCCCCGGCGCGCTCTCGAGCTCGGGCCAGAACCGGCTCGAGCCGCTGCCGTGCACGGACTGGAGGTACTGCGCGACCACGTCGGCGCTCGGCCCGTCGAGCACCGCGCTCCCGCGCTCCATCAGGATCGCGCGGTCGCAGAGCTGGGCGATCGTCTGCATGTTGTGCGAGACGAAGATCACCGTCCGGCCCGACTGGCCGAGGTCCTCCATCCGGCCGAGGCAGCGCCGCTGGAACTCGGCGTCGCCGACCGCCAGCACCTCGTCGACGAGCAGGATCTCGGGCTCGAGGTGCGCGGCGACGGAGAAGGCGAGCCGCACGTACATCCCGCTCGAGTAGCGCTTCACGGGCGTGTCCAGGAACTGCGCGATCCCCGAGAACTCGACGATGTCGTCGAACTTGCGCTCGATCTCGCGCCGCCGCATCCCGAGCACCGCCCCGTTGAGGTAGACGTTCTCGCGGCCGGTGAGCTCGGGGTGGAAGCCGGTCCCGACCTCGAGCAGGCTGCCGACGCGGCCGCGGATCTCGGCGCGGCCGGTCGTCGGCGCCGTGATGCGCGTCAGCACCTTCAGCAGCGTCGACTTGCCGGCGCCGTTGCGGCCGATGACGCCGACGACCTCGCCCTCGGCGACCTCGAAGGAGACGTCCTTCAGCGCCCAGATCTCCTCGTGGCGGCGGTGGTGGCCGACGTTGCGGACGGCGTTCGCGATCGAGTCGCGGAGCGTCCCGTACCCGCGCTGGAGCTCGCCGATCTGGTAGCGCTTCGAGAGCCCGTCCGCCGTGATCGCCGCAGCCATCAGATCGTGTCCGCGAACCGGGGCTCGGAGCGCCGGAAGAAGGCGAGCCCGCCGAGGAAGAAGACGATCGCCGCCGCGACGCTCACCGCGAGCTGGCCGGGCGGCGGCGCCGGCGTGCCGAGCAGCGACCACCGGAAGCCGTTGATCACGCCCGTCATCGGGTTGAGCGCGAAGATCCACTCGTAGCGGTCGGGCAGTTCGGTGATCGCGTAGGCGACCGGCGAGAGCCACATCCACAGCTGGACGACGAACGGGAGCGCGTACGGGACGTCGCGGTAGCGGACGTTCATCGCGGAGAAGAAGAGCCCGACGCCGAGCGCGGTCACGAACGCGAGCAGGAGGAAGGCCGGCATGAACACGACCGTGGCGTGGACCGGGACGTGGAACCACTGCATCAGCCCGATGAGGACGACGAAGGCGAGCGCGAAGTCGATCGCGGGCACCGCCGACGCCGCGAACGGGAGGAAGACCCGCGGGAAGTACACCTTCGTGACGAGGTTCGTGTTCGAGACGACGCTGACGCTCGAGAGCGCGAGCGCGGAGGCGAAGTACGTCCACGGGAGGAGCCCCGAGTAGGTGAACACCTGGTACGGCAGCCCCTCCGACGAGAACTGGGCGAACTTCCCGAACACGAGCGAGAAGACCACCATCAGCATCAGCGGCTGGACGATCGCCCACGCGATGCCGATGAAGGTCTGCTTGTAGCGCACCTTGACGTCGCGCCAGACGAGCATCCCGAACAGCTCCCGGAAGTGCCAGAACTCGCGGACGTCGAGGTGCGGCCAGCGCGGGCTCGGCCTGATCACCGTGACCCGGCGCGAGACGTCGACGGCCGGCTCCGGCGCGGCGACCGGCTGCGCCTCGCGGGCGCGCGTCTCGGGAGGGGCGGACATCCCGGCGATGCTAGCCGGGTTCGCCGACGGCCCAGGCTCGACGGTTGCAAAGGATCCGTAAACGCCGCTCACAGCGCGAAAAGAGCGGTGCTACCGTCGGCCGCGCGTGGCGCTCGAAGCCACCCGATCCTGCCGATTCTTCTCCGCTCCACCGACGAAGGGGTTCACGCCGATGCGGTTCGCACGTCTCGTCCTGCTCTCGCTCGTGGCCGCGCTGGTCGTGGTGCCGAGCGCGTTCGCGCTCCGGTTCACGGACGCGAGCTACAACACGCCGGTCGGCACCGTCGGCCAGCCCTACTCCCACCAGTTCGACGGGGACGGCGGCTGTGGCCCCGACGGCGCGAACCTCGGGCTGCCGTACCAGTTCCGCATCCTGAGCGGCGCCCTGCCGCCCGGCCTCTCGATGTCGAAGGCGGGCCTGATCTCGGGCACGCCCACCACCCCGGGCAGCTTCTCGTTCTACGTCGAGCTGAGCGACGAGGACCCGCCCTCGGCGGCCTGGTGCGTCCCCAAGAAGGCGGAGCGCGCGTTCACGATCGTGATCCAGCCCGGCCTGCAGATCCAGCAGGCGCAGGCCTCGGTGCCGACGGCGACGGTCGGCCTCCCGTACGGGCCGCTCCAGTTCACGGCGACCGGCGGCGGCACGCAGACGTGGTCGGCGACGCAGATCCCCGCGGGGCTGACGCTCTCCCCGTCGGGTGTCCTCTCCGGCACCCCGAGCGCGAAGAGCGGCGACTCGAAGCTGACCGTGCGCGTGCAGGACACCTCCGGCCGCTTCAACGTCGTCACCTACGCGCTGCCGGTGCGCGACCCGCTCGTCCTCACCGGCCAGGCGGTGCCGAAGGCCGAGGTCGGCCGGGCGTTCACGGTCGGGTTCTCGTCGGCCGGCGGCAACGAGGTCTACACGTGGGAGGTCGCAGGGCTCCCCGCGGGCTTGACCTTCGACCCCGCGACGCGGACGATCACCGGCGTGCCCACCGCCGCCGGCACGTTCGCCGCCAAGGTCACCCTCAAGGACGCCGAGGGCCGCGCCGTCGCGAAGGACCTCCCGATCGTCGTCAAGGCGAGGCTCGCGATCGCGACCAAGCGCCTGAAGGCGGCCACGCTCGGCAAGCGCTACGCCGTCCGCTTCAAGCTCACCGGCGGCGTCGGCCCGACGACGTGGAAGCTCGTCCGCTTCCGCCCGGCGGCGAGCGGCGTGCGCTTCGACGGGCGCACGGGCACGCTCTCGTTCGTCCCGACGAGGGCGACCAGGATCACGATCGTCGTCCGCGCGACCGACGCGCTGAAGGCGGTCGCCACCCAGACGGTCACGCTGACCGTGAAGCGCTAGCCCGGGGGGTTCCAGCACCATGCGTCTCGCACGTCTCTTCGGCCTCGCCCTCCTCGTCGCGCTCGTCGTCGCCCCGGCGGCGCTCGCGATCCGCTTCTCGGACGGCAGCCTGCTGCCGCCGACGGGCGTCGAGGGACAGCCGTACTTCCACAAGCTCGACGGCGCCGGCGGGTGCAACGAGCACGACTACGAGTTCCGCGTCGTCTCGGGCGGCCTGCCGCCGGGGCTCAAGCTCGTCGGCGAGCACGAGGACTGGCGGATCGAGGGCATCCCCACCGCCGCCGGCTCGTACGGCATGTACCTGGAGATGTGGAGCGACTGCGAGCCGGAGCCGCAGCACCGGGCTCAGCGCGACATCACGATCAACATCGCGCCCGGCCTCAAGATCCAACAGTCGCAGGCGAACGTCCCGACGGCGACGGTCGGCGTCCCCTATGGTCCGGTTCAGTTCACGGCATCGGGCGGCGGGACGCAGACGTGGTCGGCGACGGGTCTCCCGCCCGGGATGACCTTCTCCTCGACGGGCGTGCTCGCCGGGACGCCGACCCAGAAGGGCGGCGACTACGGCATCAACGTCCGCGTGCAGGACACGTCGGGCCGCTTCAACGTCCTGGCGTACAAGCTTCCGGTCCGCGACCAGCTCGTCCTCAACGCACCGGCGGTGCCGAAGGCCGAGGTCGGGCGGCCGTTCACGATCACGTTCACCGCGGCGGGCGGGAACGAGGTCTACACGTGGGAGGCCGCGGGGCTTCCGGACGGGCTCGCCTTCGACGCGGCGACGCGCGCGATCACGGGTTCGCCGACGGTCGCGGGCACGTTCCCCGCGAAGGTGACCGTGAAGGACGCCGAGGGCCGCGCCGTCACGAAGGACGTCGGCATCGTCGTCGCGCCGAAGCTGACGATCACGACGACGCGGGTGAAGACCGGAAAGGTCGGCAAGCTCTACACCGTCACCTTCAGGGCCCGGGGCGGCGTCGCCCCGACGGCGTGGAGGCTGCTGCGCTTCCGGCCCGGTGCCCGCGGCGTCACCTTCGACCGGACGACGGGCACGCTCCGCTTCGTGCCGGGCGTCGCGCGGCGGTACACCATCGTCGTTCGGGCAACGGACGCGCTGAAGGCGGTCGCGACGCAGACCGTCACCGTGACCGTCAAGGCCTAGGACGGCCCGGGTTTCGGCTCCGTCGAGGGCGGCCGGCGGGCCGCCCTCGCCCGTTCAGGTCCGGCGGACGGCGCGCGCGAGGCGGCGCTGCACGCGCGGCCAGAAGCGCTGCTCGAGCACCGCGATCCGCTGCTCGAGCTCCGCGACGTAGCGCTCGAGCTTCGGCAGGTCGACCTCGCCCACGGCCGCGCACTCGACGGCGTAGGCGGCGTCGTCCACGACGTCGGGCGCGCGGAACGGCGGCGCGGCCCCGGCGCGGATCGCCGCGAGCGCGTCGCGGACACGGACGTCCTCGACGAGCGGCCGTCCACGGCCCAGCGTCGAGAATGCGTCCGCGAGCCGCCCCTCCGTGCGCGCCGCCGCAGCCTCCTGCTCGAGCTCCGACCGCGGCTCGGCGCGTGCGAGCCGCCGCTCGGCCTGCGCCGCGTCGCGCAGCGGGAACCGGAGCACCTCGAACGGGTACCAGGCGCGCAGCGGCACGCGGCCGCGGGGCGTCTCGCCGACCACGAGCTCGGGGTCGGCCCGGTAGACCGGGCGCAGCGCCCACCGGATCGGCTCCGCGACGGCGGGCGGCTCGAGCGAGGGCCGCCGCGTCATCCGCTCGAGGGCGGCGCCGTCGCCGGGCTGCGGCGGGAACGTCCGGACGAGGCCCTGCACGACGCCGTAGCGCGCCGGCATCGGGGCGAGCGCGTCCTTGAGCGACTCGCTCCGCGGCCACCAGAACTCGTCGGGGTCGGCGTCCAGGAGCCAGTCCGCGCCGTGCTCCGTCGCGGCGGCGCGGGCGAGGGCGGTGCGCGAGGTCTCCGGGACGACGCGCACGCGGTCGTCGGCGAGCGCCTCGGCGGCGCCTTGGGTCGCACCCGAGACGAGCACGAGGTCGACGCCGGCCGCGAGGTGGAACGCGAGGTGGTCGCCCCGGACGTCGACGTCGTCCCCGGCGACGACGAGGGTCTC
>JBLNEO010000203.1:0-13130 GCA_050262775.1 Pseudomonadota bacterium | reverse complement strand
CACGATCGAGTCGGTGAGGATGCCGACGCCGGCGATCATCGTCGCCAGCACCATGAAGGCGAGGAAGCTCGCCGAGAGCTCCGTCGCCTCCGACGTTCGCGCCTCGACCTCCTCCCAGACGACGGCGTCCGCCGGCGAGCCCTCGGCGACGCGCGCGGCGCGCCGCGCCTGCTTCGACACGGCCGTGTCGACCGACTCGAGGAGGATCGCCCCCTGCTCGTCGAGCCCGAGTGCGCAGAGCCCGTCGACGAGGACGCTCGCGTCCTCGCGCGGCACCTCGCAGGTGATCACGTCGCCGGCCGGGCGCTCGGCGACGCCGGGCAGGTGGACGATCCCGTAGACCGAGCGCGTGGCGCGCAGCAGGCGCAGCACCTGCGCGACGAGGGCCGGCGGCACGACGAGGCGCAGGTGGATCATCGCCAGATCGTAGAGTGGCGCGCGTGCCCCGCCGTCGCGGTCGTCAACAGGGCTTGGAGCGGGTTCTCGGGACGCCCGCCCTCTTCGCCACGGCGTACGGCAACGTCGGCTCCTCGATCTACTACGCGCTCGGCGTCACCGCGGTCTTCGCGCTCGGGCTGACGCCGCTCGTCTTCCTGATCGCGGGCGCGATCTTCGCGTGCACGGCCGCGACGTACGCCGAGGGCACGGTGCGCTATCCCGAGGCCGGCGGGTCGTCGAGCTTCGCACGGCACGCCTTCGACGAGCGGGTCTCCTTCGGCGCCGCGTGGTCGCAGATGCTCGTGTACGTCGCGACCGTGACGACGTCGGCCTTCTTCGTCCCGCACTACCTGTCGATCTTCTGGGAGCCGCTGAAGGACAACCCGTGGGACGTCGTCGTCGGCTGCGGCGTGGTGGTCGTCCTCGTGGCGATCAACATCGTCGGCATCCAGGAGGCGACGAAGGTGAACGTCGTCCTCGCGGTCCTCGACTTCGCGACCCAGCTCCTGCTCGTGCTGATCGGGTTCGTGCTCGTGCTCAGCCCGTCGATCCTCGTCGACAACGTCCACTGGGGCGTCGCGCCGACCTGGGCGAACCTCGCGCTCGCGATCCCGGTGGCGATGCTGGCGTACACGGGTGTCGAGACGGTCTCGAACCTCGCCGAGGAGGTGCGCGACCCCGTGCGGAGCGTCCCGAACGCCTACAAGCTCGTGGCGGCCGCCGTCTTCGCGATCTACTTCACGCTCCCGTTCGTCGCGCTCTCGGCGATGCCGGTGACGCGCGAGCCCGGCGGCGACTACGAGACGCTGCTCGGCCTGCCGCCGGAGGAGGGCGGCTACGCGAACGACCCGGTCCTCGGGCTCGTCGAGAACCTCGGCCTCAGCGGGAGGCTCCTCGACGTGATGGAGATCTACGTCGGCGTGCTCGCGGCGACGATCCTCGTCATCGCCACGAACGCGGGGGTGATCGGCGCGTCGCGCATCACCTACGCGATGGCGACGTACCGTCAGATCCCCGAGGTCTTCCGCCGCCTCCACCCGCGCTACAAGACGCCGTGGCTCGCGATCGTCCTCTTCGCCGGCGTCGCGCCGATCGTCGTGATGCTGCCCGGGGACACGACGTTCATCGGCACGCTCTACTCGTTCGGGGCGACGCTCTCGTTCACCGTCGCGCACGTGTCGCTCGTGCAGCTGCGCCGCCTCCGCCGCGACGAGACCGAGGTCGCGTTCCGCGCGCGCCCGAACCTCCGGCTCCGCGGCGTCGACTGGCCGCTCTTCGCGATCGTCGGGGGCCTCGCCACGGGTGCGTCGTGGCTCGTGATCGTGATCGAGAACGAGGCGACGCGCTGGGTCGGCCTCGGGTGGCTCGCCGCCGGGCTCCTGTTCTACGCCGTGTACCGGCGCCTCTACGTGCGGGAGCCGCTCGCGGCGTCCGTGCGCGCGCCGGTCGTGTTCGCGCCGGCGGCGGCCGTCGAGTACGCGCGCCTGCTCGTCCCGGTGAAGGAAGGCCCCGCGTCGGACGAGGCGATGGAGGTCGCGGCGCGGCTCGCCTCCGACCGGGGCGCGCGGATCCGCGCCGTCGCCGTGGTCGAGGTCCCGCTGCACCTGCCCCTCGATGCGTACCTGCCGGACGAGGTGGAGCGTGCCGACGCGGTGCTCGACGAGGCACGCGCGATCGGCGACTCGTACGGCGTCGACGTGATCACGCGCCTCGTGCGTGCACGGCGTGCCGGGCGCGCGATCGTCGACGAGGCCGAGCGCCGCGGCGTGGAGATCGTCGTCATGGGCGCGCCCCGCGCGGAGCGGCGGCGGAAGGCGATCTTCGGCGACACCGTCGACTTCGTGCTGAAGCACGCGCCGTGCCGCGTGATGGTCGCGGCCGCGCGGGAGGAGGCGGCGTGAGGGCGTACGCCGCCGCGACGCTCGTGCTCTCGGCGACGATGGCCGCGCTCGGGGTCGCGATGCTCGTCGTCACCGCCGTGCGCGGCGGCGGCACGATCGGGTTCCTTCTCGGCGCGCTCTTCCTCGCCGCGGGCGTCGGGCGGATCTGGATCCAGGTGCGCGGCTAGTGGCCCGCAAGCTCCCGCGCCTGCGCCGCGTCATCGACGCCCCGTCGCTGTTCGCCATCGGCTACGGGGAGATCGCCTCGTCGATCTACTTCGCGCTGGGCGTCGTCGCGCTCCACGCGCTCGGGTTCACGCCCGCCGTCCTGCTCGTGGCGGGCGCCTACTTCGCGCTCGTCGCGCTCTCGTACGTCGAGGGGACGACCTCGATCCGCGAGACGGGCGGCGCCGCGACCTTCGTCCGCAAGGCGTTCAACGACTTCGCCGGGTTCGTCGCCGGGTGGGCGCTGTTCCTCGACTACCTGATCGTGATCGCGCTCTCCGCGCTCTTCCTGCCCCACTACGTCGGCTCGGCGATCGGCGTCGACGCGCTGCGCGACGAGCCGTGGGACACCGTGGCCGGCGTCGGCGTGATCGCCGCGATCACGATCGTCCGCCTCGTGCGCCGCTCACGGCTGTATCGCGCCGTCCTCGTCGTCGCGCTCGTCGACCTCGCCACGCAGATCCTGCTCGTCGTGCTCGGGTTCGCGCTGCTGTTCTCGCCCGACGCGTTCGAGCTCGGCACCGACCTCGGGACGGCGCCGACCTGGCACGGGATCGCGTTCGCGCTCCCGCTCGCGCTGCTCGCGTACACGGGCCTCGAGACGGTGGCGAACCTCGCGGAGGAGACGCGCCGACCCGGGCGGACGCTGCCGCGCAGCCTCTTCTCCTCGATCGTCCTCGTCGTCGCGATCTACGTCGCGATCGGCCTCGTCGGCCTCTCGGCGTTCCCGCCGGACGAGACCGGGACCGCATTGGGGCAGGACTGGCTCCGCGCGCCGCTGATGGGGATCGTGGACGAGCTCGGCGCGCACCTCCCCGCGGGCCTCGACGTCGTCCTCCGCGTCTACGTCGGGCTCACGGGCGCCCTGATCCTGCTCACGGCGGCGACCACGTCCATCTCCGGCTGCGCGCGACTCGCCTACTCGCTTGGCGAGCACGGCCAGCTCCCGCGCGCGTTCGGCCGGCTCCACCGGCGGACGCTGGTCGCGCCGCAGGCGATCCTCGCGTCGGGTGCGATCGCGGCGGCGCTCCTCGTCGGGGCGACGATCGTCCGTGAGGACACGGTGCTGACGCTGGCGTCGCTCTACAGCTTCGGCGTCCTCGTCGCGTTCGGCGCGGCGCAGCTCGCGGTGATCCGCCTGCGGTACACGCGACCGGACCTCCGGCGGCCGTTCAAGGCGCCGCTCGGCGTGCAGGTCGGCCGCGGCGTGCTCCCGCTGACGGCCGTGGCCGGCCTCGTCGCGACCGTCGCGATCTTCGTCATCGCGCTCTGGACGCACCCGGGCGCGCGGTACGCCGGGCCGCTGTGGCTCGCCGCTGGGATCCTGCTCTACGTCGGCGTACGGCGGTCCCACGGCGAGCGGCTGCTCGAGCGCGTGGTCTCGACGGACGAGCAGCGGCTCCCCGAGACGCGGTACCGGCGGATCCTCGTGCCGATGAAGCTCGGCGACATCGGCGAGGAGATGCTCGCGACCGCGGTCAAGCTCGCGCAGGAGAGCGGCGCGACGGTCGAGGCGCTGTACGTGATCCGCGTCCCGCTCGACACGCCGCTCGACCACGAGGACCCCGAGGCCGAGGAGTATGCCGCCGCCGCGCTCGCGGAGGCGCGGTTGCTGGGTGCGGACTACGGCGTCCGGATCGAGGGCGACGTCGTCCGGGCGCGGGCGATCGGCGAGGCGATCGTGCAGGAGGCACGCGAGCGCGGCGCCGACCTCATCGTCCTCGGCAGCTCGCCGCGCTGGCGGCGGCAGTCGCGCTTCTTCTCGCCGACCGTCGACTACGTGCTGCGCAAGGCGCCCGCGGAGGTGCTGATCGTCGCGTTCCCGCAGTCCGTGCTGGACGCCGCCGTCGAGGAGGCGTAGCTCCGCTACGGTGTGACGATGCGTGCGGTGGTGGTCGGGTGCGGCAGGGTCGGATCGAGCGTCGCGAAGCGCCTCGCCGGCCTCGGCTGGGACGTCACGGTCGTCGACGAGAAGGAGGAGGCGTTCGCGCGCCTCGGCGACGACTGGCGCGGCGCGTTCATCGTCGGTCACGGCATGGACGCGAAGCTGCTCGAGCAGGCCGGCGTCGAGGGCGCGGACGCCGTCGTCGTCTCCACGAACGGCGACAACACGAACATCGTCGTCGGCCAGGTCGCGAAGCAGCGCTTCGAGGTGCCGCTCGTGGTCGTCCGGATCCTCGACCCCGTGCGCGCCCAGTTCTACGCGCAGCAGGGGATGAAGATCGTGTGCCCGACGCAGACGGCGATCGACCAGCTCACGGACTCCGTGCTGACGTTCGCCGACGCCGCGGGCGCGCTCGAGGAGGCGAGCCGCTGATGTACGTGCTGATCGCCGGCGGCGGGAAGGTCGGGTCGGGGGTGCTCCGGCGCCTGCTCCGGCACGGGCACGAGGCGACGCTGATCGAGCAGCGCCACGACCGCTTCGAGCGGCTCGAGGACGAGTTCGAGCACCAGGTCGTCCACGGCGACGCGACGGAGCTGTACGTGCTCGAGCGCGCCGGGATCGAGCGCCCGCCCGACCTCGTGGTCGCGGTCACGGGCGACGACGAGGACAACATCGTGATCTGCCAGGTGGCGCGCGATCGCTACGGCGTCCCGAAGGTGATCGCGCGCGTGAACGACCCGCGCAACCAGCGGCACTTCGACCTGCTCGGGATCGGGCCGACGGTGTCGGCGACGGCGAGCATCATGGCCCTCGTCGAGCACGAGGTGCCCGAGCACGACCTCGTCCAGCTCCTCGAGCTCCGCAACGAGAACCTCGAGATCGTCGAGGTGCAGATCGACCGCGACGACCCCTGCGCCGGCAAGGCGATCGGCCGCATCCGCCTGCCCGAGGGCGCGCGCCTGATCTCCGTCGTCCGCGACGGCAAGGCCGAGATCGCGGGCGGCGACACGCAGCTGCAGGCCGGCGACCAGGTGCTGGCGATCCTGGAGCCCGGGCAGGAGGAAGAGCTGCGGAAGGCGCTGATCAAGCGGTGAGGCGCGGCGCGCTCGCGGCGGTCGCCGCCGCGCTCGCGCTCGTCGGGTGTGGGGGCGCGTCGGGAACCGCGGACACGTCGGCGCAGCCGGCCGCCCCGGGCGCGGCGGCGCTCTCGATCACGCCGTTCGTCACCGGGCTCGAGGCGCCGCTCCACGTCGCGGCGACGCGCAGCGAGCCCGGTCGCCTCTACGTCGTCGAGCAGGCGGGCCGGATCCGTGTCGTCGAGAACGGCCGCCTCCGGGCGGAGCCGTTCCTCGACATCCGCCCCCTCGTCCGCTCGGGCGGCGAGCAGGGCCTTCTCTCGGTCGCGTTCCACCCGGCGTACGCGTCGAACCGGCGCTTCTACGTGAACTACACCGACCGCGACGGCGACACGAACGTCGTCGAGTACCGGTCGGACGGGACGACGGCGTTGCCGGGGACCGCGCGCCGCCTCCTTCGGATCGACCAGCCGTACGAGAACCACAACGGCGGCCAGCTCGCGTTCGCGCCCGACGGCCGGCTGTGGGTCGGCATGGGCGACGGCGGCGCGGCCGGCGATCCCCAGAACCGCGCGCAGAACATGCGGTCGCGCCTCGGCAAGCTGCTCTCGATCAACGTCGCGACCGGGAAGGTCCGGATCGAGGCGCTCGGCGTTCGCAACCCCTGGCGCTTCTCGTTCGACCGCCGCACCGGCGACCGGTGGATCGGCGACGTCGGCCAGAACGCATGGGAGGAGATCGACTTCCTGCCGCGCAGGAGCCCCGGGCTCGAGAACTTCGGCTGGGACGCCTGGGAGGGGCGCGCGCGGTACGAGCCGAAGCCGATCTCGCGCGGGCGCCTCATCCGGCCGACCGCCGTCTACAGCCACGGCGTCGGCTGCTCGGTCACCGGCGGCTTCGTCTACCGGGGGACGGCCGTCCCCGCGGCGCGCGGGCGGTACTTCTACGGGGACTTCTGCTCGGGGATCGTCTGGAGCCTCAAGCGCGGGGCGAAGCCGCTCCTCCGGCGCGAGGGCTTCAAGGTGGAGAACCTCTCGTCGTTCGGCGAGGACGCGGCGGGCGAGCTCTACCTCGCCTCGCTGAACGGCACGGTCTACAGGCTCGGACGCTAGCGGTCAGCCGGCGCGCCGGCGCCGCACCGACGGGCCGCCCTGCCCCAGCGCCGCGTACGCGAGCGCCTGCAGCGACTCGTTCAGCGACCGCAGCTCGGCGGCGACCCGGAGGAAGCCCTCCTCGGCCTCCTGCCGGCGATTCATCCGCGCCAGCTCGGTCGCGATCGTGTCGAGCCGGGCCAGCAGCGCCTCGAACTGGCGGTCGGACAGCTCCTTGCGCTCCATCGCCGCTCGATCCTAGCGGCGGAGGCGGCGGAGCAGCAGCAGCCCGATGAGCGCTCCGGCGGCGTCGATCGCGACGTCGAGCGGCCGGGCCATGCGTCCGGGGACGAGCGCCTGGTGGAGCTCGTCCGTCACGGCGTACGCGGTCGCGAGCAGGAACGCGGGCACCTCGGCGAGCGCCCGCGTGAGCAGCATCGCGAGGATCGCGTACTCCGTCGCGTGCGCGAGCTTGCGCAGGACGAGGTCCCACGTCCCGAGGCCGGTGCCGAGGCTCGGCGTCCCCGAGAAGGCGAAGATCACGCACGCCCACGCGATCGCCGGCAGCCAGCGGGACTGGAACGAGGCGTCCGGCACGGGGCGATGGTAGTCTCGCGCTCCACATCGGCGAGCGGTGAGGGAACTCCGGTGCGAGTCCGGGACGGTCCCGCCGCTGTAAGGGGAGACGCTCTTCGCCACCACGCCACTGGCCTCGGCTGGGAAGGCGGCGAACGGGGGAGCCCCGAGTCAGAAGACCTGTCGCTCGCCGCGATACCGAACCCCTCGCGGAAGGGAGGATTCGTGCTCCGTCGTACGCTCGCAGCCGCCGTGGCGCTCGCCGCGCTCGCTGCGCTCGGCCCGGCGGCGGCGCTGGCGGCCCGGGTCTCGATCCGGGTGGAGGGCAAGACGCAGACGCTCTTCGCCCCGGCGCCCCGCCTCGTCGACGCCGCCGACCCGCTGGAGGCCCTGGACAAGGCGTCGCTCGCCGGCGAGTTCTACTACCACGTGACGGAGAGCGCCTTCGGGCGCTACGTCGACCAGATCGGGCGCTACGCCGGCTCCGGCTCGAGCGGCTGGGTCTTCAAGGTGAACGGCGTCTCGCCGCCGGTCGGCGCCGAGGCCGTGCTGCTGAAGGACGGCGACTCGGTGCTCTGGTACCACGCCGAGTTCGGGCCCTCCGGCGGGCCGCCGACGCTCCGCCTCGCACGGACGGCGCAGCGTGCCCGCGGCGGCCCCTGCTACGAGGTCGCGGCGATCGACGACGCGGGCAAGGCGTCGCTCGCCGCCGGCGCGACGGTCCACGTCGACGGCCGGCGCGTCCGCGCCACGCGCCAGGGGCTCGCGTGCCCGGGCCGCCACCGCGGTCTCGTGCGCGCGACGCTCGCGGGCGCCGTCCGGTCGAACGCCCTGCCGTGAGGCGTCTCGCCGCGCTCCTCGCCGTCGTCCTCCTCGCCGCCTGCGGGGGTGGGGAGGACGGCGGGCGCGCCACCATCTGGGTGACGCGCGATAGCGGCGCGACGGTGCTGCACGAGGAGCGCGTGCCCGCCGGCGAGTCCGTCCTCCGGGCGCTCGACCGCGTCGCCGACGTCGAGACCCGCTACGGCGGGCGCTTCGTCCAGGCGGTGGACGGGCTGGAGGGCTCGGCCGCGCGCGGCGACGACTGGTTCTTCTACGTGAACGGCTACCTCGCCGACCGCGGGGCCGCCGAGTACCGGCTCCGCCCCGGCGACGTGGCCTGGTGGGACTACCGCAGCTGGGACCCCGCAGACGAGGAGGCCGACCGGGTCGTCGTCGGCGCGTTCCCGGAGCCGTTCGTCCACGGCTACGACGGCCGGGTCCGGGAGGCCGTCGTCACGTACGCGGAGCCGTCGCAGGAGGCGGCGGCGCGACGGCTCGCCGATCACGTGCGGGGCCGCGTGATCCGCGGCGCGCCGCCGGAGGGCGCGAACGTCCTGGCGCTCGTGGCCGGCCCGACCCGCGCGGCCGCATCCGTCCGCGGCGGCGGGACCGGGCCCGTGCGCTTCGAGCTCGCCGGCGCGGCCCCCGACCGGCTCGCCGCGGATCCGAGCGCGTACGCGCGGAGGTACCGCGTCCCGTGACGCTCCGGACGGTTCCCGCAGCGATCGTCCTCGCCGGCCTCGGCACGGCGGCGCTGCTCGCCCGGCACGTCTGGTCGGTCGCGGCGATCGCGGCGGTCCTCCTCGTCGTGTGCCTGCGCGCCCGGGCGCCGTCGCGCCGGCTGTACGTCGCCGCGGCGCTCGTGTCCGGCCTCGGCGTGCTCGTCCTCTCGCCGCTCCTGCAGAGCCTCGGCTACCACGTGATCTGGTCGGGCCCGACGGTGCCGGTGCTCGGGGTGCTGGACGTGACCTGGGAGGAGCTCCGGGAGGCGGCCCTGAACGGGCTCCGGCTCGCCGCGCTCGGGCTCGCGTTCGCCGCGTACGCGCTGCGGCTCGACCACGACGCGCTCGTCGCGGCGGCCTCGTTCGCCCGCCGCTCCGCCCTCGCCGTCGCGCTCGCGACGCGCCTCGTGCCGACGCTGGAGCGGGACGCCGCCGCGCTCGCCGAGGCCGTTCGCGGACGCGGGGTCGCCGTCGACGGCGTCCGCGGGCACGCGCGGCTCCTCTCGCCGGTCGTCGCCGGGTCGCTGGAGCGCGCGACGAACCTCGCGGAGGCGATGGAGGCGCGCGGCTTCGGGCACGGCGCGCCGACGCGGATGCCGCAGCCGGCGTGGCGCACGCTCGACCGGGCGGCGGTCGCGGGGACGGTCGTGCTCGTGACGGCGGCGGCGCTGTGGCTCTAGCACGCGTCGAGCGGCTGTCGTTCCGGTACCCGGCGGCCGCGGCGCCGGCGCTCGCCGACGTATCGCTCGCGGTCGAGGCAGGGGAGGTGGTGGCGGTGCTCGGGCCGTCGGGATCGGGCAAGTCGACGCTCCTCCGCGCGCTGGCCGGGCTCGTGCCGCACTTCCACGGCGGCCGCTTCGAGGGCCGCGTCGAGGTGGACGGCGTCGACACGCGCCGGTCGCGCCCGGCGGAGCTCGCGGGCACGGTCGCGACCGTCTTCCAGGACCCCGAGGACCAGGTCGTGATGACGCGCGTCCTCAACGAGGTCGCGTTCGGGCTCGAGAACCTCGCGGTCGAGCCCGCCGCGATCGTCGCGCGGGCGGAAGCGGCGCTCGACGCGGTCGGCGTGCTCCACCTCGCGCGCCGGCGGACGCACGAGCTCTCGGGCGGCGAGCTGCAGCGTGTCTGCCTCGCCTCCGCCCTCGCGCTGCGGCCGCGCCTCCTGCTCCTCGACGAGCCCACCTCGCAGCTCGACCCGGCCGGCGCGGAGGCGTTCCTCGCGCTGCTCCGCCGCGACCTCGGCGGCGCGGCGGTCGTGCTGTCGGAGCAGCGGACGGGGAGGGCGCTCGGCGTCGCCGACCGCGTGCTGTACGTGGAAGACGGCCGGATCCTGCTGGACGCGCCGCGCGACCGGGCGGTCGCCTGGCTGGAGGCGGAGCGGCCCGCGTTCGCGCCCGGCGCGCAGGCGGACGCATCCGGCGCCCCGCCGCCCGGGGCGCCGGTCGTGGCGGTCGAGCGCGCCTGGTTCTCGTACGCGGACGTCCCGGCGGTGTGCGACGCCTCGCTGGCCGTGCGCCGCGGCGAGGTCGTGGCGCTGGAGGGCCCGAACGGCTCCGGAAAGTCGACGCTGGCGAAGCTCGCCGTGGGCCTCCTCGAGCCGGACCGCGGGACGGTGGTGCGCAGCGGCCGCGCCGGCCTCCTCGTGCAGGATCCGGGCCGGTACCTCGCGTGCGAGCGCGTGCTCGACGAGGTCGCGCTCGCCGTCGGCGGGGACGGCGCCCGCGCGCGGGCGGCGCTGGACGTGGTGGGGCTGGCCTGGGCCGCGGAACGCCATCCACGCGATCTCTCGACCGGCGAGCGCGAGCGCCTCGGGCTCGCGGCCGTCGCCGTCGGGGAGCCGGACCTGCTCGTGCTGGACGAGCCGACGCGGGGCGTCGACCCCGCACGCAAGGCGGAGCTCGCCCGGTGGCTGCACCGGTACGCGGCCGCAGGCCGCGGTGTCCTCGTCGCCACGCACGACCGCTCGTTCCCCGCCCACCGGCGCGTCGCGCTCGGGCCGGAGGAGGCGCTCGTTGCCGCGTAGGGTCGCCGCCGTGGCGGCCGCGGTCGCGCTCGGAGGCGCGGCGTGGGCCGCGCTCGATCCGGCCCGGGGCGCGATCGCGCTCCTGCTGTGCACCGTCGCGATCCTCGTGGCGGGTGCGGCCTGGCTCGAGGGGAGCCCGGGCTCGGTGCGCGACCTGACCCTCGTCGCGACCCTCGGCGGCATCGCGGCCGCCGGGCGCGTCCTGTTCGCGCCGGTGCCGGGCGTCCAGCCGGTGACGGTGGTCGTCGCCGCCGCCGGCGTCGCCCTCGGGCCGAAGCGCGGCTTCGCCGTCGGTGCCCTCGCCGCCGTCGCGTCGAACTTCTTCCTCGGTCAGGGGCCGCACACGCCGTGGCAGATGCTCGCGTGGGGCGGGTGCGGCGTCCTCGCGGGCCTCGCGCGGCGCGTGCTCGAGCACCGGGTGGCGTTCGCCGCCTTCTGCTTCGCGCTCGGCTACGCGTTCGGGCTGCTGATGGACCTCTGGTACTGGTACGGGTACCTGCCGCACACGGGCCAGGCGCTGACGCTCGTGCTGGGCGCGGGCGTCGCGTTCAACACGGCGCACGCGATCGGCAACCTGCTGCTCGCGCTCGCGGCGGGGCCCGAGCTGCGGCGCGTGCTCGAGCGGTACGGGCGACGGCTGCGGACGGAGGTCGTGTGGGCGTGAGGCTCGTCGCGATGCTCCTCGCAGCCGCCGCCCTCGCCGCGGCCGCCAGGGCCGCGACACCGGCGCAGGACGCCGCCCGCTACCTCGCGTCGCGGCAGGCCCCGGGGGGCGGCTTCGCCGAGCCGAACGGCGCGCCGACGCCGGGCCTGACGGCGTGGGTCGTGCTCGGGCTGCGCGCGGCCGGTCGCCCCGCCGCCGCGCTCGACGACGCCCGCGCGTACCTCGCGCGGACGGAGGGCGAGCTCGCGACCGCGACCGACGTCGAGCTCGTGCTGACGGGGCGGGCGGCGCTGGGCGATCCGGCGCCGGCGCTCGTCGCCCGCATCCGGGCGCTCGTCCGCGCCGACGGCCGTATCGGCCCGACCGTCAACTCGACGATCTGGGGCGCGATCGCGTTGCGCGCGGCCGGGCAGGGCGTCCCCCCGGCGACGCGGCGGTGGCTGCTGCGACGGCAGCGCCCGGACGGCGGCTGGTCGTGGCACACGCGCGGCGCGTCCGACTCGAACGACACGGCGGCGGCGATCCAGGCGCTCCGCGCGCTCGGCGTGCGCGGGCGCGCGATCGACCGCGGGCTCGCGTCCCTCGCGCGCCTCCGCAACCGCGACGGCGGCTTCGAGCTCACCGACGGCCGCGGCTCGGACGTCCAGTCGACGGCCTGGGCGATCCAGGCGTACGTCGCAGCGGGTCGCGCCGTCCCGCCCGGCGCCCTCCGCTACCTGGGGCGCATGCGCCGCCCCGACGGCAGCTACCGCTACTCGGCGCAGTACGTCACGACGCCCGTGTGGGTGACGGCACAGGCGGCCGCGGCGCTCGCGCGAAAGCCGCTGCCGCTGCAGGGCTAGACTCGCCGCGTGGCCCGCGAGGCGACCGCCGCGATCCTCACGATCGGCAACGAGATCGTCAGCGGCGACACGGAGAACACGAACGCGTCGTGGCTCGCGCGCCGCCTCGAGTCGCTGGGCGTCGAGGTGCAGCTGATCGCGGCCCTCCCGGACGACATCGACGCGGTCGCCGCGTTCGTGCGACGCGAGGCGCCGCTCGTCGACCACCTCCTCGTCACCGGGGGCCTCGGCGGGACACCCGACGACCTGACCCGAGAGGCGCTCGCGGCCGCGTTCGGCGTCGTGCAGGAGGAGCAGCCGGAGGTCGCGGCCGACCTGCGCGCCCGGTTCACGCGCGACCCCGACTACGCCGCGAAGTGGGCGCTCCTGCCGCGCGGAAGCCGCCCGCTCGCGAACCCGCTCGGCGGCGCGCCCGGGTTCGCGATCGAGAACGTCTCGGTGCTTCCGGGCCTCCCCGCGGAGATGCGCGCGATGTTCGACGCCGCCGAGCAGGAGTTCCGCCGCGCCGCGCCCATCGCCTCCTGGCGCCGCCGCCTGCACACGCGCGAGAGCGAGATCGCGGCCCTGCTCGCGGAGGCGGGCGAGCGGTGGCCGGGCCTCCGCGTCGGCTCGTACCCGAGCTTCGACCCGCATCCGACGGTCGAGGTGGTGCTCAAGTCGAGCGACGAGCCCCAGCTCGCCGAGGCCGTCGCGTGGGTCGACGCCGAGCTCGATCGCATCGTCGACTGACGGCGCCCGCGTCGGCTTGTGCCGAGAGCCACGACGTGCGAGGGTCGCGTCGGGCCCTCGCCGGCCTCGTGCCGAGGCCCGGTGGGCGGCGGGCCGGGGTGGCCGCAACCCCCCCCGCCCCCCATCGTGCCGCGGGCGTGGGCGGCGGCCGCCCCCC
>JBLNEO010000202.1:0-2541 GCA_050262775.1 Pseudomonadota bacterium | reverse complement strand
GGAAACGGCTGCCCGGATACAGCATCTCCTTCGAGAGGAAGAAGCAGTAGGCGCAGTCGAGGTTGCAGACGGCGCCCGTCGGCTTTGCGAGCAGATGGAAAGCGGGCGGTGCCACCGCGCGATCGGTGCCCACCGCGGTCATCGCGGGACCTCGGTCGCCGGCACCGCGGAGGAGAACGGCGCTTCGGGACCGCCGGCGAGGGCGTCTACCGCGGCGGCGACGGTCGGGAACACGCGCTCGGGGCCGAGAACGGCGAGCAGGCCGCTCGCGCGCGCGAAGGCGAGCACCGGGGCGTGCACCTCGGCGGCGACGATTTCTATCCCCGCCTGCTGGAGCTTCGCGACGAGCTTGGTGAGCATCTCCGCGCTGGTGACGTCGAGCGAGTCCTGAACGCTCGCGTCGAGGACGATCGCGCGGGGCGGCGCGTCCTCGGCCTGGACGATCTCCTCGATCCGACCGCGAACGCTGAGCGCATTCGCGTAGTAGATCGGCGCGTCGAAGCGGACGACGAGTACGCCGGGGACCCGCACCGCCTCGGGATGACGCGCGAGGTCGGCGTACTTGCCGGGGACGCCCGGCACCCGGCCCAGCATCGAGAGGTGCGGCTGGCTGGATCGATAGATCACGAGCAGCAGTGAGGCGATGACGCCGATCACCATGCCCGGCAGCACGTCGACGAGCACGACGCCGGCGAAGGTCAGGACACCGAGCCAGAACTCGGTGCGGGAGAGCGTCCGGACCGCCTGCAGCTTCCGCGCCACGAGTATGTGCCAGAGCGCGTGGATGATCAGCGCGGCGAGCACCGCCTCCGGCAGCGTCTTGAAGAGGGGCGTCAGCAGCAGGACGGTGATGAGCGTCGCGGCCCACGCGGCGAGGTTCGCCACCTGCGATCGGGCGCCCGCGCGTTCCTTCACCGCGGAGGCCGACATGCTGCCGGCGGCGACCATTCCGCCGAGCAGTCCGCTCACGAGATTGGTGAGGCCGTGGGCGGACAGCTCCTGGTCGGCATCGACGTCGTAGCCGTGCTTGTCGCCGAACTCTCGGGCGACCCCGAGCGCCTCACTGTAGGCGACCAGCACGATCCCGACCGCCGAGGGGACGAGCGCGAGCCAGGTCGACGCCGGTACATCCGGCCAGGTGATGCTCGGAAGGCCCTTCGGGAGGGTGCCGGCGACGGCCACGCCGTGGACACCTTCGAGATCGAGAGCGGAGCTGACGGCGATCGACCCGAAGAGCACGATGAGTCCGGCGGGCAGCGACCTGGAGAGCCGCGGCAATCCGAAGAGCGCCGCGAGGGATGCGAGCGAGACGAGCACGGTGGCGCCGTTTGCCTGTGGAAGCTCGCGGATGACGTGTGCGAGCTTCTCGACGGTGTTGCCCTCGCCCTTCGAGACCCCGAGCAGCTTGTTCAGCTGCCCGACGGCGACGAACACGGCGAGGCCGAGCACGAACCCGTCCATCACCGGCTTCGACAGGAACTGCGTCACGAACCCGAGCCGCGCGACGGCCGCGATGCCGAACAGTGCGGCGACGACGAGCACGAGCGCGACGGCCGTCGGGCCGTACGCGTCGGATCCCGGAGCCGCGCCGACGCTCACCACGGTCGCGGCGAGCAGGGCGGCGGTCGCCGAGGTCGCCCCCACCGACAGGTGGCGGGACGTGCCGAAGAGCGCGTAGACCAGCAGCGACGCGACGAGGGTGTACAGGCCCGCCTCCGGCGGCAGCCCGGCGATGCCGGCGTAGGCCATCGCCTCCGGCACGAGCAGACCCCAGAGCGTCAGCCCCGCGACCACGTCCGGCCGCAGCCAGCTGCGGTCGTACCTCGGCAGCCACACCAGCGCCGGCACGAAACTCCGCAGCGCGTCCGCGGCTCGAGGGGTCAACACCGGATCACGATCTCCTTCGCCTACGCGGGCGGTTCCCGGCATTGTCTCTTGCCGTCGGCCGCGCCTTCATCGGCAACACTACGGAGGGCCCGACGGCCGCGGCTCATCCCGTTCGGACGATTCGCCGCGCTCCCCCGCGGCGTGATCGTTAACGAGTGACGCAATCGAGATCCCAGGGGCTCGTCGCGCCCGCATGCGGTAGTGCGGCCTCGTGAAGCTCGGTCGCGCGACGAGGAGTAGAGAGGAGTAGGAGATGCCCATTGTCGTGTACAGGAAGGGCGAGCCGTTCCCGGGTGTCGTCGGGCGGACGGCGGACGAGTCGAGCCCAGCGTGGCCTGCCCAGCTACGTGCGGAGAAGGGCTCGCCGAACGTGCTGTTTGTCGTCATGGACGACACGGGCTTCGGTCAGCTGGGCTGCTACGGCAGCCCGATCGAGACGCCGAACTTCGACCGGCTCGCCGCCGGCGGTCTGCGCTACAGCAACATGCACACGACCGCGCTGTGCTCGCCGAGCCGCGCGTGCATCGTCACCGGCCGCAACCATCACAGCAACGGGATGGCCTGCATCACCGAGCTGGCCTCGGGCTTTCCCGGCTACGACGGGATCATGCCGTTCGAGAACGGCCTGCTCTCGGAGATGCTGGTCGAGCGGGG
>JBLNEO010000201.1:0-5981 GCA_050262775.1 Pseudomonadota bacterium | reverse complement strand
CATCTACGCCGGCATCGAGTGGGCCGGCGAGTCGGCCGAGGCGAAGAAGGTCATCGACGTCCTGCAGACCGAGATGGGGGAGAAGAAGATCCGCTTCCCCGCCACCTCCGGCATCGGCATCAAGCCGGTCTCGCGCGAGGGCACGGAGCGCCTGGTGCGCAAGGCAATCCAGTACGCGATTGCAAACAAGCGCAAATCGGTCACGCTCGTCCACAAGGGGAACATCATGAAGTTCACCGAGGGGGCGTTCCGCGACTGGGGCTACGCCCTCGCCGAGCGGGAGTTCGGCGCGACGACGCTCGACGGCGGTCCCTGGATGACGATCGACGCGGACGGGCGCTCGATCGTCGTGAAGGACGTGATCGCCGACGCCTTCCTCCAGCAGATCCTGCTGCGGCCGGCGGAGTACGACGTGATCGCGACGCCGAACCTGAACGGCGACTACATCTCGGACGCCCTCGCCGCGCAGGTCGGCGGGATCGGCATCGCGCCCGGCGCCAACATCGGCGACGGCGTGGCCGTGTTCGAGGCGACCCACGGCACGGCACCGAAGTACGCCGGGCAGGACAAGGTCAACCCGGGCTCGCTGATCCTCTCGGCCGAGATGATGCTGCGGTACCTCGGCTGGCGCGAGGCGGCCGACCTGATCGTCGCGTCGATGGAGGCCGCGATCGGGGACGGGATCGTCACGTACGACCTCGCGCGCCTGATGGAGGGCGCGACCGAGGTCGGCTCGTCTGCCTTCGGGCAGGCGATGATCGAGCGGATGTAGGCGCCAATCCGGCCCCGCGTCGCGCCCGGCCGACGCGTGCGGTGCTACTGTGCGCGGCGTTATCTGTCATTTACATAGACATCGGTGATGCGCGGCGCGCGCTGCCGCACCCGCGGCCCGCACGGATGGGCCGTTCGCGCCCGCGTCGAGCGGTTCGAGGAGCCGGCGCTCCTGCTCCTGCTCCGCGAGCGCCCCGCGCACGGGTACGAGCTCCTCGAGGCGCTGCCCGAGCTGCTGCCCGGGCAGCGCGTCGACATGGGCAACCTCTACCGCGCCCTGCGCCGGCTGGAGGACGAGGGCCTCGTGCGCTCGCAATGGGACGCGGGCGCCCCCGGGCCCGCACGGCGCGTGTACGAGCTCACCGACGCCGGGCGCGAGCTGCTCGGGCAGTGGGCGGCCGCCCTCGCCCGCGCGCGCGACCGCATCGACCGCTTTCTGGAGCGCCACGGAGAGGAGGTGAACGATGCATCACCGTAGGCACCGCGGACGCGGGTTCGGCTTCGGGCCGCTCGGCGCCCGCTGGTACGAGCGCGGCAACGTGCTCGAGCGGCTGGAGGGCTACCAGCGCGACCTCGAGCAGGAGCTCGCCGACGTCTCGGACCTGATCCAGCGCCTGCGCACCGGCGACGAGCCGGCGGGCGGGCCGCAGCCGAGCGGCGCGTGACACGACGCGCGTGGACATGTCAGGGGTCCGACCCCTGACATGTCCACCTCAGTGGCGGCCGGTGGTGACGGCGTCGACGTAGCGGTCGGCGGAGCGGAGCACCTTCGCCTTCGCGTCCTCCGTGACGACGGTGTCCCACCAGGCGCCGTACACGCGGTCGAAGGCGAGCGTGTCGAGAACGGCCCGCATCCGTGAGACCTCGTGCGCGGGCAGCGGGATCATGTTGGGGTAGCTCCACATGAACGTGACCCAGTCGCGGTCGGCGACGACGTGCACGATGTCGCCGGAGAGGAGCGCGCCGCGGCCGCTGCGGCCGTCGCGCCAGTGGCAGACGGTCGCTCCGGCGTAGTGCCCGCCGAGGTGGACGAGCTCGAGCGCGTCGGACAGGCGCAGCCGCTCGCCCGACCAGTGCTCGATCCGCGGGCTCGGCCGCATCACCCACGCGCGGTCGGCCTCGTGGAGGAGGACGCGCGCGTCGAGCCGCTCCGCCGTCTCGACCATCGCCGTGTAGTAGTGCGGGTGCGAGATCGCGATCACGTCGACGTCCTCGACCGCCTCCTCGACGAGCGGAAGGCAGTCCCAGAGCACCCGCTCGACCTTCAGCGCCCGCTGGCCGATCGCGAACGACGGCTCGAGCCCGATCCCCAGGAGGCCCGGCTCGAGCTCCTCGACCCGGTGGCGGCGGTCGACGCGGAGCTCGTCGAGCGTCGTCCAGCGCTGCCCGCCGTGACCGACGTACTGGCGCTCGTCGAGGCAGATCGGGCACGCGGCGGGCGGATCGTCGGCCGGCGGGTACTGCGTCCCGCACGTGGCGCAGAGGAACGCCTCTACGCCTTCACCTCCTCCTTCTCCTTCGCCGACTCGGCGATGACCTTCTGGGCGATGTGCGCCGGCACCTCCTCGTAGCGGAGGAAGTGCATGTGGTAGTCGCCGCGGCCGCCCGTGAGCGACGTCAGCGACTGCGAGTAGGTCAGCACCTCGGCCATCGGCACCTCGGCCTTGATCGAGGTCATGCCGCCGACGGGCTCCATTCCGAGCAGTCGGGCGCGACGCGAGTTGAGGTCGCCGTTGACGGCGCCGACGGTCTCGTCGGGGACGACGGCCTCGAGCTCCATGATCGGCTCGAGGAGGATCGGATCGGCCTTCGAGTACGCGTCCTTGAACGCCATCGAACCGGCGATCTTGAAGGCCATCTCCGAGGAGTCGACGTTGTGGTACTGGCCGTCGACCAGCCGCACGCGCACGCCCTGCACGGGCGCGCCCGCGAGCTCCCCCCGCGCCATCGCCTCCTGGATGCCCTTGTCGACGGCCGGCCGGAAGCTCTGCGGGATGACCCCGCCGACGATCTGGTCGACGAACTCGTAGCCCTCGTGCCCGTCCATCGGCTCGAGCACGATCTCGCAGTCGCCGAACTGGCCGCGCCCGCCGGTCTGCTTCTTGTAGCGGTGCCGTGCCCTCGACTCCTTGCGGATCGTCTCGAGGTAGGGCACGCGCGGCTGGTGCAGCTCGACCTCGACGCCGAACCGCCGCTTGAGCCGCTCGACGGCGACCTCGACGTGCATCTGGCTCATGCCCGAGAGGAGCAGCTCGCCCGTCTGCTGGTCGCGCTTGAGGACGAGCGTCGGATCCTCCTCCGAGAGCCGTCGCAGCGAGGTCGCGACCTTCTCCTCCTCCCCGCGCGCCCGCGGCGCGACCGCGAAGCTCATCACCGGCTCGGGGAAGCCGATCTCCGGCGGCGGGACGTTGTACTCGGCGTCGACCAGGAGGTCGCCGGTGAGGGTGTCCTTCAGCTTGGCGACCGCCGCGATGTCGCCCTCACCGACCTCCGACTCGTTCGTGTGGTCCTTTCCCTGCATGAGGAGCAGCGGGCCGAGGCGCTCCTTCTCGTGCGTGCGCTCGTTCACGACCGTCGTGTCGCTCGAGAACGAGCCCTTGAGCACGCGGAACATCGAGATCCGGCCCGCGAACGGGTCGGCGATGGTCTTGAACACGAACGCGGCCGCGTTCGGCTCCGCGAGGTCGATCGGGGCGCCCTTCTTCGCAGGCGACGGCACCCCCTCGACGAGCAGGTCGAGCAGCGCCGTCGTGCCGAGGTTCTTCGTTCCGACGGTGCACCCCACGGGGAACACCTCGCCGCGCGTGACCGCGTCCTTCAGCGCGTGCGCAACCTCCTCGACGCCGAGCTCCTGCCCCTCGAGGTACCGCTCCATCAGCGCCTCGTCGGCCTGGACGACCTCGTCGAGCAGCCGCTCGCGGGAGGCCTGCACCTGGTCGGCCATGTCGGCGGGGATCTCCGACGGGCCCCCCTCGCGCGCGCCGTCCGGGCTCGTGTACGCGCACATGTGGAGGAGGTCGACGATGCCGGTCAGCTCGTGCTCCGACCCGATCGGGAGGTGCACGGCGACGCAGCGCTCCGAGAGCTGCGCCTGCATCGCCTCCAGCGTGCGGAAGAAGTCGGCGCGCTCGCGGTCGAGCATGTTCACGACGCAGACGCGTGAGATCCCGAGCTCGTCGGCGCGCTTCCAGAGCCGCGACGTGCCGACCTCGACGCCCATCACCCCGCTGAGGACGACGAGCGCGCCCTCCACCACCCGCAGCGCGGACAGGGCCTCGCCCTGGAAGCCCGGGTCGCCCGGCGCGTCGACGAGGTTCAGCTTCCGCCCCTGCCACTCGGCGTGGCAGACCGACGTCGCGAGCGACATCGACCGGCGCTGCTCGTCGTCGTCCCAGTCGGCGACCGTCGAGCCGGACTCGATCGTCCCGAGGCGGTTCGTCGCGCCGCTCTGGAAGAGCATGGCCTCGACGAGGGAGGTCTTCCCCGTCCCGCGATGTCCCACGACGGCGACGTTGCGGATCTTGCCGGGCTCGACGACGGCCATCAGGCGCTCCTCCTCGGTGGGGACTCGGTCCGCGGAGGATCCTAGTCGAGCCCCGCCCGGCTGGGCGTGCCCGCGAGGCGCGCCTTCAGGCGCAGGATCGCCTTCGTGTGGAGCTGCGAGACGCGCGACTCGGTCACCCCGAGCACCTCGCCGATCTCGCGAAGCGTCAGCTCCTCGTAGTAGTAGAGCGTGACCACGAGCTTCTCGCGCTCCGGGAGCCGGGAGATCGCGTCCGCGATCGCCTCGCGCATCTCCGTCTCGTCGAGCGCCGACTGCGGGTTCGGCCCCTGCTCGTCCTCGATCGTGTCGATGAGGGCGACCTGATCCCCGCCCGAGGAGACCGTCCAGAGCTCGTCGAGCGCGGCGATCGACGTGCGGCCGATCTCGGAGAGGCTCTCGTTCAGCTCCTCCACCGAGACCCCGAGCTTCCCGGAGATCTCCTCGTCGGTCGGGGCGCGCCCGAGGCGGCTCTCGAGATCGGCGATCGCCCGCTCGATCTCGCGGGCACGCGACCGGACGGAGCGCGGCACCCAGTCGAGGGCGCGGAGCTCGTCGATGATCGAGCCCTTGATCCGCGCGATCGCGTACGTCTCGAACTTGATGTCGCGGTCGGGGTCGAACCGCTCGATCGCGCCGATCAGCCCGAGCAGCCCGTAGGAGACGAGGTCGTCGTCGTCGACGTGCGCGGGGAGCCCGGACCCCAGCCGGCCGGCGACGTACTTGACGAGCGGCGCGTAGGTGAGGATCAGGCGGTCGCGGACCTTCGGGTCCTTCGAGCGGCGGTACTCGCGCCACAGCTTCGTCGTGTCCTCGGGAGCCACGCGACAAGAATACGAGGCGGGGGCCGGTTCTCCTCAGTGCGGCCTGAGCGCGCGGAACGAGAGCGAGAGCAGCCAGAGCCCGATCGCGCCCGCGGTGAGCGCGACGACCCAGCCCGCCACGGCGTCGGCGGACGCGGCGGCCGCGACCGCGATCCCGACGAACATCCCGCCGAGGACGAAGAACAGGACGCCGAGCGCCCGCCGCTGCGAGGGGGCCTGCACGCGCGGCAGGCTACTCCGGGAGGCCCTCCCCGCGCCTCCGCGGGCCGGTGGGCCGAAACCGCGGCGGGTACACTCCGGGTCGCAGCCCAGGGGTGTAGCTCAATTGGTAGAGCACCGGTCTCCAAAACCGGGGGTTGCAGGTTCGAGTCCTGTCGCCCCTGCTGGGTGGAACGAGCGCAAACCCGCTGGTTGCAGCGGGTTTCTCGTCTGGGGCAGCGGGTTCGTTCTCCGTTCGTCGAGTCTCGACGACGGCGACTGGGGGAAAGTACGCGGCTGGTCAGGATTGGACCCGATGTCTCGCCGACCCGGTTCCCGGATCCTTGAGGTCAGTCGTCGGTGAGAGGAGGTGGGGATGGCCGGAGGCAAGGCGTGGCTCCCACCGCGGTGGTTCATCAAGACCTTTTGGCACGTGCACCGGCGGATCGTGCGTGCGAGTCGGGGCCGCAGGGGGCTGTGGCCTCCGCGTCCGGGTAAGTGGGGCGCGCTACGGCTCACGACGACAGGCCGACGGAGCGGCGAGCCGCGGAGCGTGATCCTCGGCTACTACGAGGACGGAGCCAACTTGGTCTCGATGGCCATGAACGGCTGGGGTGCGGCCGAGCCGGCCTGGTGGCTGAACCTGC
>JBLNEO010000200.1:0-15693 GCA_050262775.1 Pseudomonadota bacterium | reverse complement strand
CCCGGGGGGGGGGGCCCCCCGGGGGCCGGGCGCCCCGGGCGGCGGGGGGCGGGGGGGCCCGCCCCCCCCCCCGGCCCGGGCCGAGCACCATCAATCCTGCGGCGAGCGCGCCGAAGGCGAGGCACGCGAGCCACAGGGCGGCCGGCCGCCACGCGTAGAGCGCGGTGCCGACGGTCGGCCCGAGCACGAGGCCGAGTCCCCAGGTGAACGACCACGCGCCCTGGTAGCGGCCGCGGAGCCGCTCGGGCGAGAGGTCGGCGACGTACGCGGACGCGACGGGCGCGTTGACGATCTCGCCGAGCGTCCAGATCGCGACCGTGACGGCGAACGCCAGCGCCGTCTCCGCCAGCCCCATGAGCGCAAACCCGACGCCGACGAGCAGGAACCCGAGCGCGATCACGGGACGGGGCGGGAACCGCCGCGTCACGCCGGTGAGCGGCAGCTCGACGAGCACGATCACGATCCCGTTGAGGGAGACGAGGGCGCCGTAGAGCGCGAGCGAGAGCCCGGCGTCCTGCACCGCGATCGGGAACGTCGCCGACTGCTGCATGTAGACGAAGGCGCCCGCCGTCGAGGCGGCGAGGAAGACGAGGAACGCGCGGTCGCCGACGATCGTCCGCAGCGCCTCGCCGCGGCGCTCCTCGTGCCGCGACACCCGCTGCCCGTGCGGGAACGCGACGAGCGCGACGACGCCGTAGACCACCGAGGTGACGGCGTCGCCGACGAACAGCCACGTGAACGACCACTCGGCGAGGAAGCCCGCCGCCGCAGGCCCGGCGGTGAACCCGAGGTTGATCGCGAGCCGGTACATCGCGAACGCGGTCACGCGGTCGCCCTCGGTGGTGAGGTCCGTGAGGAGCGCCGCCGACGCCGGGCGGTACGCCTCCGCCGCGAGGCCCGCCAGCGCGGCGAGGACGAGGATCGTCGGCAGCGTGTGCGCCTGCGAGAGCGCGAGCATCGCCGCCGCGGACGCGAACATCGAGAGCGCGATCGCGTCCCGACGGCCGAGCCGGTCCGCGAGCTGCCCGCCGACGAGCGACGCGGCCAGGCCCCCGACCCCGTACGCGCTCACGGCCAGGCCCGCCTGCGGGGTCGAGAACCCCTCGTCCCTGAGGTACAGGACGAGGAAGACGATGACGAAGCTCCCGAACCGGTTGACGAACGTCCCGGCGAAGAGCACCCACGCCGTCGGTGGCAGCTCGCGCAGGCTCTGGCGGACCGTCACCGTCCGACGCTAGAGAATCCGGGGCGGTGCGTGTCGTCTCCGGCCTGTTCTTCTTCCCGCGCGGCGGCTCGTCGCATCTCGCGCGGTCGCTCACGCGCGCGCTCGTGGAGCTCGGCGACGACGTGATGCTCGTGGCGGGCTCGCTCGGCGAGGCCGGCGGCCGGAGCCACGCGGCGACGTTCTTCGCGGGCCTCGACGTCCTCCCCGTGGACTACACGCCGGGAAGCGGTGTGCCCTTCCAGCCGTCGTACGAGGAGCGTCCGGGCGCCCCGGACCCCGTGTTCGCGGCCGTCGGCGACGCGACGTTCGAGCGGCTTGTCGACGTCTGGGGCGACGCGCTCGCCCGCGGCGGCGCCGCCGAGGCGGATGTCCTCCACCTGCACCACCTGACGCCGATGCACGAGGCGGCCCGACGGCGGTTCGGCCACGTGCCCGTCGTCGGCGAGCTCCACGGGACGGAGCTCGAGCTGGTGCGGCAGATCGACGCCGGGGCGACGTGGCCGCACGCGGCGGCCTGGGCGGAGCGGCTCCGGCGCTGGGCGGCCGCGTCGCGGGCGCTCCTCGCCGCGCCGGGGGTCGCCGACGAGGCCGCCGAGCGGCTCGGGGTGCCGCGCGAGCGACTCGTCGAGCTCCCCGGCGGCGTCGACCTCGAGCTCTTCGACCGGCGGCCCGTCGACCGCCTCGCGCACTGGCATCGCTGGCTCGTCGAGGAGCCGCAGGGCTGGGACGAGACGGGGGTCCCCGGCTCGATCGGCTACACGGACGCCGAGCTCGCGCCGATCGCGGCCGGCCGCCCCGTCGTCCTCTTCGCGGGCCGGTACACGGAGGTCAAGCGGCTGCCGCTCCTGCTCGCCGCCCACCGCCGCGCGCAGTCCGAGGTGGGAGCGCCGATCCCGCTGGTGCTCGTCGGCGGTCACCCCGGCGAATGGGAGGGCGTGCACCCGGCGCGCCTCGCGGGCCCCAACGTGTTCCTCGCCGGCTGGCACGCGCACGACGCGCTCGCGGACGCGATCAACGCGTCCGACCTGCTCGTCCTCCCCTCGCGGAGCGAGGCCTTCGGGCTCGTCCTCGCCGAGGCGATGGCGTGCGGCATCCCGGTGATCGCGAGCGCCGCGCAGGGGCCGTCGCGAATCGTGGACGACGGGGAGACCGGCTGGCTCGTGCCGGTCGACGACGAGGACGCGCTCGCAGCGGCGCTCACGGCGGCGGTGACGGACGACGCCGAGCGCGCGCGCCGCGGACGGCTCGCCGCCGAGCGTGCACGGGCGCGGTACGGCGAGGCCGCCGTCGCACGCCGCGTCCACGACACGTTCGCGGCCGTCGCCTACAGTGGCGGCGATGGGTAGGCGCGCCGCGCTCCTCCTCGCCGTCACGGCCGCGCTCGCGGTGCCCGTGCTCGCGGCGGCGCGGAACGGCCAGTCGCCGCCGACGTGGACGGACGACGTCGGGCCGATCCTGCTCACGAAGTGCGCCGGCTGCCACACCGCCGGCGGCATCGCGCCCTTCTCGCTCACGAGCGCGCGCGACGCGCGCGTCCACGCCAAGCAGATCAAGAGCGCCGTGCTCGGCGGGCGCATGCCGCCGTGGATGCCGGGAGCCGACTCGCCGGCCTACGTGGGGCAGTCGCAGCGCGTGCTCGCGGCGGCGGAGAAGGAGACGATCGCCGCCTGGGCGGACGCCGGCGCCCGCATCGGCTCCGGCCGCGCGCCCCGCCGGCCCCCGGCACCGAAGGCCCCGCCGGGGACGCGCGCGCTCACGCTCGCGCCCGCGAAGGCGTACACGCCGCGGGCGGGCGTGGCCGACGACTACCGCTGCTTCCTCCTCGACCCGAAGCTGACACGGGACGCCTGGGTGACGGCGGCGCGGATCCTCCCCGGCCGGCCGGCACAGGTCCACCACGTGATCCTGTTCGAGGCCGCGGGCACGCAGGCGACCGACGCCGCGCGCCTCGACCGTGCGTCGGGCGGGCACGGCTGGACCTGCTTCGGCGGCCCCGGCGTCTCGATCGACCTGTCGTCGCCGAACGCCAGCCTCCGCTTCGGGAGCCCGCAGTGGCTCGCGGCGTGGGTGCCCGGCCGCTCGACGGACGCGCTCCCGGCGGGACGCGGGATCCGGCTGCGCGCCGGGTCGAAGATCGTGATGCAGGTCCACTACAACCTGCTGAACGGCGCGGAGCCCGACCGGTCGCGGGCGCTGCTCCGCCTCGCGCGCACCGCGAAGCCGCTCGAGACGATGCTGCTCGCGGCCCCCGTCGAGCTCCCCTGCGCGTCGGGTGCGACCGGACCGCTGTGTACACGCGACGCGGCCCTCGAGCACCTCAGGCGCGACTACGGCTCGGCGTTCCTCCCCGACGCGCTGCTCGCGTTCTGCGGGCGCGCCGGTGTCACCGCGACGACGACGGCCTGCGTCCGCCGGGTGACGCAGCCGCTCACGGTGTACGGGGTCGGCGGCCACATGCACGTGCGCGGCCGCGACGTCCAGGTCGTCGTCGACCCCGGGACGGCCCAGGAGCGGACGCTCCTCCACATCCCCGCGTGGAGCTTCCACTGGCAGGACGCCTACTACCTGCGCGCGCCGGTGCGGCTCGAGCCCGGGCAGTCGCTCGGCCTCCGCTGCCGCTTCGAGAACACCGACGCGCGCTACGTGCTCTGGGGCGAGGGCACCGCCGACGAGATGTGCCTCGGCGTGCTCCAGGTCGCGCTCGGATGAATCCGTACGGGTCGCTCGTCCGGCAGCTCGGGCGGACGCGGGCCTTCGCCTGGCTCGGCGCCAGGACGCTGCACCGGATCGACCTGCGCGTCCCGGTGTCGAGCATGGGCACCGGCCTGCCCGTCGCCTACGTGACCACGATCGGCCGTCGCAGCGGCGACCCGCGCACCGTGCCGGTCCTCTACGCGCGGTGGGACGGCGACGCGATCGTCGTCGCCGCCACGAACTGGGGTCGGGCGACGCACCCGGCGTGGGCGCTCAACCTCGACGCGAGCCCGCGGGCGATCGTCGCGACGGACGGGCGCCCGCGACCGATGCGTGCACGCGTCCCGTCGGCGGACGAGCGCGCCCGGGCGTGGGCGCGCCTCGACGCGGTCTGGCCCGGGTACGCCGGGTACCGGCGGCGCGCCGGCCGGGACATCCGGCTCTACGTGCTCGAGCCGGAGGCCTGACCGGCGCGCGCGCGGTCAGACGGCGAGCAGCCGCTCGAAGAACGACCGGTAGCGCTGCAGCGCGACGCGGAGCTCCTCCGTCGAGGCCTCCTCGCCCTGGTTCCACTGCTGCTCGAGGGTCTCGCGCTCCCGCGCGAACGTGCGCGTGACGTGGTCGAAGACGTCCGCCACGAGCGCGTCGGCCTCGCGGACGACGTCCTGGGGCTCGTCGACGAACTTCGCCTGCAGCTGCTCCCAGCGGCTGCGGAGCTCGGCGGCGTCCTCCTCCGAGAGCACGGGCTGGAGCTCTGCGGCGCTCACGACCGTGCCTCCACGCGATCCTCGGCCTCGTCGGTCTCGAGCAGCTCCACGAACAGCGCGCGGTAGTGCACCATCGCCTGGCGGAGCGACTCCGTGTCGCCGTCGCCGTCGGCCGTCCGCGTCGCGATCGCATGCCCCTCGCGGTAGTGCTCGACGACGTCCGGGTGGTCGACGGACAGGTCCGCCGCGCGCTGGTCGAAGTCGTCCACGGGATAGCCGCGGTCGCGCATGACCGACTGGATCAGCGAGTCGGCCTCGCCGATCGCCCCGTCGGGGTCGTCGACGAAGCGCGCCTGCGCCGTCTGCCAGGACGCGGCGTAGCGGTCACGGTCCTCCGGCGCGAGCGGCCGGATGTCGAACGCCGCACGGCGCTCCTGGCGCTCGCGCAGCTCCGCCTCGGCCTCGCGCCGCGACGGCGCCTCCGAGACGGCACGGTCGTACTCGGGGCCGAAGCCCTCCTGCAGGTGCTTGCGGCGCCGTCCGTTCCACGCGGCCCACGCGAGGGCGGCGACGACGACGATCGCGACGATCGCGATCACGATCCACATCCACGGTTCCATCCTGAGAAACCCCTTTCAGCGGTGGCTAGGCGGCTGAGACGGGAGAGCGGCACCGGCGCGGATACCCGCGGCGGCGCTTCGGAAACTCAGCCGAGCTTCGCGCGCAGGAGCTCGGAGACGACGCGCGCGTCGGCGCTGCCGCCCGTCTCCTTCATCACCTGGCCGACGAAGAAGCCGAGGAGGCCCTGCTTCCCGCCGCGGTACTGCTCGACCTGCCCGGGGTTCGCCGCGAGCACGCGCTCCACGAGCGGCTCGAGCGCGGCCGTGTCCGACACCGACTCCTGCGCGAGGTACGGGTCGGCGGAGAACCCGGGCTCGCCGAGGCGTGCGATCGCCTCGTCGAACGCCTTGCGCGGGATCCGCTCCCGCGCCTCGACGAGCTTCGCGAGCTCGGCCGGGTCGACCGCGGAAGGCTCGATGCCCGCGCCCGCGACCTGGTTCATCACGACGTTCGCGACCGCCCGACGCTCGCCGGGCGTCCGCTCGTAGAGCGAATCGCGGCCGCTCGTGACGAGCCCCTCGGCGAGGAGGTAGTCGAGCTCCCGCTCGAGCCGCCGGATGCGCGCGCTCGGGAGCTCCCCGAGCTCGCCGCGCATGCGCTCCACCAGCTCGGGCGTCGGCTCGACCGGGACGAGGTCGGGCTCGGGGAAGTAGCGGTAGTCCTCGGCCTCCTCCTTCGAGCGGCGTGCCGTGAGGCGGCCGGTGTCGACGTGGAAGTCGTACGTCTGCTGGACGACCTCGCCGCCGGACTCCCACACCTCCACCTGCCGCGCGACCTCCGCCTCGATGCCGCGGCCGATGTGGGAGAACGAGTTCATGTTCTTGATCTCCGTCCGCGTGCGGAGCTCGTCGGAGCCGGCGGGGCGAACCGAGACGTTCGCGTCGACGCGCAGCGTGCCCTTCTCCATCTCCGCATCCGAGACGCCGGTCTCCACGATCGTCTGACGCAGGAGCCGGAGGAAGCGGACGGCCTCCTCGGCCGAGTGCAGGTCCGGGTGCGTCACGACCTCGACGAGCGGCGTCCCGCCGCGGTTGAAGTCGACGAGCGAGTGCGCGGAGCCGCCGATCCGCCCGCCGTGGCCGCCGACGTGGACGGTCTTCGCCGCGTCCTCCTCGAGGTGCGCGCGGACGATCCCGATCTCGTGGTCGCCGTCGGCGAGCGGCACGAGGAAGCGCCCGTCGACGCACAGGGGCTGGTCGTACTGGCTGATCTGGTAGCCCTTCGGCAGGTCGGGGTAGAAGTAGTTCTTCCGCGCGAAGACGGCGCGCTCGGCGATCCGGCAGCCGAGCGCGTGGCCGAGCTTGATCGTCCAGGCGATCGCCGTGCCGTTCGGCACGGGGAGCGCGCCCGGCTGCGCGAGGCAGACGGGGCACGTGCGGCGGTTCGGCCCGGCGCCGTAGCCGGACTCGCACGAGCAGAACATCTTCGTCCGCGTCTTCAGCTGGACGTGGATCTCGAGGCCGATGACCGGCTGCCACTCAGTCATCGAGCCTCCGCTTCGCCTCGAGCAGGGCGTCCTCGACGTTCCCCCTGACCTCGACCATCGCCAGGCGGTGCTCGAGCACGCCGCGCATGCGGATGAGCCAGAGCTCGCGCTCCCCCGCCTCGAGCTGGAGCTTGAGGTCGTCGAGCAGCACCGCGCGCGAGCCGTCGAGGATCCGCGGGCGGACGCCGAAGATGCGCTCGACCGCGGGGACGAACTCGGCCGCGGGGTCCTCGATGCGCCTCATCGGAGCCGCTCCGGGACGGGGTCGAAGCCGAGCGCGCGCTCGAGCGCGTGGCCGACCCGGAAGAGCGTGTTCTCCGCGAACTGCGGGCCGATCAGCTGGAGGCCGACGGGGAGCCCCTCCGAGAGCCCGACGGGGACGTTCAGGCCGGGGAGGCCGGCCATGCAGGAGGGGATCGTGAGCAGGTCGGACAGGTACATCGCGAGCGGATCCTGCGTGCGCGCGCCGAGCGGGAAGGCGACCGTCGGGGACGTCGGCGAGACGAGCACGTCGAATCGCTCGAAGGCCGCGGCGTGCTCGCGCGCGATCACCGTCCGCACCTTCTGCGCCTGGCCGTAGTACGCCTCGTAGTAGCCGGCGGAGAGCGCGTACGCGCCCAGCATGATCCGCCGCTTCGGCTCGTCGCCGAACCCGGCGTCGCGGGTGCGCTCGACCATCTCGTCGTAGGACGCGCCCTCGATGCGGAGCCCGTAGCGGACGCCGTCGTACCGGGCGAGGTTCGACGAGGCCTCGGCCGGCGCGATCAGGTAGTAGCAGGGAAGGCCGTAGTCGACCGACCGCGGGAGCTCGCACTCCTCGGCCTCCGCCCCGAGCTCGACGGCGACGTCGATCGCGCGGCGGACGGCCGCCGACACGCCCGGCTCGATCCCCTCCGCCTCGTTCATCTCGCGCGGGACACCGATGCGGAGGCCGGCGAGGCTCTCGCCCTCCGGGAGCTCGACCGCGGGCACGTCGACCGTCGTCGAGTCGCAGGCGTCGCGCCCGCTGATGATCCGGTAGAGGAGCGCGCAGTCCCGCACGGAGCGCGCCACCGGCCCGACCTGGTCGAGCGACGACGCGAACGCGACGACGCCGTAGCGCGAGACGGTGCCGTACGTGGGCCGGAGCCCGACGTTGCCGCAGAGCGCCGCGGGCTGCTTGATCGACCCGCCCGTGTCGGAGCCGAGGGCCCACGGGGCGAGACCCGCGGACACGGCCGCCGCGGAGCCGCCGCCGGAGCCGCCGGGGACCCGCGAGAGGTCCCAGGGGTTGTGCGTCGGCCCGTACGCGGAGTTCTCCGTCGAGGAGCCCATCGCGAACTCGTCGGTGTTGGTCTTCCCGAGGAGCGACAGCCCGGCCTCCTTGCAGCGGCGCGTGACGGTCGCGTCGTAGATCGGCCGGTACCCCTCGAGGATCTTCGAGCCGGCCGTCGTCTCGACCCCCTCCGTGAGGATCACGTCCTTGAGCGCGATCGGGATCGACGTCCCCTCCGGCTCCTCGACGACGCGCAGGTACGCGTGCAGCTCGGGATCGCGGTCGGCGATCGCGTCGAGGTACGCGCGGTGGAGCTCGGCCGGCGAGACCTCGCCCCGCTCGACGAGGCCGAGGCCTTCCTCCGCGGAGAGGCGGAGGGTGTCGATCACGCCTCCCTCACCGCCCCCGTCGGCGGGACGCGGAAGGCGTCGTCCTCGACCTCGGGCGCGTTCTCGAACACGCGCTCGAGCGGCCACGACGGCCGCGGCTCGTCCTCGCGCCAGACGTTGACGACGTCGAGCGGGTGCGACGTCGGCGGCACGTCGTCGAGGTCGAGCTCCGAGACCTTCGAGACGGCCTCGAGGATCGCGTCGAGCTGCTCCGAGAACCGGCCCACCTCCTCGTCGGTGAGGTCGAGGCGCGCCAGGCGCGCCACGTGCAGCACCTGCTCCCTGCCGATCGCCATCGCGGGCATCCTCCCAAAAAAAGAGCCGGCCCCTTTCGGGGCCGGCGGCTTGCTGCGGTACCCGAACGAGCTAGATCGCCTGGACGTTCGCCGCCTGGGCGCCCTTGGGCCCCTGGACGACCTCGAACTCCACGCGCTGACCCTCGGTGAGGGACTTGTAGCCCTCGCCGGCGATCGCCGAGAAGTGCACGAAGACATCGTCGCCGCCCTCGCGCTCGATGAACCCGTATCCCTTCTCGTTCGAGAACCACTTGACGGTGCCCTGAGCCAACCTTCCTCCTCTGTACTGCGACGGCCCGGGCACCGAGCCGCCGTCCATTTCGAAGCGGCCGAACCATAGCCTCACCCCCCGGGGTACGCAAGCAGCCCGCGGCGGAATCGCGCTGCACGAACGGCATTGCGCAGCAGCAGCGCGATCGTCATCGGGCCGACCCCGCCGGGGACCGGCGTCATGTGTCCGGCGACCTCGAGCGCACCCGCGTCGACGTCGCCGGCGAGGCCGGCGTCGGTGCGGTTCATGCCCACGTCGATCACGGCGGCGCCCGCCTTCACCATGTCCGGCGAGACGAGCCCCGCGACGCCGACGGCGGCGACGAGGATGTCGGCGTCGAGGGTGTGCCGGCCGAGCTCGACCGTCCGCGAGTGGCAGACCGTGACGGTGGCGTTCGCCTGCAGCAGGAGGTGCGCCACCGGCTTGCCGACGATCGCGCTGCGGCCGATCACGACGGCGCGCGCGCCGGCGACGGCGATCCCGGTGGCCGCGAGGAGCTCCATGATCCCGAGGGGCGTCGCGGGCACGAGGCCGGGCGTCCCCAGGTAGAGCAGCCCGGCGTTCAGCGGGTGGATCCCGTCGACGTCCTTCAGCGGGCTGATCGCGCGGATGAGGGGCGCCTCGTCGAGGTGGCCGGGGATCGGCAGCTGGACGAGCACGCCGTCGACGTCGTCGTCCGCGTTGAGGCCCGCCACGAGCTCGAGCAGCTCCTCCTGCGTGGTCTCGGCCGGAAGGCGCACGTCCCGCGCGTCGATCCCGGCCGCGGCGGCCGCCTCCTGCTTCAGCCGGATGTAGATCGCCGAGGCGGGGTCGTCGCCGACGAGGACGGTCGCGAGCCCGACGTGCCCGAGCTCCCGCACCTCCGCCGCGACGCCCTCGCGCACCCGCGCGGCGATCGCCTTCCCGTCGATGATCGCGCCCACCGACGGGACGGTAACGTCTCGCCGCGATGGCACGCCTCCCGCGCAAGAACGATCCCGACTCGGTGCGGGCGCGGCAGGAGGCGCTGGGCCTCGACGGCGAGGTGACGGGATTCGACCTGGCGCCGTGGAGCGGTGCGGCGGAGTCGGTCACCGGCGTCGCGGTGATTCCCGTCTCGGTGGCCCAGCTGCAGGTGTCCCTCGGCGCGTACGCGCTCTCCGAGGACGGCGACGTGGTCGAGACCGGCCGCGACGAGGAGGAGGTCGTCGTGCCGCTCGCGCACACGGAGGGCGGACTGACGGCGTCGGTGCAGCGGGGCGGCAAGGCGGCCGCGGAGTCCGGTGGATTCCGAACGTACGTCATCGAGGACAGAATCACCAGAGCGTCCTGTTTTGTCTGCAAGTCGGCGGAGGAGGCGCTCGCGCTGGCGCGCTGGATCGAGGGGGAGGTACCGGCGATGCGGGCGTTCCTCGCATCGGCGGAGATCCCGGAGCTGTCCCGGTACGCACGGCTGCGCGAGGCGAAGACGCACGTGGTCGGGCCGATGTGCCACGTCCTGTGGCGGTGGACGACGGGCGACGCCGTCGGGCCGAACATGATGACGCGCAACGCCTACGCGCTGAACATGGGCTTCGTCATGCAGTCCGCGCCGGTGAAGCCCGACCGCGCGATCCTCGAGGCCAACATGGGCGGCGACAAGAAGCCGTCGTACGAGTTCTTCCAGTCCGGCCACGGCAAGACCGTGATCGCGGAGGCGACGCTGACCGACGAGGCCGTGCGCCGCGTGCTGCGGACGACCGTGGACGACCTGCTCGAGCTCGCCTGGGCCGGGACGCACGGCGCCGTCGCGTCGGGGATGCAGTCGGTCGCGTTCACGCCGGCGTCCGCCGTGGCCGCGGTGTTCGCCGCGACCGGCCAGGACCTCGGGATGGTCGGGACGTCCTCGATGGCCCACGGGGTCGGGCGGCGGGTCGACGGCGGGCTCAACGTCTCGATCCGCTTCCCGGGGCTCGAGGTGGGCACGGTCGGGGGCGGGACGACGCTGCCCTACGCCCGTGAGTGGCTCGCGCTGATGGACTGCGCCGGGCCCGGGAAGGTCTACCGGCTCGCCCAGCTCGTCGCCGCGACGGCGCTCGCGCTCGAGGTGTCGGCGTCCGCCGCGATGGCCACGGCGGGGAGCGAGAACTTCTTCCGCGCCCACCACGAGCGCGGTGGGCTCCGCTGAGGCGAGGCGATAGCCTCGGGCCGTGCTCGCGCTGCTGTTCCAGTACGACGTCCGCGACGACGACGAGTTCGAGCGCGTCTACGGGCCGGAGGGCGAGTGGGCGGCGTTCTTCCGCACCGGCACCGGCTACGTCGGCACGGAGCTGCTGCAGGACGTCGAGGTGCCCGGCCGGTACCTCGTGATCGACCGCTGGGACTCGCGCGACGCCTACAACGCCTTCGTCGCCGCCAACCGCGACGAGTACATGCGCCGCGTCGACGAGACGGCCTTCCACTACGAGCGGGAGCTCCGCCTCGGCACGTTCGAGAACGTCTGGTGACCGAGCGCCGGATCCCGCCGCACCACGATCCGTCGTGCTTCGGCTGCGGCGAGGGGCACCCGGCGGGGCTGCGGATGACGCCGCCGGCAGCTGAGGGCGAGGAGCGCTACGAAGCCCTCGTCCGCTTCGACGAGCGCCACCAGGGCGGCCCCGGGATCGTCCACGGCGGCGTCGTGGCCGCCGCGCTCGACGAGGCGGCCGGCCTCCTGGCGACGTGGTACCGGTTCCCGACCGTGACGGCGCGCATCTTCGTCCGCTACCGCCGGCCGGTCGCGATCAACACGGAGCTCCTCGCGCGGGCACGGGTGGAGTCGGAGCGCGGGCGCCGCATCCACGTCGAGGCGGAGCTCGTCGACGGGGACGAGGTGCTGGCCGAGGCGAAGGCCGCGTTCCTGCACGTTCCGCTCGAGCACTTCCTCGCGACGGCGGAGGGCCGCGCCGCGGCCGACGCATGGCGGGCGCGACTCGACGCCTGACCGACCGCGACCACGCGCTCGAACGGACGCAGGTCGTCGCCGCGCCGCTCGACGAGGCGTTCGCGTTCTTCGCCGAGCCGCGGAACCTCGAGGCGATCACGCCGCCGTGGCTCGGCTTCCGGATCGTCGAGGCGCCCGAGCGGCTCGCCGCCGGCTCCACGCTCCGCTACCGGCTCTCGCTCTTCGGCGTCCCGATCCGCTGGCGCACCGAGATCACGCAGTGGACGCCGCCACGGACGTTCGTCGACGAGCAGGTCGCGGGCCCGTACCGCCTCTGGGTGCACGCCCACCGGCTCACGTCCGTCCCGGGCGGCACGGAGCTGCACGACCACGTCCGCTGGCGCGCGCCCGCGGGCACGGCGCTCGTCCGGCGGTGGGTCGACGAGATCTTCGACTACCGCGCCGAGCGGATCCGCGAGCTGCTCGGCTAGCGCTTCCGGTGCCCGCCGGAGACGGCCGTCGCGACGCCGAGCCCGATGAAGACGCTCCCCGAGATCCACCGCTGGAGCGAGACGTGCCGGCGGAGCCAGCCGGCGCTCGTGCCGGCGACGAGGGCCCACATGCTGTCGCTGAGCACGGCCAGCACGACGAAGGTGAGCCCGAACCACACGAGCTGCAGCGTCACGTGCCCTGCGTCGAGGTCGACGAACTGCGGGAGGAACGCGAAGAAGAACAGCGCCGTCTTCGGGTTGAGCACGTTCACGACGACGCCTCGGCCGTAGATCCGGCGCAGCGCACGCCGCTCGCGCAGCTCGACGCGCGCCTCGTCGCGCTCGAGCAGGCGCCGGACCCCGAGCACGATCAGGTACACCGCTCCCGCGTACTTGACGACCGCGAACGCCGTCGCCGACGACAGCACGAGCGACGACAGGCCGACCGCCGCCGCGACGACGTGGACGAGCCCGCCCGTGGCGATCCCGAGCGCCGACACCAGGCCGGCGCGCCGGCCGCCGTCGATGCTCTGCGCGACGATGTAGAGCACGGCGGGCCCGGGCACGACGATCAGCGCCATCGCAGCGGCGACGAACAGCGCGTACGTCGTGAGATCCGGCACGGGCCGGAAGCTACCGATCCCCCAAACGGGGGATGACGACCACCGCGTTCGAGGGAAGGTGCGATGCACGCCCCAGCGGCCGGGGATTCGCCCCACCATCGGAGGAACAGCCGATGCGCCCGATCGCCGTCGCCGCCGTCGCCGTCCTGCTCGCCGCCGCCGCCGTGAAGGACGGCCGCGTCCTCGAGCGGACGCACCTCGTCGGTGCCTGCAGCACCATGACCACGCCCCGCGGCGAGAGCGGGACGTGGGAGGCCTGCCGCCCCGGACGTCTCGCCGGCCGTCCCGACCTGTCCGTCAGGTCGTGCACGCGGCGCGACCTCGTCGCGGAGGTCGAGCTCTGGCGGTGCCCCGGAGCGAGCGCGCCCCCGCGGGCGGCGTGACAGCCGGGAAACCCCGCAGCGGCGGTCCGCACCGGCACGGATGATGCCGGGGCGGGCCGCCGCCCACACTGCCGGTGTGGAGACGATGCGCGCGATCCGCAAGGTCGCCCCCGGCCCGGGACTCCAGCTGGTCGAGGTGCCCGTTCCCACCCCGGCGGAGGACGAGGTGCTCGTCCGCGTCGAGGCGGCGAGCGTCTGCGGCACCGATCTCCACATCCACCGCTGGGACGGCTGGTCCGCGGCGCGCATCCGGCCGCCGCTCACGCTCGGCCACGAGCTCGCCGGCACGATCGTCGAGATCGGTCGCGCGGTGCGGACCGCGAACGTCGGCGACTACGTCTCGGCCGAGAGCCACGTGACGTGCGGCGCATGCTTCCACTGCCGCACGGGCCGCGCGCACATGTGCCGCTCGACCCGGATCCTCGGCGTCGACCGCGACGGCGGCTTCGCCGACTACGTCGCGATCCCCGAGTCGGTGCTGTGGCAGAACGACCGCGCGAAGCTCCCGCCCGAGATCGCGTGCCTCCAGGAGCCGTTCGGCAACGCCGTCTTCGCGACGAGCACCCAGGACCTCGCGGGCCGGACCGTCGCCGTGCTCGGCTGTGGACCGATCGGCCTGTTCACGATCGGGATCGCGCGGGCCTCGGGCGCCGGCCGCGTGCTCGCGACCGACGTCGTCCCCTACCGGCTCGACCTCGCGCGCACGATGGGGGCGGCCGCTGCGCAGGACGCCTCCGAGGGCGACGCCGCGGAGTGGCTGCGGGCGGCCAACGAGGACGAGGGACTCGACGTCGTGTTCGAGATGTCCGGTGCGCCGGCGGCGATCGACACGGCGTTTCGCGCCGTCCGCAACGGCGGCCACGTCGTCCTCTTCGGGATCCCGGACCGGCCCGTCGAGCTCGACGTCGCGGAGTCGCTGATCTTCAAGAACCTCACCGTGAGCGCCGTGAACGGCCGCCAGGTGTGGGAGACGTGGTTCACGACCCGCTGGCTGCTCGAGCACGGCGTCGTCGACCTGCGGCCGCTCGTCACGCACCGCCTCCCGCTCGAGGGGTTCGCCGCCGCGTTCGAGGAGCTCGAGCACGGCGAGGCGTGCAAGATCGTCCTCCTCCCCACGCTCGCGGCCGAGCTGCCGGAGCCGCTCGCCGCCGAGGTGGCGGCGTGACCCTTCGCGACGACCTCGCCGGCGAGCTCGACGCGCTGCGCGAGGCGGGCACGTTCAAGCGCTTCAACACGCTCGAGTCGCCGCAGGGGCCGGTGGTGCGGATGGCCGGCCGCGGCGAGGTGCTCGTCCTCTCCTCCAACGACTACCTCGGCCTCGCCGCCGATCCCGACGTCGTGCGCGCGGGAATCGACGGGCTCGAGCGCTACGGCGCCGGCACCGCGTCCGTCCGCTTCATCTGCGGCACGTTCGCGCCGCACCACGAGCTCGAGCGCGAGCTCGCGGACTTCTCCGGCACGGAGGCCGCGCTCACGTACGTCTCCTGCTGGAACGCGAACGAGGCGGTCGTCCCCACGCTCACGACGCCCGACACGGTGATCCTGTCCGACGAGCTGAACCACGCGTCGATCGTGGACGCGATCCGGCTCGCGAAGCCCGCCCGCAAGCTCGTCTACCCGCACTCGGACATGGCGGCGCTGCGCGACGGGCTGCGCGGGTCCGAGCGCGGCCAGCGGAAGCTCGTGATCACGGACGGGGTCTTCTCGATGGAGGGCGACGTGTGCCGCCTCCCCGACATCCTCGAGCTCGCGCGTGCGCACGACGCCACGGTGATCGTCGACGACTCGCACGGCGTCGGGGTGATGGGCGCGACCGGTCGCGGCGTCGTCGAGCACTTCGGCGCGCTCGGCCAAGTCGACGTCATCACGGGCACGCTCGGCAAGGCGCTCGGCGGCGCCGCCGGCGGCTACGTCGCCTCGAGCGAGGAGGTGTGCGAGTTCCTCGCGCAGCGCTCGCGGCCGCAGCTCTTCTCGAACGCGCTCCCGCCCACCATCGCATGCTCGGCGCTCGCGGCGGTGAGGAAGCTCCGCGCGCACCCGGAGCTCGTCGAGCGGCTGCGTGCGAACGCGGCCGAGCTGCGTGCGCGCCTCGGCGAGGCGGGCTTCCGGCCGCTCGAGGGCGAGGCCGCGATCGTCCCGATCGTCGTCGGCGAGACGGCGGCCGCGATCCGCGTCTCGGCGCGGCTGCTCGACGAAGGCGTGTTCGTGACGGGCTTCGGCTACCCCGTCGTGCCCGAGGGCGTGGCGCGGGTGCGGATCCAGGCCTCCGCCGCGATGCGCCCGGAGCACCGCGCCCGCGCGGGGGTGGGCTTAGCACGCGGCCGCCCCGGGCGCGGGCGCGGCGCGGCCGGACCCGCCGGTTGCGAGCCGC
>JBLNEO010000199.1:0-3336 GCA_050262775.1 Pseudomonadota bacterium | reverse complement strand
AGCGCCAGCGCGTCCTCCACCCCCAGCACGTCGGCGAGCGGGCCCGGAGGCGGGACGAGGAAGCGCACGCACGCCCCGCCCGCGCGCGGCCGCGGGACGAGCGCGTCGTCGTCGATCTCCTCCCCGAGCGCCGCGGCCAGCGCGAGCCCGTTGAGGTCGACCCCGAGCGCCGCGCGGCAGAGCTCCGCGTCGTGCCCGCCCCCGAGGCGCGCGGCGAGCTCGATCACCTGCGGCCCGTCGTCGCCGGCGAGCACCTGGACGTACACGGGGCCCTGGCGGACGCCGAGCGCCTCGGCCGCGGCGTGCGCGGTGCGGCACGCCTCCTCGACGACCGGTGCCGGGAGCGCGCTCGGCCACACGTGGGCGAGCGCGACCCCGAACGCGGGTGGGTCGGCGAGGTGGCGGTCCGTGATCGTCAGCGGGTGGAACTCCCCGTGCCGGAGGAACGCGTTCACCGTCACCTCGCGCCCGGGCGCGTAGCGCTCGACGATCGCCGTGCCGGTGCGCGCCGCGCCGAGCGCCTCCGCGGCGGCGGCCGCGAGCTCGTGCTCGGCGCGCACGAGGCCCAGGCCGCGCTGGCCCTGACGGTCGGGTGCCTTGACGACGACCGGCAGCCCCAGCTCGGCCGCGGCCGCCCGCACCTCTTCCGCCGACCGGCACAGCCGCCACGGGGGCTGCGGCACGCCGGCCTCGAGGAACCGTTCGCGCTGCTTCAGCTTCGAGGTCGCGAGCACGGCCTGCGCCGCGGTGAGCGGGTGCGCCAGCCCGCGGCGCTCGGCGACGCGCGCGGCGACGGCGACGGGCCAGTCGATCCCCGGGGCGATGAGGCCGTCGACGCCCTCGGCCTCGGCGAGCCGGTCGATCCCCTCCTCGTCCTCGGCCGAGACGAGCGCACGCCGGTCGGCGAACGCGAACCCGATCGCGGCAGGGTCCCGGTCGGCGGCGATGACGAAGAGCCCGTGGTCGCGGGCGGCGGCGAGGAGGCCGAGCTGCGCGGCCCCCGCGCCTAGGACGAGGAGCCGACGGGGCTCGCGAGGCTCGCGCGCCACCAGCCCTCGTTCTCGCGGTACCACTCGATCGTCCGTTCCAGTCCCGCGGCGAAGCTCGTCCGCGCCCGCCAGCCGGTGAGGCGCGCCGTCTTCTCCGTCGAGCCGATGTGCCGGTCGACCTGGCCGAGGCGCTCGGGCACGTGCGTCTGGAGGTCGCGCGGTTTGCCCATCGCGTCGAGCACCATCGTCGCGATCTCCGAGACGGAGATGTCGACGCCTGTGGCGACGTTCAGCACCTCGCCGGCGACCCGGTCGATCGGCGTCTCGATGATGCGCTCGATCGCCTCCGCGTCGTCGTCGACGTACAGCCAGTCGCGCGAGGCGTGGCCGTCGCCGTGGATCGTCAGGGGCTCGTCCTGCAGCGCCTGCGTGACGAAGCGCGGGATCACCTTCTCGGGGTGCTGACGCGGGCCGTAGTTGTTGAACGGGCGGACGATCACGATCGGGAGCTCGTACGTCGTCCAGTACGAGTACGCCAGGCGGTCGGCGCCGGCCTTCGTCGCGGCGTACGGCGAGCGCGGCTTCAACGGGTGCTCCTCGTCCATCGGGGCGTAGTCGGCCGTCCCGTAGACCTCGCTCGACGAGATGAGGATGAAGCGCTCCACCGGGCTGCGCCGGACGGCGTCGAGGAGGATCTGCGTCCCCTCGACGTTCGTCGTCACGAACTCGGACGCGCCCTCCTCGATCGACTTCTCCACGTGCGACTCGGCCGCCGCGTTGACGATCACGTCGACGTGCTCGACCACGTCGGCGACGAGCGCCGCGTCGCGGATGTCGCCGTGGACGAACGACAGCCGCTCGTGGCTCATCACGTCCGCGAGGTTGTCGACGTTGCCCGCGTAGGTGAGCGCGTCGAGCGAGACCACGTCGTACGGCGTGTTCGCCAGCAGGTGCCGGATGAAGTTGGACGAGATGAAGCCGGCGCCGCCGGTCACGAGCACGCGCGTGGGCATCGGTCACAGCTCCTTGTCGATCGCGTAGAGGGGCCGCCCCTCGACCTCGCGCTGGATTCTGCCCAAGCTCTCGCCGACGAGGGCGAGGATGAAGCCCTGGATCCCGAGGCCGAACAGGGTGAGCGCGCCGAGCAGGAGCGGGCCCGGGAAGTCGGCGCGGTCGATCCAGTACCAGAGCCCGTAGACCGTGACGACGGTGGCGAGGATCGAGGAGACGACGCCGAGGACGACCCCGATCCACTGGATCGGCTGCGGCCAGAAGCCGGCGAGGACGTGCAGCGCGAGGCGGGTCAGCCGGAACGGCGAGTAGCGCGAGCTCCCGGCGCGCGGCGCGTGGGCGACGTCGACCTCGACGACCGTGGCGCCGCCGGAGAGGATCAGCGCCTTCGTGAACTTCTGCTTGCCGATCGCGCCGAGCATCGACTCGACCGCCGGCCGGCGGTACGCGTTGAACGCGCAGCCGAAGTCGCCGATGTCGACCTTCGTGAAGCGGCGGAGCATGGCGTTGATCATCCGGCTCGGGAGCGTCCGCCCCCAGGAGTCGTGCCGTGCCGCACGGCGTCCCGACGCGACGTCGTAGCCCGCCTCGACCGCCTCGACGAGGCGCGGGATGTCCTCCGGCTGGTTCTGGAGGTCGCCGTCCATCGTCACCAGGATGTCGCCGCGGGCGCGCGCGAGCCCCGCGTGCATCGCGGGGTGCTGGCCGAAGTTGCGCTTGAAGCGGATGCCGTGCACGCGGGCGTCCGCCGCGTGGAGCCGCTCGACCGCGGCCCACGTGCCGTCGGTCGAGCCGTCGTCCACGATCACGATCTCCCACGGCCGACCGAGCTCGTCGAGGACGGCCGTGGCGCGCGCGACGAGCTCGTCCACGGTCGCCGCCTCGTCGTACAGCGTCAGCACGAGCGACAGCTCGGGGAGCTCGTCGTCGATCGCGTGGGCCGGAACGGCCTGCGTCTGTGCCTCGGCCATCGACGCAGGCTACCCGCGCCGCGTGTGCGACAATCGCCCCATGCCGCTCTCCCTCGACGAGCGGGTGCTGGAGCTCCGCGCGGATCGCCGCCACGGCGCGAGCTGGATGGCGCGGCGTGCGGTCGAGGCCGTGGTCGAGGAGGCGGTCTCGGACGGCGCGACGTCGGCCGAGCTGCTCGAGCGGCTGACCGACGCAGCGCGGGAGCTCGCGACGAGCCCTCCGGAGAACTGCACCGTCCGCTCAGCGCGCGGAAGGCTCGTCGGCGCCGCATCCGCGACCTCAGACCTCCCGCCCGACGAGCTCGCGCGCCTCGTCACCGAGCACGGGAGCAGCCTCGTGGCCGCGCGCGAGCGGGCCTGCTGCT
>JBLNEO010000198.1:0-5742 GCA_050262775.1 Pseudomonadota bacterium | reverse complement strand
CCGTCGCCGCCGTCGACGAGCGGACGGGGCGCGCGGTCGGGCTTGCACGCTTCGTCCGCGACGCCGGCGCGCCCGAGGCGGAGGTCGCGTTCGAGGTGGTCGACGCGTGGCAGGGGCAGGGCGTCGGCCGCCGCCTCGTCGAGGAGCTCGCGCAGCTCGCGCGCGAGCAGGGGATCCTCCGCCTCCGCGCCGTCGTGGACCGCTCGAACGCGCCCGCGCTCGCGCTCGTCCGCGGTCTCGGCGACCTCGTCGCGCAGCGCCCGGACGGCCCCGCCGTCGAGCTCGTCGTCCGGTTGGCCTAGCGGCCGCGCAGAATGCGCCGGTGCGGATCATCGCCGGCAGTCGCAAGGGACACCGGATCCAGGCGCCGAAGGGGACGGACACCCGGCCGACCGGCGACCGCGTTCGCGAGGCCGCCTTCAACCTGATCGGCCCGGTCGACGGGGCGGAGGTGCTCGACCTCTACGCCGGCTCCGGCGCGATGGGCCTCGAGGCGCTCTCGCGCGGCGCGGCGCGCGTGACGTTCGTGGAGGCCGACCGCGGCGCGTGCCGCGCGATCGACGCCAACCTCGAGAAGCTGCGGCTGAGCGGGGCACGCGTCGTGCAGGCCGACGCCGTGCGTGCGCTCGCCGCCGAGGTGTCCTCGGGCCGGCGCTACGACCTCGTGCTCGTCGACCCGCCGTACGGCGACCTCGCCGGCGTGCTGCCGTCGCTCGACCGGTACCTGCCGCCGCTCCTCGGGGCCGACGGGCTCGTCGTCGTCGAGAGCTCGTCGCGCGAGGAGCCCGACCTCCCGGCGCTCACGCTCCGCACCTCGCGACGCTACGGCTCCGCACGCCTTACGCTCTTCGAGCCGTGATCACCGCCATCTGCCCCGGCTCGTACGACCCGGTCACCGCCGGGCACGTCGACGTGATCGGGCGCGCGGCGTCGATCTTCGATCGCGTCGTCGTCGGCGTCGTCGGGCACCCGCAGCACAAGACGCCGATGTTCTCGCTCGACGAGCGGGTGGCGTTCCTGCGCGAGGCGCTCGCCGAGCTCGACAACGTCGAGGTCGACGTGTTCAGCGAGCTCGTCGTCGACTTCGCGCGCCGCTGGCAGGCGAAGGTGATCGTGAAGGGCCTCCGCGTGATCTCGGACTTCGAGTGGGAGTTCCAGATGAACCAGCTCAACCGCCACCTCGCGCCCGAGATCGAGACCGTCTACGTGATGGCGAGCCCGCAGGTCAGCTTCGTTTCGTCGAGCGGCGTGAAGGAAATCGCCGCGTTCGGCGGAAAGGTGGACGAGCTCGTGCCCGACTCCGTGGCGCGCCGGCTCCGGGAGATGTTCCCGGACGGTCGTCCCGGCGCTCCCGAGAACCCACGCGAGTAGACTGGATACCGATGGACGTCCTCGTTCTCATCGACAAGCTCGACGATCTCGTGCACAACGCGAAGGCGGTGCCGCTCACCGACCAGGTCCGCATCGACCGCGAGGAGATCTACGACATCCTCGACCAGATGCGCGCGACGATCCCCGAGGAGATCAAGCAGGCCCGCTGGATCGTCAAGGAGCGGCAGGAGATGCTCGCGGAGGCGAAGCGGGAGACCGACCGCCTCGTCAACGAGGCGCGCGAGCAGGCGGTGCGCGAGGCGTCCCAGACGGAGATCGTGAAGATCGCCGAGCGGCAGGCGCAGGAGATCGTCGACGAGGCGCGGCGCCAGGCGCGCGAGACGCGGCTCGAGATGGAGGACTGGGCGGACGGGATCCTCTCGACGCTCGAGGTCAACCTCGACAAGTTCCTCCAGGCCGTGAAGCGCGGCCGCGAGCGCCTGCACGAGCGCTCGCAGGAGAGCGTCGTCGCCGGCGTCGGCCCGGTGGGCATCGAGGACGACGGCGGCTACTAGGCCGCCGGACGCCGCTCTCGATCGCCTCGCCCGGCTCGTCCCGGGCGCCTCGGCCGCTCTCGCGGTCGCAGGGCTCGGCTTCGCCGACGGCGGCTACGGGGCCACGTCGTGGGGCTGGGCGAGCGTCGGGCTCGCCGCGGTCGCGGTGTCGGCGCTCGCGTTTCGGCTCCGCGTGCGCCTGAGCCGCGTCGAGCTCGGCTTCCTCGGAGCGCTCACGCTGCTCGTCGCGTGGGTGGCGCTCTCGGCCACGTGGTCGCGCAGCACGCCCTCGTCGATCCTCGAGGGCCAGCGCGCGCTCGTCTACCTCGCGGCCGCGGCGGCGTTCCTCCTCGCCGGCACCCGGTCGTCCGTCCGCTCGCTGCTCGGCGGCGTGCTCGCCGGCGTCACCGCCGTCGGCGTCGGGAACGTCGTGCTCCGGCTCGTCGGGGACGCCGATCCCTCCGTGCTGCACCCGGAGGCACGGCCCGTCGGGTACGTCAACGGCCTCGCGATCCTGCTCGTGCTGGGGATCGCGGTCGGTGCCGGGCTCGCTGCGACCGGGGCCACGCGGCGGGAGCAGCTCGCCGCGGCCGCGCCGGCGTCGTTCCTCCTCGTGCCGCTCGGGCTGCTGGGGAGCAAGGGCGCGTGGCTGGCGCTCGGCGTCGGCCTCGGCTGCGCCGCCGTGCTCCGGTACGCACGCTCCCCGCTCGCGTTCCCCGCCGCCGTGGCGATCGGCCTCTCGGTGACGATCGCGGTCGGCGTCCGGTTCAACGAGCAGCGCGCGTCGTACTGGCGCGCGGCGACGGCCGAGGTCCGCGCCGAGCCCGTCCACGGGACGGGCGCCGGCACCTTCGGCCGCGTGTGGCTGACGGAGCGGCGCGCGGCCGTCCAGGCGCACGACGCGCACAACCTCTACCTCGAGACGCTCGGCGAGACGGGCCCCGTCGGGCTCGCGCTGCTCGCCGCCGTGCTCGCGATCCCGATCGCCTCCGCGGCCGCCGTCCGCCGCCACCCGCTCGCGCCCGCCGCCGCGGCGCCGTACGCCGCGTTCCTCGTCCACGCGGGGATCGATTGGGACTGGGAGCTGGCGGCCGTGACGGTCGCGGCGATCGCGTGCGCCTGCGGGCTCCTCCTGCTCGGCCGCCCCCGCGCCCCGGCGGCGGAGGTCGGCCCGCGCGGCCGGTTCGCGCTCGTCGTCGCCGCCTCGCTCCTCGGCCTCGTGGCGCTCGGCGGGCTCGGCGGGACCACGGCGGTGGCGCGTGCCGCGGACGCCGCCGGCGACGGCTCGTGGGCGACCGCCGAGGTACGGGCGCGGCGCGCGACGAGGCTCGCACCGTGGTCGGCCGAGGCGTGGCGGATCCTCGGTGAGGCGCAGCAGGAGCAGGGCGAGGCGGACGCAGCGCGCAGGAGCCTCCGTCGCGCGGTCGAGAAGGACCCGTCCGACCCCGACCTCTGGCTCGCGCTCGCGAACTCGCTGCGGGGGAACGCGCGCGCCCGCGCGGTCGCGCAGGCGCTCCGGCTCAACCCGCTCGGGGTGGCGCCGGAGTAGCGACGCGGCGCTACGCTCCGGCGGTGACGAGCTTCAGCCTTCGACGGCTCAGGCTCCGCTCCGGCGAGCAGTTCCGCGACCAGGTCGAGCTCGAGCTCGAGCCCTTCGCGTTCGGCGGCCAGCGATACCTGCCCGTCCCGGAGACGGTGCCGGCGGAGCTGACGGTGACCCAGGCGACGACGGGCGCCCTCTTCGAGCTGCGGTTCCACGCGCGGCTGCACGGCCCCTGCATGCGGTGCCTCGCCGACGCGGTGCTGGATCGGGACGTGTCCGCACGCGAGTACCAGGCGACGAACCCCGACGACGACGAGCTCGCGTCGCCGTACGTCCGCGACGACCGGCTCGATCTCTCCGCCTGGGCCCGCGACGCGCTCGCGCTCGGCCTGCCGACGCAGATCCTGTGCCGTCCCGACTGCGCGGGGCTCTGTCCCGTCTGCGGCAAGGACCTGAACGTCGAGCCGCACGAGCACGAGGAGGAGCGGACGGACGAGCGCTGGTCGGCGCTCGAGTCGCTCCGCGACCGGCTCTAGAGCGTCGCGAGCACGGCGTCGTGCAGGACGCCGTTCGTCGTCACGAGCCCCCGGCCGCCGACGGGGGCCTCGCCGTCGACGTCCGTGATCCGGCCGCCCGCCTCCTCGACGATCGGGACGAGCGCGGCGACGTCCCACGGCGCGAGCGCGTGCTCGACGGCGACGTCCACCGCGCCCTCCGCCACGAGCAGGTGGGCCCACGCGTCGGAGAACGGCTGCGGATGCCAGGCGCGGCGGAGCAGCGGCTCGACGCGCGAGCGGCTGCTCGGGGCGAAGGAGACGACGGCCTCCTCGAGGCGGGAGATCCCCGAGACGCGGATCGGCGCGCCGTTCGCCCAGGCGCCCTCGCCGCGTGCGGCCCACCAGCGGCGGCCGAGCGCGGGCGCGGACGCGACGCCGACGGCGACGACGCCCTCGACCTCGAGCGCCACGAGCGTGAACCAGACGGGGATCCCGCGCGCGTAGTTCCGCGTGCCGTCGATCGGGTCGACGACCCACCGTCGCGCTCGGTCCGCGTGTGCCGTCCCGCCCTCCTCCTCGCCGAGCACCGCGTCGCCGGGCCGGTCACGGGCGAGGTGTTCGCGGATCGCCCGCTCGACTGCGCGGTCGGCCTCCGTCACCGGGGTGTCGTCCGGCTTCGTGTCGACGCGGAGGTCGAGCGACCGGAAGCGCGGGAGCGCGATGCCGTCCGCGAGCTCCGCGAGCTCGAGCGCCAGCTGGAGATCGCCGTCCACGGTCGCTATCCTCCCGCATGGCGCCGCGGGCGCCCGCCCATGACGGACTGATCGAGCCACCCCGTTCCCCTCGCCGCCCCGCCCGGGCGCGCGTCCGCTCGATCAGGAGGTTCCGCCATGCGAGTCCAGCTCGCCGGCGTCGGCAGACACCACGGCGCCCGTACCGTCCTCGACCGCGTCACGCTCGCGGTCGGCCCCCGCAGCCGCATCGGCCTCGTGGGGCCGAACGGCGTCGGCAAGTCGACGCTGCTCCGGCTCACTGCCGGGCTCGAGGCCCCGGACGCCGGCGCCGTCGTGCGCTCGCCCTCGACCCTGTCGGTCGGGTACCTGCCGCAGGAGCCGGACGCGAGGCCGGGCGAGAGCGTGCTCGCATACCTCGCACGGCGAACCGGCGTGGCGGCCGCCGAGGGGGAGCTCGAGCGGCGCGCCGCGGAGCTCGCCCGCGACCCGGGCGCGGGCGACGCGTACGCCGCCGCGCTCGACCGGTTCCTCGCCCTCGGCGGCGGCGATCTCGCGGCACGGGCGGCCGCGACGTGCGCGGAGCTGGGCCTCGGCGTCGAGCTCGACCGCCCGACGGCCGCGCTCTCGGGCGGGGAGTCCGCACGGACGGCGCTCGCCGCGATCCTGCTCTCGCGCTTCGACGTGCTGCTCCTCGACGAGCCGACGAACGACCTCGACTTCGACGGCCTCGCGCGCCTGGAGCGCTTCCTGCTCGGCCGCGAGGGTGGGCTCGTCGTCGTCTCGCACGACCGCGCGCTCCTCGACCGCGTCGTCACCCGCATCGTGGAGATCGACCCGTGGACGCACGGGATCCGTGAGTGGGCCGGCGGCTGGACCGCGTATGCGGGGGAGCGCGAGCTCGCGCGGACGCGGCAGTACCGGCGGTTCGACGACGCGCAGGAGCGGCGGCGCCACGTCGAGCGGCTGCTGGCCCAGCGGCGGGCCGACGCCCGGGCGCACGGCGGCGCAGCCGGACGCCGCGGGACGCACGCGCTGATGACGAAGGTGCGGCAGGCGGAGCGCGCGCTCGAGCGCGTCGACGACGTCGCGAAGCCGTACGAGCC
>JBLNEO010000197.1:0-4921 GCA_050262775.1 Pseudomonadota bacterium | reverse complement strand
AGGGCTCGTCGAGCCTGCGTCCGTCGGCGTAGAGGTAGCCGCCGCGGTCGCTGATCGTCTCGCCGGGGAGCCCGACGATCCGCTTCACGAACGTGCCGCTCGCGTTGCAGAGCCGCTGTGCGGCAGGCGGCGTCTGGAAGACGACGATCTCGCCGCGGTGGGGGTCGCGGAAGCGGAAGATGAAGCGGTTGGCGAGCACGCGGTCGGACGAGGAGGCGAGGCACCCGTCCGCCGGCTGCGCGCAGTGGAGCGTCGGCTCCATCGAAGAGGTCGGGATGCGGTAGGGGTTCACGATCCAGGCCTTCACGGCGAGGACGATCCCGACCGCGACGGCGAGCGTGACGACCCAGTCGATGGCGACGCGGGCCGGGTGCGGGAGGCCCGCGGTCAGGCGATCGATCGGATTACGCATCCGGGTCGGGGTCAGCGTAGCCCGGCGCGATCACGATCCGCCGCCGCTCCAGGTCGACGTCGAGCACGCAGGCGCCGACGAGCGGCAGCAGGCGCCCGTCCTCGAGCTCGAGCACGTCGTTCGCGGGAGCCTCGATCACGTCCTTGACCGTTCCCACGGGACGTCCGCCCTCCTCCTCCACGCGCAGCCCGACGAGCTGGAACACGTAGTACGCGTCCTCCTCGGGCTCGGGCAGCGCGTCGCGCGGCACCTCGAGCGCCGTGCCCCGCGGCACCGGCGGGTCGATCCGGATCGCGAGCCGCCCGCCGCCCACCCGCTTCGCCTCCAGCACCACGACCTCGAGGTCGCCCGCGAGGAGGGTTGCGCCGACGGCGAAGCGCGCGGGATCCTCGCTCGGCTGCTCGACGACGAACGCGCCCGCGATCCCGTGCGGCCGCCCGACGCGGCCGACCTCGACGCGCTCGGCCACGCTCAGTCGGCGATGTCGAGGTGGACGCGCTCGTGCGTCCGTGCCGCGCTCGCGCGCACGAGGGTGCGGAGCGCCCGGGCGATGCGCCCCCCGCGGCCGATCACCTTGCCGACGTCGTCGGGCGCGACGTGGAGACGCAGGACGGCGACGCCGTCGCGCTCGCCGCGCTCGACGCGCACCTCGTTCGGATGGTCGACGAGTCGGCGCGCCAGCTCCTCGACCAGCCGCTCGCTCACGGGGGCCCTTACCCGATGCCCTTGATCTTCAGGAGCTTCGCCACCGGCTCCGTCGGCTGGGCGCCCTTCGACAGCCAGTCCTTGACCTTGTCCTCGTCGAGATCGATCGTCGACGGCTCGGTCTGCGGGTTGTAGCGCCCGAGGATCTCGATGAACTTGCCGTCGCGCGGAGAGCGCGAGTCGGCGGCGACGACGCGGTAGATCGGGTTCTTCTTCGAGCCGACGCGCGTCAGCCTGAGCTTCACAGCCACGTGTTCGTTACCTCCGTCCTGCCTTCGTGAGTTGCGGCAAGGACGGCATCTTGCCCTTGCCCATCTGCTTCATCAGCTTCTCCATCTGCTTCCGCGCGGTCAGCAGCTGGTTCACCTGCTGGATCGTCGTGCCCGAGCCGGCGGCGATGCGCTTCCGGCGCGAGCCGTCGATCAGGTGCGGCATCCGCCGCTCCTTCGGGGTCATCGAGAGCACGATCGCCTCCACGCGTCGCATCTGGTTCTCGTCGATCTCGACGTCCTTCAGCTGGCTGCCCATCCCGGGGATCAGCTTCAGCACGCTCTGGAGCGGACCCATCTTCCGCAGCATCTTCTGCGCGGAGAGGAAGTCGTCGAAGGTGAACTGGCCGCGGCGGATGCGCTCCTCCATCGCCGCCTGCTCGTCCTCCTCGACCGCGGCCTCCGCCTTCTCGATCAGCGTGAGCACGTCGCCCATGCCGAGAATCCGCGACGCCATCCGGTCGGGGTGGAACCACTCGAGCTGGTCGAGCTTCTCGCCGATCGACGCGAGCTTCACGGGCTTCCCGGTGACGGCCTTGACCGAGAGCGCGGCGCCGCCGCGGGCGTCGCCGTCGAGCTTCGTCAGCACGACGCCGTCGAAGTCGATCCGCTCCTGGAACACCTCGGCGACGTGTACCGCCTCCTGGCCGGTCATCGCGTCGAGGACGAGGAGGACGTCGTGCGGCCGCGTCTCCTTCTTGACGGCGGCGAGCTCCTCCATCAGCGCCTCGTCGATCTGCAGGCGCCCGGCGGTGTCGACGATGACCACGTCGCGGTCGTCGGCGACGGCGCGCTGGAGCCCCTTCCGCGCCGCGACCACGGCGTCCTTCGTCTCCTCGCGGTAGACCGGGATCTGGATCTGGCGCCCGAGCTGCTCGAGCTGGTCGATCGCCGCCGGGCGCTGCAGGTCGGCGGCGACGAGGGCCGGCCGCTTGCCGTCCTTGCGCAGGAGCAGGGCGAGCTTCGCACTCGCCGTCGTCTTGCCGGAGCCCTGGAGTCCGGCCATGAGGATCACGGTCGGCGGCTTCCCCGCGAACGCGAGCTTCGAGCTCCCGGAGCCCATCAGCGCCGTGAGCTCCTCGTGGACGATCTTCACGACCTGCTGGCCGGGCGTCAGGCTCTTCAGCACCTCCTGGCCGAGCGCGCGCTCCTTCACCTGCGCGACGAACTGCTTGACGACCTTCAGGTTGACGTCGGCCTCGAGCAGCGCGAGGCGGATCTCGCGCATCGCGCGCGAGATCGCCTCCTCGTCGAGCTTCCCCCTGCCGCGGAGGTCGCCGAGAGCATGCTGCAGCCGGTCGCCGAGGGCGTCGAACATGGTCGGGGAAGTGTAGAGACGGGCGGCCGGCACCGAGACCGCGGCGCCGCGAGGCGGGCGAGAACCAGGGTCTGTCCCTGCCGTTCGTCCCGCCGGGGCATGACGAGTGGAACCAGAGCGTGACGGCTCGTTCACAGCACCCGCCGGCGGCGCCGCTGTGAGCGAAGATCCGGGTGTCGTGCCTGCCGGTGCGGCCGCGTGAGCGGCGCCGACGCGGGACCGCGTCCGTGCGCCCTATTCCGAGACGAGCGCCCGGGCGAAGTCGTGCGGGTCGAACGGGCGCAGGTCGTCGAGCCCCTCCCCGACCCCGACGAGCTTCACCGGCAACCCCAGCTCGTACGCGATCGCGACCGCGATCCCGCCCTTCGCGGAGCCGTCGAGCTTCGTCAGCGCGACGCCCGTGACGTCGACCGCCTCGCCGAAGAGGCGTGCCTGCTGCAGGCCGTTCTGGCCGGTCGTCGCGTCGACGACGAGCAGCGTCTCGTGCGGCGCGCCGTCGAGCCTGCCGGCGATGACGCGCCGCACCTTCGCCAGCTCGTCCATGAGGTTGGACTGCGTGTGGAGGCGCCCGGCGGTGTCGACGATCACCACGTCGCGCCCGCGCGCCTGCCCGGCCTCGACCGCGTCGTAGGCAACGGCGGCCGGATCGGCGCCGCGGACGGAGCCGACGAAGTCGGCCTCGGCGCGTCTCGCCCAGATCTCGAGCTGCTCCTCGGCCGCGGCGCGGAACGTGTCCGCCGCGCCGAGGATGACGGTGCGGCCGTGCTGCCGGAGCTTCTGCGCGAGCTTCCCGATCGTCGTCGTCTTCCCCGTCCCGTTGACGCCCACGACCAGGATCACCGACGGACGCTCGCCGACGTTCAGCCCGGCCGGCTCGCCGAGCATGGCCGCGATCTCCTCCGCGAGCGCCGTTCCCAGGTCGCCGACCTCGGCCCGCGCCTCGAGCCGCCCGACCAGCTCCGCCGTCGCCGGCACGCCCACGTCGGCAGCGATCAGCGCCTCCTCGAGCCGCTCCCACGCCTCGTCGTCCGACGGGTCGAACGCGGCGACCGCGATCTGCTCCGTCAGCGCGCGCCGCGACCGTCCGAGCGAGTCGCGCAGACGTCCGAAGAAGCCCTGCTGCTCCTCCGGCGTCTCGTCCGTCCCGCCCGGCGCGTCGCCGAGCAGCTCTCCCCAGGTGCGCGACACGGGCGCGAACGTTAGCCTCCGGCCGTGGTCAGCTGGGACAGGGTCCGCGAGCTCGCGCTCGCACTCCCGGAGGTCGAGGAGGGGACGTCGCACGGCAGCCCGGCGTTCCGCGTCGCCGGCAGGGCGTTCGCCGGCGTCAGCCGCCACGCGGGCGCGCTGTGGGCGCGGTGCGACCGCGACGAGCGCCCGCTGATCGTGGCGTCGAAGCCCGACGTGTACCGGCTCACGCCCCACTTCGAGCGCTCGCCCGCCTACCTCCTCGTCTGGCTCGAGCCGGCCGAGGAGGAGGACGTGCGCGAGCGCCTGCTCGACGCCTGGCTCATCAAGGCGCCGACGCGCCTGGCCGCGCAGCTCGCGCCGGGCTAGCCGGCGACCGCGACGGCGTCGTGGTGCGGCAGTCGCCGCGAGACGATCTGCGAGACGCCCTCGCCGCCCATGGTCACCCCGTAGAGGAGGTCGGCTGCCTCCATCGTGCGCTTCTGGTGCGTGATCACCACGAACTGCGCGCGGTCGGCGTACCGCCGCAGCAGCTCCACGAAGCGGCCGATGTTCGTGTCGTCGAGCGCCGCCTCGACCTCGTCGAGGAGGTAGAAGGGGCACGGCCGCGCGAGGAAGAGCGCGAAGAGGAACGAGATCGCGCCGAGCGACTTCTCGCCGCCCGAGAGGAGCGAGAGCCGCGTGATCTTCTTCCCGGCCGGACGCAGCTCGATCTCGATGCCGGGGGTCTCGCCCTCGTCCTCGGCCTCCGTCAGCCGTAGCCGCCCCTCGCCGCCGGGGAACAGCGTCGACGCGACCTCCTCGAAGTGCGCGGCGACCGCCGCGAACGTCTCCGCGAACCGCCGCTCGACCGTCTCGGTCAGCTCCGCGCGCAGCGACTCGAGCTCCCCGAGGGACGCCTCGAGGTCGGCGCGCTGCGCAGACAGCTCCTCGAGCCGCCCCTTCTCGGCCACGTACTCCTCCTTCGCGAGCGGGTTCACCTGGCCGAGCTGGATCCGCCGCGCCTCGAGCCGCTCGACCTTCGCCGCGAGC
>JBLNEO010000196.1:0-7139 GCA_050262775.1 Pseudomonadota bacterium | reverse complement strand
GTCGCGAAGCAGAGGAACAGGTCGCCGCTGAAGTTCTCGCCGAGCCCGCCGGAACGCGCGACGCCGAGCCCGACCCGCTGCGCGAGCCGGGCGCACTGCGTCGGCAGCAGCGGCGCGTCGGTGGCGACGATGCCGATGATCGAGCCGGCGCCGTCGAACGCTCCCGGAGAGGGGATCTCCGTCGTCGGGATCGCGTGGCCGACGGGGATGCCGTTCACGCGGAGCTGTTCACGGGAGCCGTGGTTGGCCTGCACGAGCACGCCCACCGTGTAGCCGTCGAGGACCAGACGCGACGCGGTTCCGATCCCGCCCTTGAACCCGTGGCAGATCATCCCGGTGCCGCTTCCGACACACCCTTCGGGGACCGGGCCCGGGTTCGCTCCGTCCAGTGCCGCGCGCACGTGCTCTGGGCGCACATGCATCGCGTTGACGTCGTTCAGGACGCCGTCCCACGTCTCGCCGACGACCGGCAGGCTCCAGAACCCGTCGCCGGCGGGGCCGCGCGTCTCCGCCTCCCACGCCACCAGGGCGTCGCGGACGAGGCCGACGGAGTGCGTGTTCGTGAGACCGACGGGCGAATGGAGCATCCCCGACTCGCGAACCCACTCGAGGCCCGTCAGCTCCCCGTTCCCGTTCAGCCGGTGGGCACCCGCGAACACCGGCTCGGCCCACGGGTATCCGTCGTGCGGCAGGACGACGGTGACACCGGTGCGTGCGTCCTCGCCTGCGACGACGGTCGCATGGCCGACGCGGACGCCGGGGACGTCGGTGATCGCGCAGCGCGGCCCCGGCGGCAGTGCGCCGATCACGATCCCGAGGTCGCGAGCGCGCGGCACTAGCCGGCGGTGAGCTGGTAGCTCTTCAGCTTGCCCTTCTGGATCTCGATCAGCGCCCCTCGCAGGACGCCTTCGTTGTACTCGCTCCCGGGGTTGATGCACACGGTCCGCCCGAGCTTGAACGTGCCGCGGGACTCGTGCAGGTGCCCGTGGAGCCCGAGGAGCGGCTGGTGGCGCTCGATCGCGGCGCGGCACGACGTCGACCCGACGGGGTGCATCTCGACCCCGCCCGCGCTCGCGGTCAGGCGGAAGTCCTCGCCGAGCTTGGGCCCGGCGTCGATGCCGGTGTCGTACGGCGGGCAGTGGAAGTTGAAGATCGCCCGCCCGGGATCGTCGAGCTCTGCGATCACTGCCTCGAGGCGCCGGCCGAGGTCGTCCTCGGGAATGTCGCGCGGGCAGCGCCACGGCGTCATGTTCGCGTAGCCGCAGCTCGCGACCTGTGTGCCGTCGGAAAGCTCGACCACGCGTCCCTCGAGAAACGTGACCCAGTCGCTCGCCTCGACAACCTCGTCGACCTCGGGCGGGTCGTCGTTTCCCGCGTTCACGAGACACGCGATGCGGTGCGGGCGAAGCCGCTCCTCGGCGAGGCCGACCCAGCGGCCGAGGCGCTCCTTCATCAGCCGGAGGAACAGCGCGTCGCGTGCGCCCTGGTCCGCCGCCACCTCTGCCTCCTCGTCCGCAGTGCAGCGCCAGGCGTAGTACCCGGTGTTGGCGATCTTCCGCTCGAGCTCGTCCAGTGCCGTCCCCGCCTCGACGGCGACGGGCTCTCCGAGAAACAGCCCCTCGTACCGGCCACCGGCCGCTACGAGGGGCACGATTGCCTTCCCGGTGATGTCACCGCCGAGGAGGATGGCGTCGGCGCCGTAGAACGCGCCGGCGTTCACGAACTTCGTGAAGCACCGGTCGGACCCGTGGACGTCGGTGGCGTAGAAGAGGCGCATCTACTCCGGCGGGATCTCCTTGTAGAGCAGGTCGAGGTCGACCCCGCGTTGACGCTGCACGCTGCGTGAAACGAAGTAGAGGATCGCGCCGACCACGTAGATTCCCACGACGAACGCGATCGCGCGGCCGCTCGTCGGCCCGGAAAACGCGGGCGTGTCGAACGAGGCGATCAGGATCAGCGTGAACAGGATCAGGTTGCCAACGCCGAGCAGCGAGATCACCGGGATCCCGGCCACCCGCCGCCGCACTGCCTCGGGTGCCTGGTTGAACAGCTCGGGTCGACGGTACGGGAGGAGGATCGCTGCGAAGCTCGCGATCCAGAAGGCGACCGAGAAGATGACGATGTAGTTCACGACGATGGTGAAGAACGACGTGAAGACGTACAGCGCGAGCAGCACCGCCGAGATCGCGGTGATCACGAGCGCCGCCACCCACGGTGCATGCGTCCGCGCTCCCACCGTCGCGAGCTGCCGCGGCATCACGCCGTCGAACGACCAGGCGAAGAGGTTCCGCGTACAGACCATGCCGATCACCGGCAGGAGCAGCGCGTGCCAGAGGATGAACGACACGCCGATGATCACGTTCACGATCGTGCTGTCGGTCATGATGCCGGCGAAGAAGTTGAGCACCGGCGAGACCGGAAGACCCGAGCCGTCGTCGGTGTTGGCGTCGAGGTAGACGACCGAGTTCGTGAAGTCCTTGCCGACGACGTCGTAGTACCGCCAGAAGATGAGCATGTAGACGAGGTAGGCGAACAGGAGCGTGGCGAGGATCATCCGCGGCTGCGTCTTCGACGCCTGCTTCACCTCGCCCCCGATGTAGGCGGAGTAGGTGAAGCCGATATAGATCCAGTAGCCGAGCGGGATCGCGAGCAGCGCCCCGAGGAAGGTTGCGTCGCCGGCGCTGAAGCCCGCCTGCGACGCGGAATCGATCATCCCCTGATAGGTCTGGCCGTCGGCGTTGTCCGCCATGAACGCGTTGAACTTCGTCACGAACTCGTCCCGTGACGTCGTCAGGAAGACGATCAGGGTCACGAACGTCCCGAACATCGCCGGGACGAATCCGACGAGGAAGATCGTCCGAAGCGTGCGCGGGCTGAGCGTCAGCACGTAGGCCACAGCGGCCAGCAGCCCGAGCCCGATCAGGAACGTCTGCCAGTCGTTGCCGACGCTGGCGCTCCAGTCGACGAGCGTGTCGTTCCCGGTCGCGTGCCCGACCGTCGCAAGCGACACCGCGAGGCCGAAGTTGACGGTGAACGCCGCGTACAGCGCGAGGCCGAGGAACTGTGACCACGTGAAGCCCCAGTTCGCCGTGAAGCCGACGCCCGGGTGCACGACGCGGCTCAGGTAGACGTAGTCGCCGCCGGAGCGCGGCAGGATCCCGGAGAGGTAGCCGTACATCGCGGCGTTCGCCAGCGTCAGGATCGTCCCGATCGTGACGACGAGGAGGACGTTCTGCTCGGGCCAGAGGCCGGCGGCGAAGCTCGGGACGACCGCGAGCACGAGCCCTAGTGCGTAGCCGAGGGTGTTGAAGACGAAGACGTCGAACGGGCGGAACTCCCGGATCAGCCCCGACGACTTCCTCACGAACAGGCCGCGCGCCTCGGGGGCGGCGGCGCCGGCCGCAGCCTGGTCACTCATCAGAGCCTCCTCTGCTGTGGGCGAGGTCAAGGACCTTCACCGGCGGGACGGGTTGGAGTGCCCTCAGGTAGTCGACGCGCTCGTCGACGCCGCCGGGCTCGGGCACCTGAACGACGATCAGCTCCTCGCGGTCCTGCGATCCCTCGGCAAGGAGGTCTCCGAGCGGCGAAACGGCGCGGCTGCCGCCGACGAAGACGAGGTCGTCGACGCGGCCGACCGCGTTCGCGTACAGGTGCGTGATGCGGTTCTCGACCGCGCGAGCCTTCGAGGCGATCTCGTGGTCGACGTAGAACGGGCGCATGTTCGCCGACGAGGTGACGAGCAGGTCGGCGCCGGCGAGCGCTGCAGCCCGCGCCGGCTCTGGAAACTCGATGTCGAAGCAGATCAGAGGCGCTACACGTCGGCCGAGCAGCGGCAGGACGACGAGCTCGTCCCCGGGGACGAAGGCAGAGCGCTCGGCGCCGAACAGCTGCGTCTTGCGGTACACCGCCGCGACCTCGCCGTGGGCGTCGAAGATCGCCGCGGCATTGAAGAGCCCGCGGTCCGTTCGCTCGGCGAACCCGACGACGGCCGCCGTGCCCGCCTCCGCGCAGGCGCGGCGAACGGCGACCATCTCCTCGTCGTCGACGGTTCGAGCGGAGGACTCGAGCGAGCGGTAGCTGTAGCCGCCGAGGTAGAGCTCCGGAAAGATGGCGAGATCGGCGTCGCGGTGGGCGAGGATCGCGTCCGCCGCCCGCTGCGCATCGCGCGACGGGTCGCCGCGGGTCGAGGCGAGCTGGCACAGGAGCGCCTGCATCAGCGCCGCCCGGGGACCGCGGGGGTTGCGGCCAGCTGGCTCCGCACTTCGCGCTCGACATCGCGAACCGTCGCGGCGAGCCGCTCCACGATCAGCTCGAGCTCCTCCTCGCTCGAGACGAACGCCGGTGCGAGGAGTGTCTGGTCACCGGCGTAGCCGTCGGCAGTCGGCTGCGTCGAATAGACGAGAAGGCCGCGACGCAGCGCCTCGAGGTCGATCCGCCGCGCGACGCGGAGCTCGGGCGGCAGGAACGACTCTCCGTCGCGCGGGTCGACGTACTCGACGCCGAGGAGAAATCCCGCACCGCGTACCTCGCGCACGATCTCGCATCCGGCGAGCGCATGCTCGAGCGAGGCGCGCAGACCCGGCCCGAGCGCGCGTACGCGCTCGACGAGCCCGTCGCGCTCGAGGCGGTCGACCACCGCCAGCGCGACCGCGCACGGCAGTGGTGCGCCGTCCCACGTGTGGCCGAGGTCGAAGACCCGGGAGCCGGCCGCGACCGCGGCGTAGACATGCTCGCGGCACAGGACGGCGCCGATCGGCGCGTAGCCGGCGCCGAGGCCTTTCGCCGTCGTGATCACGTCCGGCTCGAACGGCAGCCCGTGCGCGGCAAACCACGTGCCGGTGCGACCCATCCCGGTCACCACCTCGTCGAGCACGATGAGGAAGCCGTGGCGCTCGCGGCGCTCCGCGAGGCCTCGCCAGAAGGCCTCGGGAGGCGAGTAGGCCGGGAGCGCAGCCGCGCTCACGGGCTCGCAGAGGAAGGCGGCCACCTCGTGGCCGTGTGCTTCGAGGATCGCGTCGAGCACCCGGAGCGCTTCGCCGCCGGTCGGATCGAACCGCCACGTCGACGGCGGGAGGTGCAGCTGCGGCACGACGTAGGGGTCGTACGGGCGCGTCAGCGCGGGCCGGCCGGTGAGGCCGAGCGTGACGGCGGTCGGGCCGTGGTAGGCCTGCGCGGGCGAGACGATCCGCCAGCGCTGCGCGTCGCCACGCTCCACGTGGTAACTGCGCACGAGGCGAACGGCCGTCTCGTTCGCCTCCGCCCCGCCGCTCGTGAAGTGAACGCGCGCGATGTCGCCGCCTGCGAGCGCTACCAGGCGGCGCGCGAGCTCCTCCTGCGGCGGACTGGTGAGCTGCTGGTTGTAGAGGAAGGAGACACGCTCGGACTGCGCCCGCCCGACGTCCGCGAGGTCGCGGTCTCCGTGCCCGAGGGTCGCCACCATCGCGCCGCCGCCGACCGCATCGAGATACGCGGTGCCGGCGGGGTCGTAGAGCCACACGCCGACCCCGCGCTCGATCAACGGGTACGCGCGGTCGAGCTCGCGCGGGAAGACTGCGGTCTCGTGCTCGCGGACGAGCGCCGGTTCGCTCACTTGGACGCCCCGGGTCCACACCAGGCGACGATCGCGCGGGCGTAGAGGCGAGCGGCGAGCTCGAGCTCGTCGATGCCGACCCATTCGTCGGGCGCGTGTGCGCGGGCGAGGTCGCCGGGCCCGAAGGCCGGACTCGGAGTGTCCGCGAACAGGGTCAGCAGCGCCCCGTCATACGTGGTGTCGATCCCCTCCGGACGCGCATCGATACCCAGCGCGCTCGCCGCCTCGCGGACGGCCGCGATGATCGCCGCGGCGGGGTCGATCTCCGACGGCGGGTAATCCGTGTACCAGCTCCACGTCGGGGCGTGTTCGGCGAGCCAGTCGTCGCGCGCCGCCGCGTCCGCGACCGCGCGCTCGATCTCGCCACGCGGGATCGAGCCGTAGCCGTGCTCGTCGGCGTTTGCGGGCAGATACGTCGAATTGAAGTCGACCTCGCATCGCTCGGGGAGGTTCGAGATGAACGTGCCGCCGCGGATCCCGGTCGGATGGATTCCGGGCGTCCCGAGCAGCGGATGACGCTTGTCCTCGCGGGCGCCCCAGCGTGTCGAGAGATTGCCGATCGCGTCGAGGAGGAACGCCGCCTTTTCGATCGCGTTGACGCCTCCGCCCTCCTGCCACGGCGGCTGGTTCATCTCGGCGTGGGCCGAGCGACCAGGGACAGTCAGCGTGCCGTGCAGCAGGCCGCGCGTCGCGACCCAGAGCCTGAACCGTGTCGGCTCGGGGACGAGACCCGCATCGGCGCGGTAGCCGCGCGCGATCGCGGCGACGGTCCCCATCGCGCACGTCTCCTCGTCGGGCACCGCCTCGAAGATCACGTCGCCGGCGAGGCCGATGCCGGCGGCGTGAAGCGCCTCGAGCGCGAACAGCGCGGCGGCGACGCCGCCCTTCATGTCGACGGCGCCGCGGCCGTAGATCCGCCCGTCGCGTACCTCGGCCGCGAACGGGGGACTCGTCCACCCGTCCCCGGCGGCGACGACGTCGATGTGGCCGTTGACGATCAGTGAGCGACCGCCGCCGCTGCCGCGGACGACGCCCACCGTGAGCGGGCGGCCGCGCCAGTGGTGCCACGCCGGCATCATCGGGTGGTGCGCGAACTCCGAGGGGTCGGGCTCCCATTGGTCGACCTCCGCGCCGATCGCGCGGAGTCGCTCGGCGACGTATGCCTGGAGTTCGGCCTCCTGGTTCTCCGTCTGCGTCGACCCAGGCGACAAGTCGACAGAGGTGGTGTCGAAACGGACGAGCGACTGCACGAGCCCGACGAGCTCGTCCCGCCGCTCTGCGACGTATTCGTCGACAGTCGCGTTAAGGACCCGCTCCAAGTCCAAAGGATCCTACGAATCGCGTGAGGCGACCGTCAAGTCGCGTGCGGGAGCGACGCGAGCAGCGCGCGCATCGCGTCGTCGGCGTGCAGCACGTGCGCGGCCATCGCCTCTCGCGCGCGCTCCGGGTTGCGGGCGCGAAGCGCCGCCAGCACCCGCCGGTGCTCGTCGTTGCTCCACGCGTGCCACGCGTCCGAGTCCGGCAGCGCCGCGAGCGCGTCGTTGAGCAC
>JBLNEO010000195.1:0-3433 GCA_050262775.1 Pseudomonadota bacterium | reverse complement strand
GTGGCCCGCACGGGCACGACCGCCGCGTCAGGCGACGAGCGTGTCGACGAGGTCGGCCACCGAGTCGGCGATCCGCGACGCGCGGTACGGGAAGCGCTCGGCGGCCCCCCGCGAGGTGACGCCCGTGAGCACGAGGATCGTCTCGAGCCCCGCCTCGAGGCCCGCCACGACGTCGGTGTCCATGCGGTCGCCGACCATCGCCGTGGTCTCGGAGTGCGCGTCGAGCGCGTTGAGCGCCGAGCGCATCATCAGCGGGTTGGGCTTGCCCACGAAGTACGGCTCGACGCCGGTCGCCCGGCTGACCAGCGCGGCGACCGAGCCGGTCGCGGGCAGCGGGCCGTCGGCGCTCGGGCCGGTCGTGTCGGGGTTCGTCGCGATGAATCGCGCGCCGGCGGAGATCAGCCGGATCGCGAGCGTGATCCGCTCGAAGCTGTACGTCCGGGTCTCGCCGAGGACGACGTAGTCGGGGTCGCGCTCGGTGAGCGTGTAGCCGGAGGCGTGCAGCGCGGTCGTCAGCCCGGCCTCGCCGATGACGAACGCCGACCCGCCCGGCCGCTGCTCCTCGAGGAAGCGCGCCGTCGCCAGCGCCGACGTCCAGATCGACTCCTCGGGGACGTCGAGGCCGCTGGCGCGCAGGCGCGCGGCGAGGTCGCGCCGCGTGTAGATCGAGTTGTTCGTCAGGACGAGGAACGGCGTGCCGCGCTCGCGCAGCGCCGCGAGGAAGCGGTCCGCCCCCGGGATCGCGGCCTCCTCGTGGACGAGCACGCCGTCCATGTCCATGAGCCACGCCCGGATGTCACGCCGCGTCACCGGCGCAAGCCTATGCGACCGCGTCAGAGCTCGGCCTCGACGAGGCGGCGGATCGCGTCGAGCGTCGCGGCGACGTCGCGGTCGCTGTCCTCGTCGTGCGTCGTGTGGAGGTGCAGCGTCAGGCGCGCGCCGTCGCCGTCGTCGTCGACGCGCATCGACCCGGCGTAGCCGCTGGCGCTCGACCAGCGGATCGTCCGCGTCGCGTCGTCGTGCTCGAAGGACGCCTCGCCGTGCTGCGTGCGGCCCTCGTAGCGGGCCTCCACCTCGACCACGTCGCCCTCGCGCGGCTCGGCGGAGGTCAGCTGCGGCACGTAGCGCGGCAGGTTGCCGACGTCGGACAGGACCTCGTAGACACGCTGTGCCGGCGCGGCGACGTGCGCGGCGTGCTCGTGCTCCATGAGCGCCATCCTGCCCGCTGCGCCGGCACGCCATGCCCTAGCGTGCCGTCGGTGACGGTCCGCGCGGTGGTCTTCGACCTCGACGGCGTCCTGCTCGACTCCGAGCAGGTCTGGGACGCCGCGCGCCGCGAGCTGGTGCGCGAGGCCGGCGGGCGCTGGAGGGGCGACGCGAGCACGGCGATGCTCGGGATGAGCGCGCCGGAGTGGTCGCGCTACGTCGCCGAGGAGCTCGGGGTGCCGCTCCCGCCCGCCGAGATCGATCGCGCGGTCGTCCGGCGCGTGGTGGCGCGCTACCACGACGAGCTGCCCGCGCTGCCGGGCGCACGCGAGGCGGTGACCCGGCTGGCGGCGCGCTGGCCGCTGGGCCTCGCGACGTCCTCCAACCGCGAGGTCGTCGACGTCGTCCTCGACGCGCTCGGGGTCGCGGACCGCTTCACGGCCACGGTCAGCTCCGAGGAGGTCGGCCACGGCAAGCCGGCGCCGGACGTCTACCTCGAGGCGGCGCGCCGCCTGGGCGCCGACCCGTCCGCGTGCGCCGCGATCGAGGACTCCTCCAACGGCCTGCGGTCGGCGGCGCGTGCCGGGATGCGGGTCCTCGCCATCCCGAACCCGCACTTCCCGCCGGACCCCGACGCGCTCGCCCTGGCGGCCGTGGTCCTGCCCGGGCTCGACGCGCTGACGCCCGCCGTGGTCGCGGGCGACGGCCGCTAACCTGGGACGCCGCATGCTGGGGTTCCCGCGGATCGTCGACGAGGTCGCCGTGCGGACGGTCGCCGGCGTCGTCGCGGCGTCGTCGCTGCTCGCGCTGGCGACCGGCTGGCGGTGGATCGTCGTCCTGCTCGCCTACGGCTTCGTCGCACGCGTGGCCGCCGGCCCGCGGCTGAGCCCGCTCGCGCTGCTCGTCACGCGCGTCGTGCGGCCGCGGATGCCGCTCGCCGAGCGCCCCGTCCCCGGGCCGCCGAAGCGCTTCGCCCAGGCGATGGGCGCGACGCTGACCGTCACCGCGGCGGTCCTGCTGCTCGCGCTCGGCGCGCCGGCGGGCTGGTGGCTCGTCGGGGCGGTCGCGGCCGCGGCGACGCTCGAGTCCGCGTTCGGGCTGTGCCTCGGCTGCCGGATCTTCGCGCTGCTCATGCGGACCGGGATCGTCCCCGACTCCGTCTGCGCGGAATGCGCGGACCTGCGGCTCCGCCGCGTGGAGGCATGAGGCACCAGCTGCGCCCGCTCTTCGACCGGGTCGTCATCAAGGAGCTCGAGCCCGACCGCGTGCGCCGCTCGGGTCTCGTCGTGCCGGCGGGCTCGCACGAGCCGCCGCCGCACCACGGCATCGTGCTGGCGGTCGGGCCGGGCATCGACTGGTGGGAGTCGGTCGGCGTCGCGATGCCGGTCGCCGTCGGCGACCACGTCGTCTTCCCGGCGACCGCGGGCGCCTGGGTCGACGTCGACGAGGAGCGGCTGCTCGTCTGCCGCGTCAGCGACCTGCTCGGCGTGCTCGAGCGCGTCGCCGACCCGGACGCGGAGCGGCTGCCCTAGAGCTGATCGCGCGGCGGCTTCAGGTCCGCCTGGAAGTCGACCGGCTGCTTGAGCGGCGCCTCCTCGGCGACCTCCTCGCGATCGGCGTCGATCTCCGCCTGACGCGGGTTGCCGCGCAGCACGAGCATGTACGCCAGCGTCGCGACGACGAGCACCGCCACCGCGAGGAGGACGACACCGCCGGCGCCCAGGGCGACAGGAACGGTCATGGCACACAGCAACGCACCGTCCACGGACGTCCGCGGCGCGCCTGCCCGCGCCGCCGCGCCGGCGTCGTCGGCTCCGCCGGCGCCGGGCGCGACGACCTCGCCGATCCCGGTCCGGAGGGCGTGGGCGGGGCTGGAGGGCCGGCGGGCGGGCCGGCCGTCCGCGGCGCTATGCGTAGCGGCGCGCGGCCCGGTCCACGGCGGCGCCGTACGACCCGCCGAAGAGCACCGCGTGGACGAGCAGCGGGAGGAGCTGCCACAGCGCCACGCGCTCCTCGTGGCCCGGCGCGCGCGGGTGCACCTCGTCGTAGGCGCGCAGGAGGGCCGGCGCCGGGTTGCCGAAGAGCGCGAGCATCGCGAGGTCGACCTCGCGGTGGCCGCCGTAGGCGATCGGGTCGATGACGTAGGCGCGTCCGCCGCTCCAGAGCACGTTGCCGCTCCAGAGGTCGCCGTGCAGGCGCGCCGGCGGCTCGGCGGGGCCGGCCAGCG
>JBLNEO010000194.1:0-17328 GCA_050262775.1 Pseudomonadota bacterium | reverse complement strand
GGTACGGCGCGAGCCCGATGATGCGGGCGAACAGGCCCTGGACGTTGCGCGTGAGCGCTTCGAGCTCGGGCGTCTCCACGAGCACGTCGGGCAGCTCGCTGAACTCGCCGAGCAGGTACGGGTCGGTGTCGAGCCGCGCGTCGAGGTGCACGCGGTCGAGGCCCTGCACGAGGATCCGGAGCGTCCCGTCGGGAACCTTGATCATCTTGTGGATCAGCGCCGCGGTGCCGACGTCGTAGAGGTCGTCGAACCCGGGCTGCTCGATCGCGGCGTCGCGGACGGTGACGAGCGCGAGCATCCGCTCGCCCGCGACGACGTCCTCCACGAGCTGGACCGAGCGCTCCTGCCCGATCGCGAGGGGTGCCATCGACTCGGGGAAGACGACGGTCTCCTTCAGCGGCAGGACCGGCAGGAGCCCGGGAACCTCGACGTCGACCGCCGGCGCGCGCTCGAGCTCGATCGGGATGTCGGTCACGGCGCGGTGACCTCGATCGGCACCTTCACCGGCTGCTGCGGGCGGTGCGCGATCGGGAGCACGATCGTCAGCAGGCCGTGCTCCAGCGTCGCGTGCGCGCGTTCCACGTCGACCGGCTCGGGCAGCTGCAGGTGCCGCTCGAACGCCCCGATCTCGATCTCGAGCTGGAGCACGCGGCCCGCGTCGGCCGGCCGTCGGCGGACGCCCTGCACGGAGAGCGTCGTCGCGGTCGCGTCGATCCGGACGTCGCCGGGCTCGACGCCGGCGAGCTCGAACGTGAAGTGGAGCGCGGCGGGCTCGTCGACGCGGACGCAGTCGACGTTCGGCCGCCACCCGCGCCGGATGCCGCTGAACCGCGGCACCTGCCAGAGGTCCGCGAAGAGCTCCTCGATCTCCTCGGGCAGGCCCCGGACGTCTCGCTCGCGCGCCATCCGTCGGGAGGCTACCCCCGCGTACGATTGCGGGAACCGCATGCCGCCCTTCCGTCGCATCCTCCAGGGGATCGTCGCCGCGTTCGCGGCGCTCCTCTACGTGTGGTTCGCGGGCGTCCGGGCCGTCCCGCGCGTGAAGCGACGGAAGCTCGCCCGCGGGATCGGGGCGACGGCGCGGAGGGCCTCCTGGCGACGCTGACGCGGACGATGCTCCGCGCCCGCCGCCTCGTGCTGGCGCTGTGGCTCGTCGTCTTCGCCGTCTCCGCCGTCGCCGCCAGCGGGCTGGGCTCGCTGCTCACGAACCGCTTCACGCTGCCGAACACGGACACGGCGCGCGCGGAGGCGATCCTCCGCGCCCACTTCGGCCAGCGCTCCACGGGCTCCTTCACGATCGTCGTCCGCGCCCCCGGCCGCGCCGAGGCGCTCGTGCCGCAGGCGCGGGCCGCCGCAGCGCGGGCGTCCCGCAGGCTGCCGACGAGCCGCGTCGTCTCCGTCGCGCCCGTGTCGCGCGACGTGGTCGCCGCCTCGCTCGTGTCGGAGCTCGAGCCCGCCGACGCCAAGGGCCACACCGACGCCATGCGCAGGGCGGTCGGCGCGATCCCCGGCGCGCAGGTCTTCGTCACCGGGCAGGCGGCCGTCGAACACGATCTCGACCCGGTGTTCCAGGAGGACCTCCGGCGCGGCGAGCTGTTCGTCGCCGCGCCGATCGCGCTCGTCCTGCTCGTGCTCACCTTCGGGACGCTCGCGTTCCTGATCCCGTTCCTCTTCGCGGCGCTCACCATCCCGACGACGCTCGGGATCATCTGGATCTTCGCCAACGTGATGGAGCTGACGACGTACCTCACGAACCTCGTCAGCCTCATCGGGCTCGGGATCGCGATCGACTACTCGCTGCTCGTCGTGTACCGCTACCGGGAGGAGCTGGCGCAGGGCGGCACGAAGGAGGACGCGGTCGTCCGGACGATGGAGACGGCGGGGCGCGCCGTCGTCTTCAGCGGCACGGCGGTCGCGCTCGGGCTCGCGCTGCTCGTGTTCATGCCGCTGCCGTTCATGCGCGGCTTCGGGATCGGCGGGCTCATCATCCCGCTCGTCTCGGTCCTCGCGGCCGTGACGATCCTGCCGGTGATGCTGTTCTGGCTCGGTCGGCCGCTCGACCGTGTCCGGATCCCGTTCCTCGGTGACAGGCTCGTCGCCGGCGCCGAGGGAACGACCGGCTTCTGGCCGCGGCTCGCAGCCGCGATCATGCGTCGCCCGGTGCTGTTCGCCGCGGCTGCGTCGGCGCTGCTGCTCGCCGTCGCGACCCCGGTGCTCGACCTCGAGCTCGGGCCGGGGTCGAACGAGGGGATCCCGAAACGGCTGGAGGCCGTCCGCGGTCTCGACGTCATGACCGAGGCCGTGGGAGCCGGCGCCCTCGCCCCCACGGACGTCGTGGTCGACACGGGCGTCCCGGGCGGCGCCGACGATCCCGGCGTGAGGCGTGCCCTCGCGGCGCTCCGCCGTGGTCTCGCCGCCGACCCGCAGGTCGCGGCGGTGCGGTTCGACCCGTCGTCGCCGCAGTCCGTCGACGCGTCGCGCCGCTATCTCCACGCCCAGGCGATCGGTCGCAGCGAGTACGGCAAGCCGGAATCACTCGCGTTCGTCGACCGGCTCCGCGAGCGGCTGGTTCCCGCGGCCGCGTTCCCGACGGCGACGAAGGTCTACGCGGGCGGCGGGCCGCCCGGCGGCACGGACTTCCTGCACCTCACGTACTCCTGGTTCCCCTGGCTCGTGCTCGCGGTGCTGCTCGCGACCTACGTCCTCCTGCTGCGCGCGTTCCGGTCGCTGCTCCTCCCGCTGAAGGCGATCGTGCTCAACCTGCTCTCGATCGGGGCCGCGTACGGCCTGCTCGTCGTGGTCTTCAAGTGGGGCTGGGGCGAGTGGGCGGGTCTCACTCCGTACGACCAGATCGAGGGCTGGATCCCCGTGATGCTGTTCGCGATGCTGTTCGGGCTCTCGATGGACTACGAGGTGTTCCTCGTCTCGCGCATGCGGGAGGAGTGGGACGCCGGTGCCTCCAACGAGACGGCCGTGGCGCAGGGCCTCGCGAAGACGGGCCGGCTGGTCACCGCGGCCGGGCTGATCATGTTCGCGGCGTTCATGGGCTTCGTGGCGGGGTCGGTGGTCGGGCTGCAGCAGTTCGGGTTCGGGCTCGCGGCGGCGATCCTCATCGACGTCACGATCGTCCGTGCGCTGCTCGTGCCGAGCGCGATGAAGCTGTTCGGCCGCTGGAACTGGTGGCTGCCCGAGGGCGTGGCGCGCGTCGTGCGCGTCGAGCCGTCGCCGCTCGCGCATCCGGTACGCGCGACGCGCATCGCGGCGCGGTGACACCGTCCGTCGACCGTACTTACCTCACGTTCACACCGGGTTCGTACGGTGGTCGAATGACAAAGATTGCGCTGCTCTTCCTCGTGGGGCTGCTCGCGCTGGGCGCGGCGGCACCGGCCGGCGCCTCGTCCTCCGCGCGCTACGGCGTGCAGGACGACGCGTGGCTGGCCTACGGCCCCGGTTCGCTCGACGACCGCCTCGACGTCCTCGACCGCCTCGGCGTCGACGTCGTCCGCTACACGCTCCGCTGGGACGACATCGCCTCGCGCCGGCCGGCCGCGCCGCGCAACTCCGCCGATCCGGCGTACGACTGGCGCGTCCCCGACACCGTGCTCCGCGGCCTCCACACCCGGAGGATCGGCGTCGTGGTGACGCTTCTCGGCACGCCGCGCTGGGCGAACGGCGGCCGCGCGTGGCAGGTGGCGCCCCGCAGCGGCGGCGACGTCGCGGCGTTCGCCGTGGCCGCCGCCTCGCGCTACCCGTGGGTTCGCCAATGGACGGTCTGGAACGAGCCGAACCAGCGGCGCTGGCTCAGCCCGGTGTCGCCGCGCACGTACGTGCGGCAGCTGCTCAACCCGGTGTACGCGGCGCTCAAGGGGCGCAACCGGTCGAACCGCGTTGCCGGCGGGGTCACGGCGCCGCGTGGCAACGCGGGCGGCCTCTCGCCCGTCGCATTCCTGCGGGGGATGAAGGCGGCGGGCGCGCGGCTCGACGCGTACGCCCACCACCCCTACCCGACCCGTCCACGCACCGAGACGCCGACCTCCGGCGGCTGCGCCCGCTGCACGACGATCACCATGGCGACGCTCGACCGGCTCGTCCGCGAGGTCCAGCGCGCGTGGCCGCGCACGCGGATCTGGCTGACGGAGTACGGCTACCAGACGAGCCCGCCCGACCGCGCCCTCGGGGTCTCACCGGCCGCGCAGGCGCGGTACCTCTCGGAGGCGGCGCGGAAGGTGCACGCAACGCCGTACGTCGACATGCTGATCCGCTTCCTCGTCCAGGACGATCGCGTCCTCTCCGGGTGGCAGAGCGGCGTCCTCACGGCGGCAGGCTCGGCGAAGCCGTCGTACACGGCGTCCCGGTTTCCGCTCGCCCAGGTCTCGCGACGGAGTTCACGGACCGTCCTCTGGGGCCAGATCAGGCCGAGGACCGGTCGGCAGCCGTTCCGCCTGCGGCGCTTCTCGGGCGGTCGCTGGACGTGGCTGGGCGGCACGCGGTGGACGAACGCCAGCGGCACGTTCACCGCGACGGCCCCGGCCGGCCGCGGCGCCCGCGTGCAGGTGTGGTCTCCGCGCGACCGCTCGTACGGGATCGCGCTGGCGGTCCGGTAGGCGGGTTTGCGACCTCGGGGCGGCGGGGAGCCGCAGCGGATGCGGTTCCTCGTCGCTCTGACGCTCGCTGCGCTCGTGCTGGCTCCTGGAGCCTCGGCCGCGCCGTCCGTCCGCTACGGGATCCAGGACGACGCGTGGCTCGCCCACGGCCCCGGGTCGCTCGCCGAGCGTGTGTCGGCCCTGCAGGGGCTCGGCGTCGACGTCGTCCGCTTCACGGTCCGCTGGCGTGACGCCGAGCCCGCGCGGGGCCGCTTCGACTGGCGCGCGTCCGACGTCGTCCTGCCCGCGCTGCACGCACGCGGCATCCGGACGCTCGTGACGCTGACGGACACGCCCGCGTGGGCCAACGGGGGCGCGGGCCCGAACGTCGCGCCGCGGGACGGCGCGGACTTCGCGCGCTTCGCGTCCGCGGCCGGCGCGCGGTACCCGTGGATCCGCGACTGGTCGATCTGGAACGAGCCCAACCAGGCGCGGTTCCTCCGGCCCGCGAGCCCGGCGACGTACGTCCACCGGCTCCTCAACCCTGCGTACGCCGCGCTCAAGGCGAGGAACCGCGCGAACCGGATCGGAGGCGGCGAGACGGCGCCGCGCGGGAACGTCGGCGGCCTGTCGCCGGTGGCGTGGATCCGCGGGATGAAGGCCGCCGGCGCGCGGCTCGACGCCTACGCGCACCACCCGTACCCGACGAGCCGGTTCGAGACGCCCTCGGCCGGCGGCTGCACGCACTGCGACACGATCACGATGGCGACCCTCGACCGGCTGCTGCGCGAGACGGCGCGCGCGTGGCCCGCCGCGCGCGTGTGGCTGACGGAGTACGGCTACCAGACGAACCCGCCCGACCGGCTCGCGGGCGTGTCGCCGGCGGCGCAGGCGCGCTACCTGGCCGAGGCGTCGCTCCGGGCCTACCGCGCGCCCAGGGTCGACGTGCTCGTCCACTACCTCGTCCACGACGAGGCGGAGCTCGGGCGGTTCCAGAGCGGGCTCTACCGCGCGGACGGGACGCCGAAGCCTGCCGCGTCGGCGTTCCCGCTCCCGCTCGCGTCGTCGGGCCGCGGCACGCTCTGGGGCCAGGTCCGTCCGCGCGCGGGACGGCAGCCGTACCGCCTGCAGCTCGTGCGGCGCAACGGCTCGACCGCGTGGCTCGGCGGCGTACGCTGGACCGATGCGCAGGGCTACCTGCGCGCGAGCGTCCCGCGGGGGGCGACGGTGCGTCTCTACTCCGTGCGCGACCGCGCGTACGGCGTGCCGGTCGTCGCGCGCTAGCGCAGCAGCGCGACGACGACGATCATCGCGACGACGGCGAGCACGACGATCACGGCGAGCCGCATCGTCCGCCACTCGCGGCGCTCGCCCGGACGCGCATACGGCTCCGGCACGAACGGGTCCCGGTCCGACACCGGCTGGCGCGGCACGTCGTCCTCGCCCTCGAGCACCTCGGGCTCGGGCTGGACGAGATGCTCGTGATCGTCGGCCATGACGAGACCTTACCGACCCCTAACGGACGGGAAACGAGGTGACAACAGCCGCGTCCTAGGGTCTCGGCCATGCGCCTCATCGCCTCGTTCGCCGGGCTGTTCGCGGTGCTCGTCCTGGTCCTCCCGGCGCACCCGTAACCACTACGATCCCGCGCGTGGCGAAGGGACTCGTCTGCGCGGGTGGAGAGGCCACGCGCCTCGGCGAGCTGACGCGCGTCGCGAACAAGCACCTGCTCCCCGTCGGCCGGTGGCCGATGATCTACTACCCGCTCCAGCTCCTGCAGCTCGCGGGCATCGACGAGGTGCTCGTCGTCACGGGCAAGGGGCACGCCGGCCAGATGATCGACCTCCTCGGCGACGGCCACCTGTCCGTGCGCGGCTCCGACGAGCCGCTCCTCGACCTCGACCTCTCGTACAAGGTGCAGACGCGGGCGGGTGGGATCGCGCAGGTCGTCGGCATGGCGCGGGAGTTCGCCGCCGGCGAGCCGCTCGTCGTCGTCCTCGGCGACAACATCTTCGAGTACGGCCACGCGGAGGAGCTCCGGCGGTGGTCGGCCGACGGGGCGCGGGCGCAGATCTTCGTCAAGGACGTCCCCGACCCGGAGAACTTCGGCGTCGTCGTCTACGGCGACGACGGCGGCGTGACGGACATCGTCGAGAAGGCGGGCGTCGTCGACACGCGCTACGACGCGCCGCCGACCTCCGACGCCGTGGTCGGACTGTACTGCTACCCGCCGGACGTCTTCTCCGTCATCGACGAGCTCGAGCCGTCCAGCCGCGGCGAGCTCGAGATCACGGACGTCAACCGCCACTACGCGCAGCGGGGCGCCCTCGGCGTCGTCAAGGTGCGCGGCTGGTGGGAGGACGCCGGCAAGCATTGGCAGCACCTCGCGGAGATCGGCCGCACGATCGAGCAGACCGGCGTGAACAAGTGAAGGGCGTCCAGGTGCTGCCGCTGCGACGGTTCGACGACCCGCGCGGGTGGTTCATGGAGCTGCGGCGCGAGAGCCGCCTGCCGGACACGACCGTGCAGACGAACGTCTCCTTCTCGCGCGCCGGCACCGTCCGGGGGCTCCACTACCACGAACGCGGCCAGAACGACCTGTTCGTCTGCATCCAGGGGACGATTCGCGTCGTCGGCCTCGACCGGGAGACCGGCGAGACCTTCTCCGTCGACGTCGGCGACGACAACCCGGCGGCCGTGTGGATGCCCGGGCACTACGCCCACGGGTTCGAGGCCCTGACCGATGCGCTCGTCCTCTACCACGTGACACGCGAGTACGACGCCGACGACCCGGACGAGCACGGGATCCCCTGGGACGACGAGCGCGTCCGCCACCTCTGGAGCACCGCATCGCCGATCTTGTCGCACCGGGACAGCGCCGCCGCGTCCTCATAACCGGCGCCGGCGGCCAGCTCGGTTGCGCGCTCCAGGAGGCGTTCGCCGGCGACGAGGTGATCGCGCTCGGCCGCGCCGACTGGGACGTGTCCTTCCCGCCGCCGCCGCTGGAGCCGCCGGATCTCGTGCTCCACGCCGCCGCGTGGACGGACGTCGACGGTGCCGAGGCCGATCCGCAGGGGGCCGCCGCCGTGAACGTGGGCGGCACCCGCAACGCGGCCGCGCTCGGCGCGCCGATCGTGGTGTACTCGACCGACTACGTCTTCGACGGGACGAAGCGGACGCCCTACCTCGAGACGGACGGGCCCAATCCGCAGTCGGCGTACGGGCGGACGAAGCTCCACGCCGAGGCCGCGGCCGGCGAGCGCGCGTGGATCGTCCGCACCTCGTGGCTCTTCGGGCCGACGGGGCACAACTTCCTGCGCACGATGCTGCGCCTCGGCGCGGAGCGTGACGAGGTCGCGGTCGTCGACGACCAGCGCGGCTGCCCCACCTACGTCGGGCACCTCGCGGCCGCGACGCGCCTGCTGACGGCCGCCCTGCCCTTCGGGCTCTACCACCTCGCTGCCGAGGGCGACTGCACCTGGGCCGACTTCGCCGAGGCGATCTTCGCCGAGGCCGGTGTCGCCTGCCGCGTCCGGCGCATCGCCACCGCCGAGCTCGCGCGCCCGGCGCCGCGCCCGGCGTACTCCGTGCTCCGGAGCATCCATCCGGACGCCCCGCGTCTGCCGAGCTGGCGGGAGGGGCTCCGCGACTGCCTCGCGAGCCTGCAATGGCCGACTACCGCTTCCTGACCACCTGGATCGTCGACGCCGAGGTCGAGCCCGTCTGGCACGCGATCCACGACGTCGTCCGCTGGCCGGAGTGGTGGCCGGGCGTCGAGGCGGTCGAGGATCTCGGCGGCGACCGCTACCGGCACACGTGGCGCAGCGTCGTGCCGTACCCGGTGCGGTTCGACATCTCGGTCACGTGCATCGAGGAGCCGAGGCTGATCGACGGTGTCGCGTCGGGCGAGCTCGCCGGTTCCGGGCGCTGGCGGCTGTGGGGCGACGGGCCGACGGTGGTGACCTACGAGTGGGACGTGCGGACGACGCGCCCGTGGATGAACCTCGTCGCCCCGGTGGCGCGTCCGGTCTTCGAGTGGAACCACCATGCCGTCATGCGCCGCGGCGGCGAAGGACTGGCCAGGCGGCTGGGGACACGTCTCCTGGCCCGAAGCTAAGGTGCGGCGCATGCGTGTGGTCGTCACCGGCGGCGCCGGCTTCATCGGCTCGCACTTCGCCAAGCGCCTCGCCGCCGGGGGCGAGGAGGTCGTCGTGCTGGACAAGCTGACGTACTCGGGGAACCGCGCGAACCTCGCCGGCGTCGAGCACGAGTTCGTCCACGGCGACATCTGCGATCCCGACGCGGTCGCCGAGGCGGCGGCCGGCGCCGCCGCGATCGTGAACTTCGCCGCGGAGACGCACGTCGACCGGTCGATCCTCGGCCCCGCCGAGTTCATCCAGACCGACGTCGCGGGAACCCAGGTGCTCCTCGACTGGTGCCGCACGACGGGCACGCGTCTCGTCCACGTCTCGACCGACGAGGTCTACGGCGACCTCGAGGGCGGCGGCGCCTCGACGGAGGACGACGCGCTGCGGCCGTCGAGCCCGTACTCGGCGTCGAAGGCCGGCGGCGACCTCCAGGTGCTCGCCTACGTCCGCACGTACGGCGTCGACGCGTCGATCACGCGCGGTGCGAACACCTACGGGCCGAACCAGTACCCCGAGAAGCTCGTCCCGCTGATGGTCACGAACGCGCTCGACGGCCTGCCGCTCCCCGTCTACGGCGACGGCCGCCAGCGGCGCGAATGGCTCTACGCCGAGGACCACTGCGCCGCGATCGAGCTCGTCCTCCGCGAGGGGCGAGCGGGGGAGATCTACAACGTCGGCGGCGACGAGCGCGAGAACCTCGAGATCGTCGAGCGGATCCTCGAGCTCACCGGCGCCGAGCGCGGCCTCGTCCGACACGTCGAGGACCGGCCCGGCCACGACCGCCGGTACGCGCTCGACACGGCGAAGCTCCGCAGCCTCGGCTGGGCGCCGGAGCGCGACCTCGAGTCCGGTCTCGCCGAGACCGTCGCGTGGTACCGCGGCAACCGCGCGTGGTGGGAGCCGATCAAGTCGGGCGAGTTCCGCGCGTTCTACGAGCAGCAGTACGCCGAGCGCCTCGGCGCGTAGCTCCGGGATTTCCCCGCTGCGGCGCCCGGGCGTGTCGCATACCGTCGAGTCATGTCCCGCACCGTCGCGGTGCGCGGCCGCGTGACAGGGGTCGCAACGGCGTTCCTCGTGAGCCTCGCCGCCGGGACAGTCGCGTTCGGCGGCGCTCCGCCGGCGTCGCGGCCACGCGCCGCCGATCCCGGCGCGCCGTGGATCGTGTACTCGAGCGACTGGTCGGGCCCGTCGCAGCTCTACGCCGTCGCGCCGGCGAGCCCCGGGGCGCGGCGCCAGCTCACGACCGCACGCGAGCCGGCGGACTGCCGGTATGCGCCCACCGCGTGCGGGTACACGGATCCGGTCGCGTCGCCGGACGGGCGGAGGGTGCTCTACCGCACGGTCGGCTTTCGCTTCGCGCCGGACGGCCGGCGCGGCGGGGCGGCGCTGTGGCTCGCGCGGACGAACGGGTCGGCGCGGCATCGGCTCCCCGGCCTCGTCGACACGTACTTCGGGGACGTCGTGCTGCGCTCGCTCGCGTCGTGGACGCGCGACGGCGCCCGCGTCGCCTACAGCGACAGGACGGCGACGTTCGTCGTCGACGTGCGGACGCTGCGTGTGCGGACGCTGCCGGTCGCGGCGGAGTTCGTCGCGTGGGCTCCGGACGGTCGCGCGCTCGCGCTGCGCACGCGCACCGACCTCCTCGTGTGGGACGGCTCGCGGACGAGGCGCGTCGCCTCCGGCCCGATCGGAGGAACGGCCGGGCTCCGGGACGAGGGCGGACGCGTCGCCTGGTCCCGCGACGGACGCTGGCTTGCCTTCCGCACGCGCACGACGTCGGATACCGCGGCTGTTGTCGCCGTCGTCGGGAGGAACGGCGGCAGGAGCCGGGTCGTCGGCGTCGGCGGGTGGCCCGCGTGGTCGCCGACGGTCACTCGGCTCGCGTTCGCCGGGCCGAGCGGCCTGTGGATCTTCGACCCGTCGAGCGGCGTCACCCGCCGCGTCGCGCGTGTCTCCGGCGCCGAGCTCGCGTGGTCCCCGGAGGGGACGACGGTCGCGCTCGCGCCGCCGAATGGGGTGGTCGCGGTACGGGTCGGCGACGGCCGCGCTCGGTTGCTCGCGCGCGGCGCGGCGCGGTCGCTCGCGTGGGCGCCGCGCGGCCGGACGCTCGCCTACCTCGCGCCGTCGTCGACGTCGCGCTGGATCGCCGACCTCCGAACCGTCGACGCGTCGGGGCGCGTGCGTACGGTCGTGGCGGCCGCCGGGCCGTACGGCGGCCGCGTCGCATCGTTTGGCTGGCTTGCGTCGGGGCGCGTCCGAGCGCCCCTCGCGCGTCCGGCAACGGGGTTCTATGCCGGCGGTCCCGTCGGCGCGCTCGCGGCCGCCGGCCGCAGCGTCGCGTACGTGTCGTGCGGACGCGTCTATCTGGCGGACGCGGGCCGTGCTCCCGTCCGGGTCGACGCTCGGCCTCCGGCGACCGACTGCGTCGCCGGAACCGATCGCGCGAACGTCCCGCAGATTCTCGCCCTCGGTGGCGGCCGCCTCCTCTACCAGGTCTCGACTCTGAGCCTGAGCTACCACTGGGAGCTGGTGCTCGTCACCCCGGGATCCCCGGCCACACCGGTTCCGATCGACGGCGGCAGCGCGAGCCTCGGAGGCGCGGGGAACGCCGCGGCGGGAGCCGCCGGGCTGCTCGTGTACAGCACCCACCCTGCGTGCTTCGGCAGCACCTGCCCGAGCGTGGACGGGGGCCCGGCGCAGGAGCTCCGTCGCGTGCTCTCGGACGGGAGCGCGGGCGTGATCGCGCGCGAGCCGATCGCCTCGACCAGCGATGCGCCGCTCACGCCCGTGGACGTCGACGGCGACCGCATCGTCACGCGCGGCGTCACGACCGCGGGTCGATGGCTGTCGATCCGCCGCGCCGACGGCAGCCTCCTGCTCCGCCTCGGCGTCGACGCCCCCGCCGCGGGCCTGTCCGGCGACGACCTCGTCGTCCAGACCGCCGACGGGACGATCCGCGTCTTCGATGCCGCCACGGGCACGGTGCGTCGGGAGCTCGGGTCCGTCGGCCGCCTCGAGGACGTCGCGGCCGGGCTCGCGGCGGTCGTCAACGACGACGCGGTCCACGTCGTGCGCCTGCGCGACGGGGCGCGAACGCGTGTCGCCGTCGGCACCGTCGCGCGGTTCGGCGCCGACGGCCTGGTCTACGCGGACGGCTCCAGGATCCATGCCGTCCCGTACGCGCAGCTCGGCGGCTAGGCGCACTCCTGGGCGGCGGCGCGGTCGCGCGTGATCTCGGCCCGCTCGCCCTGGATCTGCTCGGAGCGGTCGAAGTACGGGATCGCCTCGGCGCAGCGGCCGAGCTCGAGCAGCGACTTGCCGACGTTGTAGTTCGCGTACGCCTCGTACAGCTCGCCGCTCCCCTGCAGCCGACGCAGCGCCCGTTGCGCCACCGGCAGCGCCTGGGCGTACTGCCCGGCGCGGATCAGCCGGGTCGACTCGTCCGTCAGCGCGACGCCGTCCTGCGCCGAGCCGCCGGACGCCGCCGTCGTCGGCTCGGCCCGGGTCGTCGCCTCGGGCGCCTGCGTCGTGACCGTCACCTGCTGGGTCGTCCCCGGCTGCGTCAGGGTCTTGACGACGGTCGAGGGCGCGGCGCCGGTCGGGCCGCCCCCCGCGTCGTCCCGGGTGAGCGCCCACGCGAGCACGCCGCCGAGGAGCGCGAGCGCGAGCACGGCCAGCGCGATCGCCGCGCCGGGCCCGATCGGACCGCCTCGGCGCGGCGGCGGCACCGGCGCGACGCGCGTCTCCCGCGTCGGCGGCAGCGGGACGGGAGCCGCGACCCTCGTCGCGCCCGCGGCGTCGTCGAGGGCGCCGCGGAGGGCCGCCGCAAGCTCCGCCGCGCTGCCGTAGCGGGCCCGCGGATCCTTCGCGAGCGCGCGCTCGAACACCGCGTCGAGCTCGCGCGGCAGGTCCGGGTGCTCGTCGGAGATCGACGGGACGGGCTCCTGCACGTGCGCGGCGGCCTCGGCCGTCGGGTTGTCGCGGGCGAACGGCCGGCGCCCCGACAGCAGCTCGTAGGCGACGACGGCGAGCGAGTACCGGTCGCTGGCCGCGGTGGCGCGCTCGCCGGCGGCCTGCTCGGGGGACAGGTACCCCGCCGTGCCGAGGATCGTGCCGGGACGCGTGAACGAGTCGAGGCCGGCGGCGCTCGCGATCCCGAAGTCCGCCACGTGGACGTGGCCGGCGCGGTCCAGGAGCAGGTTGGCGGGCTTCACGTCGCGGTGGACGACGCCCTTCGCATGGGCCGCGTCGAGCGCCCGCGCCGCCTCGTCGATCCATCCGAGCGCGCGCCCCGGCGCCGGCTGCTCGCGGCGGAGGACGTCCTCCAGCGAGCCGCCCGCGAGGTGCTCCATGACGATGAAGGGGCGGCCGCCGTGCTCGCCGACGTCGAAGATCGTCACGACGCTGGGGTCGCCGGAGAGCCGCGCCGCCGTCAGTGCCTCCCGCGTGAAGCGCTCGCGGACGTCCTCGTCCCCCGCGTATCGCTCCGCGAGGAGCTTGACGGCGACGTCGCGTCCGAGCACCTCGTCCCGTGCGCGGAAGATCTCGCCCATGCCGCCGCGCCCGATCAGGGCCACGTCGCGGTAGCGCGCAGGGAGGATGTCGGCGCGGACCGCCATGCCGGAGGTGTGACTAGCCGCTCGGGCCCGACCGAAAACGCCCGCCGGCGCCGAAGTGAGGGTTCCGTAAAGACCCTCTGCGCGCCGGGAGGGCTGCGGCTACGCTCGCGGCGGGGGTTGGACGTGTCCATGGCTCGCTCTGCAGCATTCATCGCGGCGCTCGCGCTCCTCGCGGCCTCCGCCGCCTCCGCCCGCCCGTACGCGCCGGTGGGCTCCGCGGCGACGGCGCCGGCGCAGCCGACGTTCGTGATCAACGGACGGGGCTGGGGCCACGGCGTCGGGATGAGCCAGTGGGGCGCGTACGGCTACGCGACGCGCGGCTGGGCGTACGACCGGATCGTGGCGCACTACTTCCCGGGCACCGAGCTCGGCGCGGCGCCGGTCGCCCGCGTCCGCGTGCTGCTGGCCGACGGGCGCCGCTCGGTGAAGATCGGCTCCGCCGCCCCGTTCGCCGTCCGCGACGCCTCGGGCGCCCGGACGGAGCTCGAGGCGAGGCCGTACGCCTTCGGGCCAGGTCTCCGCGTGCTCGCGGGGAAGGAGCCGCTCGCCGGCCCGCTGCTGTTCTCGCCCGGCGGGCCGGAGCCGCTGACGCTCGACGGCCGCCGCTACCGCGGCCAGCTGGAGGTGACGGTCGTGGGCGGCAAGCTCCGCGTCGTCGACGTCGTCGGCCTCGAGGCGTACCTGGCGGGGGTCGTGCCGGACGAGGTGCCGTCGACGTGGCCGGCCGAGGCGCTGAAGGCCCAGGCGGTGGTCGCGCGCTCGTACGCGCTCGCGTCCCGCCGGACCGGAGGCACGTTCGACCTCTACGCCGACACCCGCAGCCAGGTCTACGGCGGTGTCGCGTCGGAGGAGCCGGCGACCACGACCGCGGTCGGGGAGACGGCGGGCCAGGTGCTGCTCTACGACGGTGAGGTCGCCCACACGTTCTTCTTCTCCACGAGCGGCGGGCGGACCGCGAGCGCGGAGGACACGTGGGCCGGCGAGCCGATTCCGTATCTCGTCTCGGTGCCCGACCCGTACGACGACGCGTCGCCGCACCACCGCTGGGGGCCGGTGGCGTACACGGGAGCGGCGCTCGCGAAACGCCTCGGCGTGAAGGGTCCGGTGCTGGACGTCCGCACGCAGGTCAACGCCTCCCAGCGCGTGAGCAGCCTGACGGTCGTGACGGCGGCGGGCGAGACGGCGATTCGCGGCGGTGAGGTGCGGACGCGGCTCGGGCTGCGCTCGACGTGGTTCCGCGTCGGCCTGCTCACGCTCGCGCAGCCTGCCCGTCCGATCCCGTTCGGCGCCCGCGCGACGCTCGTCGGCACCTCCCGCGGCGTCTCCAGCGTGCTCGAGGCGAAGCCCCCCGGCGGCGGATGGGCGGTGGTCGGCGCCGTGAAGCCCGGCGTGGGCGGGGCGGTCGCGACGGCCGTGAAGCCGGCGATCTCGACGGAGTACCGGCTCGCGTCCGGCACCGTCCGCACCCCGCCGGTCCGGGTGCTCGTCGCCCCGGCCGTGAAGCTGACGCCGCCTTCGGCGCCGACGGCGATCGGTGGCACCGTGCGTCCGGTCGTCGGGACGACGCCCGTGGCGATCCAGCGGCGCGACGACGCCGGGGCCTGGCGGACCGTCGCGACCGTCTCCCCGGACGCCGCCGGCGCGTTCTCGGCTGCGCTTCCGCTCGAGCCGGGGACGTACCGCGCCCGCTACGCACCGGGTCGGGGCTTCGCGGTCGGGCTGTCGCCGCTGCTCGACGTGCGCCCGGCATGAGGCTCCTCGCGGCAGCGCTGGCCGCGCTCGCGCTCGCCGCCCCCGCCGACGCCGCGCGCTACGCCGTCGGCCTCGCGCCGGGGGCCGACGCCGACGCCGTCGCGGCGCGTCTCGGCGATCGCGTGAGCCGGGAGCACCTGGCGCTCCGCGCGCTCACGGTCGTCTCTCCGACGCCGCCGCACCGTGTCCGCGGCGTCGCGTACGTCGAGCGGCTCGACACCCCCCGCCGCCTGGCGTTCACGCCGGCCGATCCGCTCGCGGGGCGGCAGTGGTACCTCGACCAGATCCGCGCCTTCGCGTCGTGGGTCGACCCGCCGCCGCTGGCGGGGCCGCTCGTCGCGGTGATCGACTCCGGGATCGACGCCGACCACCCCGAGTTCCGCGATCGGATCGCCGACAGCCGCAGCTTCGTCGGCGGCAAGGCGACGACCGACCAGCAGGGGCACGGCACCTTCGTGGCGGGAATCGTCGCGGCGGCGCACGACGGGAAGGGGACGGTCGGGATCGCCTTCGGCTCCCGGCTGCTCGTCGCGAAGGTCGTTCGTCCCGACGGCACCGTCTCGCTCGACGCGGAGGTGAGCGCGATCCGGTGGGCGGTGGACGCCGGTGCGCGCGTGCTCAACCTCAGCCTCGGCGGTGTCCGCGACCCGCTCGACCCCGAGCGCGACACGTACTCGCCGCTCGAGGCGGCCGCGGTCGAGTACGCGACGGCACGCGGCGTGCTCGTGGTGGCCGCGGTCGGGAACGCCGACCAGGCGCCGCGCCGGCCCTGGCCGTTCGCGAGCTACCCCGCCGCGCTGCCGCACGTCGTCGGCGTCAGCGCGCTCGCCCGCGACGGCTCCGTCCCCGACTTCTCCGACCGCGACCGGATCTTCAACGACCTCGCCGCGCCGGGGCAGGAGATGGTGTCCACCTACCCGCGCGCGCTGTCGCGGCCCGGGTGCATGCCCGCGGGGTACTCCGACTGCGGCCCCGAGGACTACCGGCGCGCCGAGGGGACGTCGTTCGCCGCGCCCCAGGTGTCGGGGGCCGCAGCGCTGCTGCTCTCCGTCCGCCCCGACCTCGCCGCCGACCAGGTCGCGGCGCTCCTCACGCGTACCGCCGTCGACGCGAACGCCGCCACCGGGTGCCGCGAGTGCCCGCTCGGCCGTGACGCGCTCGCCGGCTGGGGGCGCCTCGACGTCGCTGCGGCGATCGCGCAGTCGACCGCCGGGAGGCTGCCGCCGGCCGACCGCCTCGAGCCCAACGACGACGCCGGGGCGCGCGCGCGCTCGCTGTACGGCTCGGGCGGCCGCGTCGCCGCCACGGTCGACTTCTGGGACGACCAGACCGACGTCTACCGCGTCCGGATCCGCGCGGGACAGCGGCTGTTCGCCGCGCTCAGCAGCCGCGTCGGCGCCAAGCTCTACCTCTGGCGGCCCGGCACGCCGACGCTCGACGCGTTCTCTCCGCGCGTCCAGCGGCTGCGGATCCTCCAGTCGCGCCTGCGCGGGTCGCAGGAGCGCCTCGCGTTCACCGCGCCGAGGAAGGGCGGCGGGTGGTACTACGTACAGGTGAAGGTCGGGGCTCCGAACGCGGGTCCGTACGTGTTCACGTACGCCAAGCGCTGACGCGGCCCTACTGGTTCTCGAGCAGCTCCTCGTCGGGCACGTCGCGCAGCACGCGGGCGGGGCTGCCGACGACGACGACGCGCGGCGGCACGTCCCTGGTCACGACCGCGCCGGCGCCGACGAACGCCTCCTCGCCGATCTCGACGGCCGGGCAGAGGATCGCGCCCCCGCCGACGCGGGCGCCGCGCCGGATGGTCGGGCCCTTCACGTTGCCGAACCGCTGCTCGGTGCGCCCCATCCAGTTGTCGTTCGTCGTGACGACGCACGGCGCGACGAACACGTGCTCCTCGAGCGTGGAGTACGCGGTGATGTAGGCCTCGGCCTGGATCTTCGTCATCGCGCCGATCGTCGTGTCGTTCTCGACGAGCGAGCCGCGTCCGACGACGACGTCGTCCCCCAGCTCGACGCGCTCGCGGATGCACGCCTGGTCGCCGACGATCACGCGCGCCCCGATCCGCGTCCCCGCGAACACGATCGCGCCCGTCGAGACGATCGTGCCGTCGCCGATGACCGCGGGCTCGAGCGGGTCGCGCCGGGCGGTCGAGCGCGGCGACAGCGTCGGCTGCTTCCCGACGACGGCGTGCTCGAGCACCCTGACGCCCTCGCCGAGGACGGT
>JBLNEO010000193.1:0-3946 GCA_050262775.1 Pseudomonadota bacterium | reverse complement strand
GGGCGCCCCGCGCCCCCCCCCCCCCCCCCCCGCCGGGCGCCCTCGACCGCGTCGGGATCGCCGTCGACTCCTACCTCGAGCACGTGCTCGAGCGGTTCGGCTCCGACCTCTCGGGGCTCCGGCTCGCGGTCGACTGCGCGAACGGCGCCTACGCCGGGATCGCGCCGGAGGCGTTCCGGAAGCTCGGCGCGGACGTCGTCGCGGTCGGCGACGACCCCGACGGCACCAACATCAACGACGGCTGCGGGGCGACCGACCTGGCGCTCCTGCAGCGCACGGTCGTCGCCGGCGACCTCGACCTCGGGGTCGCATTCGACGGGGACGGCGACCGGATGCTCGCGGTCGACGCGGCGGGCGATGTCGTCGACGGCGACGCGATCGTCGCGATCCTCGCGCTCCACCTCGGCGTCGACACCGTCGCCGTGACCGCGATGACGAACCTCGGGTTCCACCGCCTGATGGCGGAGCGCGGCATCCGGGTCCTCACCACCGACGTCGGCGACCGCTACGTGCTCGAGGCGCTGCGGCGCGAGGGCGCGATCCTCGGCGGCGAGCAGTCCGGTCACATCATCGTGCTGCGCGACCACGTGACCGGCGACGGGCTCGCCTCCGCGCTCCTCCTCTGTCGCGCCCTGGAGGGTCGGACGCTCGCCGAGGCGGCCGCGGTGGTGCCGCGCTACCCGCAGGTCAAGGCGAACGTGCGCGTGCGGTCGCGCGCGCTGCCGGAGGCGATCCTGGCCGAGGCCGAGCGCATCAACGCGGAGCTCGACGGCGGCGGCCGCGTGCTCGTCCGCCCCTCGGGCACCGAGCCCGTCGTCCGCGTGCTGGCCGAGGCCCCGACGGAGGTCGAGGCCGAGCGCCTGTGTGGTAGCATCGCCGCTCTCGTACGACGAGAGCTCGGCTGAGCGGCGCGACGACGCGCCGAGGACTCGGTCGGGCTCTGTTCGTTTCGGGGGTAGCTTCTCCGCGGAGAACGAGCAGAATCTGACGGGTCGCTTGGCGGTCACCCGGGTCGACGAAGGGAGCTCTGGGTGTGCGGGATCATCGGATACGTCGGGCCACGGGAGGCGAAGCCGCTCCTCCTGCAGGGCCTCGAGCGCCTCGAGTACCGGGGGTACGACTCCGCGGGCATCGCGCTGCGCGAGGACGGCGGCCTCGACTACGTCCGCGCCGTCGGGCCGCTCGGGAACCTGAAGGCGGCCGCGGGGCCGAACGGCTCGCACTCCACCCACGGCCTCGGCCACACCCGCTGGGCCACGCACGGCGGCGTCACCGAGCGCAACGCCCACCCGCTCGCGGGCTGCGACGCGCAGCGGATCTCGATCGTCCTCAACGGGATCGTCGAGAACTACCGCGAGCTGCGCGACGCGCTCCAGGCGAAGGGGCACACGTTCTCGTCCGAGACCGACGCCGAGACCGTCACCCACCTGATCGAGGAGCACTACGAGGGCGACCTCACCGAGGCGGTGCGCCGGACGTTCGCCGACCTCGAGGGCCACTTCACGTTCGTCGTCATCCACCACGACCACCCCGACCTCCTGGTCGGCGCGCGTCACCAGACCCCGATGGTGGTCGGGATCGGCGACGGCGAGATGTTCGTCGCCTCGAACGCCGCCGCCTTCCTCAAGGAGACGCGGCTCGTGCAGTTCCCCGAGGACGGCGACATCGTCACGGTCACGCCCGAGGGAGCGACCTTCCAGCGGCCCGACGGGACGCCCGTCGAGCACGAGCCGATCGAGCTCGACTGGGACGACGAGGGCGCCGAGAAGGGCGGCTACGAGACGTTCATGCTCAAGGAGATCTACGAGCAGCCGGAGTCCGTGGCCGAGACGATCGGCGACCGCGTCCGGCACGGCACGCTCGTGCTCGAGGGCCTCGGGATGACGGAGGAGGAGCTGAGGCGCCTCCGCCGGATCGTCATCCTCGCCGCCGGCACCGCCTACCACGCGGGCGTCGTCGGCCGGTACATCATCGAGGAGTGGGCGCGCGTGCCGGTCGAGCCCGACATCGCGTCGGAGTGGATCTACCGGAACCCGGTGCTCGACCCGAACACGCTCGTGATCGGGATCTCGCAGTCCGGCGAGACCCGCGACACCATCCAGGCGATGCACCTCGCCCGGGAGCTGGGCGCGCACACGGTCGCGATCACGAACATGCCCGGGTCGCAGATCACGCGCGAGGTCGACTCCTTCATCCTCACCCGTTGCGGGATCGAGATCGGCGTCGCCGCGTCGAAGACCTTCACGGCGCAGGTCGCGCTGCTCTACCTGATCGGGCTGAAGCTCGCGCAGTGCCGCGAGACGCTGCCGGCGGAGGAGATCTCGCTCATCCTCGACGAGGTGTACCTGCTGCCCGAGAAGATCGAGCGGTTCCTCGACGGCGACCACCCGATCGACGAGATCGCGCAGCGCTTCCACGACAAGCCGTTCTTCCTCTACCTCGGGCGCCACATCGGGCTGCCCGTGGCGCTCGAGGGCGCGCTCAAGCTGAAGGAGATCTCGTACATCCCCACCGAGGCCTACTCGGCCGGCGAGATGAAGCACGGTCCGATCGCGCTGCTCGACACCGACACCCCCGTCGTGGTCGTGGCCACGCGTATCCACGTGTACGACAAGATCGTCTCGAACATCCAGGAGGTCCGTGCCCGCGGGGCGCACGTGATCGCGATCGCGACGGACGGCGACGAGGACATCCAGCACCACGCCGACGACGTGATCTACGTGCCGCGCACGCCGGCGTTCCTCCAGGCCGCGCTCGCCGTCGTCCCGCTGCAGCTGCTCGCCTACCGGATCGCACGCCTGCGCGGCCTCAACGTCGACCAGCCGCGGAACCTGGCGAAGACGGTCACGGTCGAATAGCGGACGCCGCCGAGCTGTCGCGGCGCCTCATGGCCGCATACGGCCGGGAGGACTATCCGGAGGCGTTCGGCTGGGCCCTGGAGCTCGTTGCGCTCGAGCCCGAGAACGGGCAGTTCGTCTTCTGGGCCGCCTGCATGCAGGCGCGCGTGGACGAGGCCGAGGGCGCGCTCGAGCGCCTGCAGGAGGCACTGCGTCACGGGATGTGGTGGGCGCCAGAGCTGCTGCGCGAGGACGAGGATCTCGAAGGCGTCTGGTCGCTCGACGGGTTCGACGAGCTCGTCGCCGAATGCGGGCGACGGATGGCGGCACTGCGTGCCGGCGCCGAGCCCGTCCTGCGCGTGCTCGAGCAAGAGGGGGCGGCAAGCGGCGTCGTCCTGCTGGCGCTGCACGGCCGCGTGGCCTCGGCGCAGGAGGCGCTCGACGCCTGGGGGCCTGCGACGGCCGCCGGCGCGGTCGTGGCCGCCCTCGGGTCGAGCCAGCTCCTCGGCACGGAGGCGGCCTGCTGGGACGATCTCGCGGTCGCGCGCCGCGAGCTCGACTGGGCGCAGGAGCGGCTCCCATCGGGCCGCCTCGTCCTCGCCGGCTTCTCGCAGGGCGGGATCCTCGCGATCGCGGAGGCGGTGGGCGGGCGCGCGGACGGGTTCGTCGCGCTGGCGCCGAGCGTCGGGCGCGTCGGGATGCCGACGCTCGCGGAGCTGCGTCCGCACCTCGGGCGGCCGGGCCTGCGGGGCGCGATCGTGATCGGCGCCGACGACTTCCGCCTCGACGCGGCGCGGGAGCTGGCGGCTGCGGCCGACGAGGCGGGCATGCCGCTCCGCCTCGATGTCGTCGACGGGCTCGACCACGCGTATCCGCCGGATCTCCGCGAGCGCCTGCCCGGCCTCCTGGCGTTCGTCGCGCCCTAGGTCTCGGGATCCGGGCGGCGGAGGCGCTTCGTCGCGCCGCGCCGGCGCTTGGCCTCGAGGCAGTGCTCGACCGCCGCTTTGGTGGGCCGCGTCGGCACCCGCCGCCGCTCGACGCGCAGCGCCTCCCGGAGCCGCTCCGCGAGCCGCTCGAGCGCGAGCTCACGGTTGCGCGCCTGGCTGCGC
>JBLNEO010000192.1:0-4821 GCA_050262775.1 Pseudomonadota bacterium | reverse complement strand
AGCACTTCGTCGTCTACAGCGACGGCGCCAGCCTGAAGGCACGACAGCGGATCGCCGCCCTCGCCGAGGAGGTGCTCGTCGAAGTGGTCGATGAGATGGGTGTCGACCCGGCGACGATGTTCCGCTTCCCGGCCAGCCAGGACAAGATCGACATCTATGCCACTCGCTACCGCGTCATCGAACGCGGGGGTTTGGTCGGGGGAGCAACGGCGTACTACGCCGGGATCATCATCGGGTCGTTCGACCGTGAGGTGGGGCATGAGTCGACCCATGTCTGGTTCGTCCGGTGCGGGTTGAAGCACGAGATGGTGCACGTGGTGGAAGCGCTGTTGAAGGGCAACTACGTGGGCGACATCCCCGTCGGTGACCCCCGCCGCATGCCGGTGTGGTTCAGCGAGGGCACGGCCGAAGCTCTGGGATGTACCTCCCTTGCTGCACCCCGGACGCTCGACGAGGTCAACGCGCGGATCGCCGAGTACGGCCGGATCAACCCGGTCGCGTGGAGGGTCGACCTCCCTCTGGTCCCCCATCCGCGGCCTGGCGACGACGCGGTGACAACCGAGGACGCGTATGTCAACTACTACTACCCGATGGCTCACCTCGCCGTTCGGTACCTCATCGACGCCGACGGTCTGGGCAGATCACCACGGGACGTCGCGGCCGTGATGCACGACATGGGCGCCGGAACGTCCTTTGCGTCCGCCTTCGAGGCCCACATGGGTCTCAGCCAGTCCGAGTACGAGGCGCAGTTCTTCCCGTTGATGGACGCCTACCTTCCCCAGAGCGAGTTTCCGCGCAAGACCGTCGGAGTGGCGCTGTCCTCGCTGCTGGCCGCAAGCCTCATGGGCCTCTCGATGATCTGGGGCTTCCGTCATTGGCCGGCTGCCGCCGCGACGACGGGAGCAGTCGGCGAGACCGCACCTGGCCGTCGCGGCCGGACGGGATTCGTCGTCGAGATCTCGACGTTCGCCGTCATCAGCGTCGGGTTCGCCGCGCTCCTCGTCCACCAGATCGCATTCGCCGACCTGCCGCCCTACGTGCAGAGAGCACCCGGCTACGTGGCCACCGCGGCCTACCTGCTCGCCGCCGTCGCAATCCTCCTGTGGTCCGTTCGCTGCCGGGCCTACCGGCGGCGCGCTGCCGCTCTCATACCGCTGCTCCTGATCGCCGACGCAGCGCTCACGGCCCTGATCATCGAAGGGCTCTTCTAGCCCGACCGGCAGGCTGTCAACACCAAGACACCGGAAGCGCGCGACACCGGAGAGGTGAAGGATCCGTTCGATCCCGGATCCCCTCTCGCTCACGGCGTTCCTACGATGCAGAAGTGCAGGTGCTCGTCCGCGCGCGAGAATTGACGAAGCGCTACGGCAAGATCGTCGCGCTCGACCGCGTGGACTTCGAGATCGAGGAGGGGGTCACCGGGCTGCTGGGCCCCAACGGGGCAGGGAAGAGCACCGCCATCAAGCTCTTCCTCGGCCTGATCGGGCCGACCGAGGGAACCGCGGAGGTGCTCGGCGACACGGCAGCGACCACCGTGGCCGTACGCGCGCGCCTCGGGTACATGCCGGAGCACGACTGCCTGCCGCAGAACCTCTCGGCCGCCGAATTCCTCACCCACATGGCCGAGGTCAGCGGCCTGCCGCCGGCGCACGCACGCTCCCGCGCGGCGGAGACGCTGCGCCACGTCGGGCTGTTCGAGGAGCGCTACCGGCCGATCGGCGACTACTCGACAGGGATGCGCCAGCGCGTGAAGCTCGCGCAGGCACTCGTGCACGACCCGGTGCTCGTGTTCCTCGACGAGCCCACGGCCGGCCTCGATCCAGGCGGGCGCGAGGAGATGCTCGCCCTGATCCGGAAGACGAACCGGGAGTTCGGGATCAACCTGCTCTTCTCCTCGCACATCATGGGTGACGTCGAGCGGATCTGCGACCGCATCCTGGTGCTCGACGCCGGGCGCGTCGTCCACCAGGGCGACGTGTCGACCTTCACGCGCGAGACGGAGACGGTGTACGTCGAGGTGACTGCGCGGCAGGACGAGCTCCTCGCCGCACTGCACGAACGCGAGGTCGAGGCGCGACTCGACGGCCGGATGGTCGTCGTGCCCGAGGTCGTGGGCGAGCGCTACGACCAGATCCTCGACGCCCTCGTCGCCTCCGGGGCGCCGTTGCGTCGCCTCGCTCCCCATCGCGGCACCCTGACCGAGCTCTTTCGCCACGGGGACGGCGGATGAGCGCCGAGGCGAGCGGCAGGGTCTACGACCTCGGCTTCCGGCGCTATGAGGGGCCGCGGGAGGGACGGCGGCGCGCGGTCGCCGCCGTCTACAAGAACGGGTTGCGCACCGCACTGGGCCTCGGCCGCGGCGGCCGCGCGAAGGTCGTGCCGTGGCTCTTCATCTGCGCATCGCTGATCCCGGCCCTCGTGATGGCGCTGATCGCCGGCGCCGTCGACCGGGCCGCGCCCGGCTTCGACGCGTCGAAGAGCCTGCCGTCGCACGCCGAGTACTACGGGATCGCGGCGATCGTCATGCTCGTCTTCGTCGCGGTGATAGCGGCCGAGCTCTATTGCCCCGACCGCCGCAACGGCACGATCAGCCTCTACTTCGTGCGCCCGCTGCGGCCGACCGACTACGGTGCCGCGCGCTGGGCGGCGCTCGCGACCGTCGCCGTCGCGGCCGTCTGGCTCCCCCAGATCGTGTTGCTCGCCGGGCTCGTGCTCGGCGCCGCCGACCCGGTCACCTACCTCGGCGACCACTGGGCGGACATCCCCCGCTTCCTGCTCGTCGGCGCCGCCCTCGCGGTCTACTACACGTCGCTTTCGAGCCTCGTCGCCGCGCACTCGACGCGCCGCGCCTACGCGGCCGCGTTCACCGTCGGCGTGTTCATCGTCAGCGGCGCGGTCGTGGGCGGAGTCGTCGACGTCCTCTCGCTCGACACCGGGCGCTGGCTGGCCCTGCTCAGCCTGCCCGACCTGCCGCTCTACGTGAACGACCTCGTCTTCGAGGGCAAGTCGACGGCCGGCACGACGGCGGCCGAGCACCTTCCCGCTGCGATCCAGGTCGGCTGGTTCCTCCTGGTGAGCGCCGTTGCGACGCTGGCGACGCTTCACCGCTACAGACGGCTGGCGACGTGACCGAGCCGGTCGTAGCGGTCGACGCCGTCACCAAGTGGTACGGCAGCCTCGTCGCCGTGAACGACGTCTCGTTCGACGTGCGTCCCGGCATTACCGGGCTGCTCGGCCCGAACGGCGCAGGGAAGACGACGCTGCTGAAGCTGATCAGCGGGCTGGCGGCGCCGTCGCAGGGGCGCGTCAGCGTCCTCGGCAGCGACCCGCGTCACAACCGTGATGTCTACCGCCGGATCGGCGTGATGTCCGAGCACGAGGCGACCTACGAAATCCTCACCGGCAGGCAGCTCGTGGAGCTTGCGGCGCGCCTGCACAGCGTCCGCGACGTCCGCGGCGCGGCCCGCACCGCGATCGCCGCCGTCGACATGGCGGACGCCGCCGGCCGTCGCGTCGCCACGTACTCACGCGGGATGAAGCAGCGCATCAAGCTCGCGGCCGCGTTCGTTCACGACCCCGAGCTGCTGATCCTCGACGAGCCGCTCACAGGCGCCGATCCGCGACACCGCGTCGAGTTCCAGGAGCTCCTCCACCGCCTCGGCGACGAGGGCCGGACGATTCTCGTCTCCTCGCACATCCTGGAGGAGGTCGAGACGCTCGCCGGCCGTGTCCTGCTCGTCGTCAACGGCAAGCTCGCCGCCGAGGGAGACCATCACGCGATCCGTGCCGCGCTCGACGAGCGCCCGTACCACGTAAAAGTCGTCTGCAGCGCGCCGCGCAAGCTGGCTGCGGCCCTCGTCGGGCTCGACGCCGTCGACTCGGTGCAGGTCGGCGAGGACGGCGACGTCGTGCTCCTCAGCCGCAACGTCGCCGCGGTGCAGCAGTCGCTGCCCGCGCTCGCCCACGACCTCTCGATCAGGCTCACGCGCGTGGAGCCGCTCGACGACTCACTCGAGAGCGTCTTCGAGTATCTGGTGGAACGATGACGGCGATCTACGGCCTGTCGGTGCGCCAGCTCGCGGGCAAGTGGCGGTTGTTGATCCTGCTCGCGCTCTGCGCGGCACCCTTCGCCCTCGCCGCGGCAGCGGGCTCGGCGAATCCTCCGCCTGCGCCGTCGCACGTCGACGACGTCCTGCTCGACGGGCTCTGGGCATCCGCGGTGCTGCCGATCGTCGCTCTCACCGTCGCGACCGCCGCCTTCGGAAACGAACTCTCGGACAAGACGCTCGCCAACCTGATGCTGACGCCGCTCCCGTACTGGCGGATCGCCCTGCCGAAGCTCCTCGCCGCGATCACCGTCGGAGCACCCGCGCTCATGGCGGGCACGTTCGGGAGCGTCCTGCTCGTCTTCCGCCTCGTCCCGCTTCCCGGCGCGGGCCACGCGGCGACGGCGGCCGCGCTCGCGATGGGCGTCGGCATGGTGCTCTACTCCACGGTCTTCCTCTGGGCCGGCCTCGTCACGTCCCACCCGCTCGCGCTGGGGCTGCTCTACGTCTTCGTCTGGGAGGGCCTGTTCGGGACGTTCGTGAACGGGATCAAGTACCTCAGCATCCGGCAATACACGCTGGGCGTTCTCAAGGCGCTCGACGGCTCGCGCTTCGTCGGCTCGGATCGGCATGTCCTCGGCAGCACGGCGGCGATTGCCGGAGCGCTGGTCGTCGCGGTCGGGTTCGGGCTGCTCGTCCTGCGGCGCCTGCGGCGGATGGACGTCCCATGACGGCCTCCGCGGGCGCGTGGTACCAGGTTCGCTCCAAGAGAGGA
>JBLNEO010000191.1:0-3880 GCA_050262775.1 Pseudomonadota bacterium | reverse complement strand
GGCAGCCCGAGCCCGCCGAGGCCGCCCATCATCCCGCCCATCCGCTGCTCCAACAGGGACTGGGCCGAGCGGAGCCCCTCGTTGACCGCGGCGACGATCGTGTCCTGGAGCAGCTCCGGATCCTCGGGATCGATCGCCTCGGGATCGATGGTGATCTCCTTCAGCTCCATCGCGCCGGAGATCTTCACCTTGACCATGCCGCCCCCGGCCGAGGCCTCGACGATCTCGTTCGCGACCTCCTCCTGGGCCTGCGCCATCTGCGCCTGCATCTGCTGGGCCTGCTGCATCAGCTTGTTGATGTCGAAGCTCACGTGTCCTCCACGTCTCGCGCGTCGAAGGTCTCTTTCATCAGCTCGTAGAGCTCGTCCTCGCCCGGGGCGGGCGCCTCGTCGAGCGGCGCGTCGCCCGTGTACGCGCCCTCCGCGAACGCGACGGCGAGCTTGTGACCCGTCAGCTCGTAGAGGGCGTCGCGCAGGAGCCCGGCGTTCTTCGGCTCCTCGGCGAGCTGGCGGTGGAAGGCGGCGCTGGGCGGGAACTCGAGCGTGAGCGTGTCGCCGGCGAGCTCGGAGGGCCTCGCCTCCTTGAGCACGGAGCCCACGGGGATCGACTTTCCCTCCACCGCCGGCACGATCGACCGCTGCCACGCCTCCTGCAGCTGCTCGAGCTCGAGCGCCGGCGGCCCCGCCGACGAGGCATGCTCCTCGGCGCGCGCCGGCTCGTCGGCGACCGGGTCGCGCTCGGGCGGGGCAGCCGCCGGCGACGGCGTCGTGTGGCCCCCGCCGATCGCTGCGACGCGGGCCTCGAGCTGCTCCAGCCGGTACGCGGTCGCCTCGCGCGAGAGGTCGGCCGCCGGGCGAGTCACCTTCACGAGCGCGAGCTCGAGCGGCAGGCGCGGGTCGCCCCCCTGGCGCAGGTCGTCGACCGCCACGGCGAGGAGGTCGACCAGGCGGATGACGGTCGCCGGCGTCAGCTGGTTCGCCTGCTCGCGGAGGCGGTCGCGCGTCTCCTCGGTCACCGGCAGCGACTCGGGCACCTCGCTCATGTGCTGGACGAGCATCAGGTGCCGCAGGTGCTCGAGGAGGTCGGTGACCAGGCGTCCCAGGTCCTGCCCCTTCTCGGCGAGCTCCTCGAGGTAGGTCAGCGCGCCCGCGGTGTCGCCGTCGACGATGAGGTCGCCGATGCGGAACAGCGCCTCCTCCTCGGTCGTCCCGAGCATCTGCAGCACGTCCTGCACCGTGATCGTCCCGCTCGTCGCCGCGGAGAGCTGGTCGAGGATCGACTCCGCGTCGCGGTAGGCGCCGCGCGCGCCGCGGGCGATCAGGGCCAGCGCCGCGTCCGGGGCGTCGATCGAGTCGGCGTCCGCGATCCGGCGGAGCTTCGTGACGAGCTCCGGCAGCCGCGGCCGCTGGAAGACGAACGTCTGGCAGCGCGACCGCACCGTGGGCAGCACCTTGCTGAGGTCGGTCGTGCAGAAGATGAAGACGAGGTGGGGCGGAGGCTCCTCGATCAGCTTCAGCAGCGCGTTCCAGGCGGCGTCCGTGAGCTGGTGCGCCTCGTCGAGGATGTAGACCTTGTACCGGCCCTCGACCGGCTGGAGCACGACCCGCTCGCGGATCTCGCGGATGTCGTCGATGCCGCGCTGCGACGCCGCATCCATCTCGACGACGTCCAGCGAGGTGCCGTTCGCGATCGCGACGCAGGCGTGGCACACCTTGTCGGGGGTCGGCGTCGGCCCCTGGGCGCAGTTGAGGGCCTTCGCCAGGATCCGCGCCATCGAGGTCTTGCCGGTGCCGCGGGGGCCCGCGAAGAGGTACGCCTGACGGAGCTGCCCGTTCGCGATCGCGTTCTTGAGCGTCCGGACGACCCCCTCCTGCCCCACGACCTCGTCGAAGTCCTGCGGCCGGTACTTCCGGTAGAGGGCGGTCACGAGGCGAGTAAAGCAGAATCGCCCGTCGCCTCCCGGGACCCCCCGCGCGGGGGATCGGACGACGCCCGGGAGCCGTCGAATGGACGGAGATGAAGCTCGCGATTCACCTCCCGCCGCTCGTCGAGCTGCTGCGCGATCTCGCCGAGGAGGTGCCTCCTTCCGGGCTGATGGCGCTCGACGAGGGCGACCGCGCCGCGCTCGAGCCGATTCCGGGGTGCTCGCTCGTCGACGAGGACGTCTTCTGGGACGCGCTCAACGGTCCCGTCAAGGAGCTCGTCCGCGGCGGCGGACGGCGTGCGGTTGGCTTCGTCCTGCCCGTGGAGCACGACGGCGGCGCGCTCTGCCCGGCGATGCCGGAGCTCGCCGACGGCGTCGCCGTCCTCGCCGCCTGGCGGACGCGCGGCGGTGCGGCGAGCCTGTGCGAGCTGGGGGAGCCCGAGCCCGACGGGACGAGCCTCCGGTGGCGCGGCGCGCACGCGGAGGCGCAGTGGATGCTCACCCCCCTGCGCGGCTTCGTGGCGGCGCGGCCGCACGAGCTCGCGCTCGGCCTCGATTGAGGCAGGCGCCCGGCCGCGCATCCGTCGTCGAGGCGTTGCCCCCGGGAGGAACGTCCATCGCCTGCTCGGGCCAGGCAGAACCGCGGCACCTGAGAGGGAATCCTTAGCGCTGCTTCCTCCCGGACCTGACGCGATTCGGATGCTCTCAGTGCGCGGAACCTGACCGTCAACGCCACGTGTGGACGCCCAAGCCCCGAAAACTCCGTCCCTCGGACGGCCTTCGGCCCTGCTAGAGCGGATTTCAGGTACAGGGAACCGCTACCTCCCCGCCTAGCGCGGACCGGGCGAGGCGCATGGTAGCCGCGGCGCGGTGCAAACGTTTTGCGCGATCGGGCATCCGGTGTTTATGATCAAGTGGCAATCGCCACCAACCGAAGGAGTGTGCACATGGCGCCGATCGTCGACGTGATGAGCCTGCGGGTCGTGACGGTGAAGCCCGACGAGCGGGTCGGAGTCGCGATTGCCCGGATGCTCGAGGAGAACGTCGGCTCGGTCGCCGTGTGCGAGGGAAGTCGCCTCGTCGGGATCTTCACGGAGCGGGACGTCCTCCGGCTCGCGGGCGAGAACACCGAGCTGCAGGACCTTCGCGTCGGCGACGTGATGACGCGGGCCGTCGTCACCGTCTCGCCCGACGACGACGTCGTCGGCGCGGCGACGCTGATGGCCGACCGTCGCATCCGCCATCTCCCGGTCGTCCAGGACGGACACGTGCTCGGCATCGTCGGGATCCGCGACGTGACCAGGAGCCTCCTCGAGCTCGTCTGGCGCGAGCGCAACGAGGGCGCGCGCGAGACGGCGAGGGAGCTCCTCCGCCGGGCCTGACGCGGCTACAATCGCGCTCCCGGGCGCATAGCTCAGCGGGAGAGCGCTCGCCTCACACGCGAGAGGTCGGTGGTTCGATCCCACCTGCGCCCATTCCGGCCAGCATGGCCAAGCGGATTCCGCTTAGGCAAGCGGTTCATGCATGCCGGCGATGCCGGGAATGCGCGTGCGGTGCCTACTCCGGTCTAACTCGGAGTTCGCCGCTCGAGGCAGCAGCCCGCTACTCGGCCGCGCGTCGCGGCTGCTCGAGCCGCAGCAGCCCGCGCACGTCGCCCTCGTCGTCGAAGTAGACGACGTCGTAGACCCGGTACACCTGGTCATGCAGCGCGACGGTGTCGCCGACGTTCCAGTTCGGTTCCGAGAGCGTGCGCGTCCCGAGGCGTCGCCGTCTATCGCGTACACCCTGAACTTGAACCCGCCCACGGCGGCGACTTTTCGCTCGGCCGTGGCGCTCTCGCCGCAGGAGCTCGCACGGCGGATCGGAGCCGCAGGCGGCGCCGCCGGAGGCCCGGCACTCTCCGAACGGCTGGACCTTGCTGCAAATGCCACGTTATCGCTTGAGCCCGCGATACGG
>JBLNEO010000190.1:0-5182 GCA_050262775.1 Pseudomonadota bacterium | reverse complement strand
CCGTCGCGCTCGCGCTCGCGCTCGACGGGCTCACCCGGCGCGACGCGACCCTCGACGCCGCGCGGCACGACGGGACACGGCTCGCGCTTGCGCTCGTCGTGCTCTGCGCCGCCGCCGCGGGCGCCGCCGCCGCCGCCGACACGCTCGAGCGGCGATGGTCGCCGCCGCGGGGGGTGCGCCGCGCGTGGGGCGCGGCCCTCGTCGCGTGCGCGGCGCTCGTCGTCGTCGCGGCTGCGGTGCGGATCGGGAGCCCCGTCCGCGTCTACGACGCGTTCACGGCGCCGCTTCCCGCCGCGGGCGCCGACCTCGGTGGACGCCTGTCGTCGGCGTCCGGCAACGGCCGTGCGGACTACTGGCGCGTCGCGGCGCACGAGGTGCGCGCGGAGCCGCTCCTCGGCGGCGGCGCCGGGAGCTACGGGCGCTGGTGGCTGCTGCAGCGGCCGACGGCGTTCGCCGCGCGCGACGCGCACAACCTCTATCTGGAGGTGCTGGCCGAGCTCGGACCGGTCGGGCTCGCGCTGCTGCTCGCCGCGCTCTCGCCGCCGCTCGTCGCGCTCGTCCGTGCCCGCGAGGCCGCGGCGGCCGGCGCCGCCTACGTCGCGTTCCTGCTCCATGCCGCCGTCGACTGGGACTGGGAGATCCCGGCCGTGACCGGGACGGCCCTCCTCGCCGGCGCGGCGATCCTCGCGGCGGCGCGAACGGCACCCGAGCGAGCGCTCGCCCCGCGGGCACGCGCGCTTGCGCTGGCCGCGCTCGTCCCGGTCGCGGTCGCCGCCGGCGTCGCGCACGCCGGCAACCGCGCGACCGGCGCCGCCGAGGACGCGCTCGGGCGCGACGATCCGGAGGCGGCGCTCACGGCCGCGCGGCGCGCCCGCCGGTTCGCGCCGTGGTCGACGGACGCGCGGCGGCTCGAGGCCGAGGCGCACCTGGCGGCCGGGCGGAACGCGGAGGCCCGCACGCTCCTGCGCGAGGCGGTCGCACGGGACCGCGGCTCGTGGGAGCTCTGGTACGACCTCGCGCTCGCCTCGACGGGCGGGGCGCGCGGCGCAGCGGCGGACGAGGCCCGCGCGCTGAATCCACGCTCCCCCGAGCTGCAGGCGCTCCCTCGTTCGAGGGGCACAGCGCAAGATCGCTGAGCCGGCGGCGTCAGAGAGGTCGATGGCCCTCGAACGGGAGAACGCGACCATGCGAAAGGGGCATATGAACAAGACCACACCGAAGGCGCAGCGCGCCGTCTTCGCCGCGGTCGTCGCCGCCACGATGCTCGTCACGTTCGGCGCGCTCGGCGGCGTCGGTCTCGCGAAGGACGCGATCAGCGTCGCCCAGTACCAGTACGGCGGGGTCGCCAAGGTCACGCTCTGCCACAAGAACAAGGTGACGATCACCGTCGGCGAGCCGGCCGTCGCGGCGCACAAGGCGCACGGCGACACGGTCGGCACGTGCGCGGAGGCCCGCGCGCAGAAGCAGGCCAAGGCGAAGGCCAAGGCCGCCGCGAAGGCGAAGGCCGCCAAGGCCGCCAAGGAGAAGGCGGCGAAGGCGAAGGCCGCCAAGCAGAAGGCGGCGAAGGAGAATGCGGCCAAGCAGCAGGCTGCGAAGCAGCAGGCCGCGAAGGACAAGGCCGAAAAGGCCAAGGCCGCGAAGGAGAAGGCCGCCGCGAAGAAGGCCGAGAAGCAGCAGGCCGCGAAGCAGAAGGCCGACACCTCCACGTCGAAGGGGAAGGGCAAGGGCAACGGCAACGGCAAGGCGAAGGGCAAGCCGGACACCTCGACCTCGACGACGACCACCACCCCGGGCAACGGCAGGGGCAACGGGCAGGGTGGCGGCAACGGCAAGGGGAACGGCAGGGGCTAGCGCCCGACCCCGACCGGAGCGTTGACGAGGGGGCCCCGCGGGGCCCCGTCGCTCGTTCCGCCGCCCCCGTCCGAGGGATGCGCGTCGCCCGGTCGGGGCCGACAGTGGGAGGAGAACCGAGGACTAGGCGGCGCGGCCACGCCGATCGTGAACGGAGGAGCCGTGAGCCCCTGTGCCTGCACCCATCGACGCGCCGCACTCGTCGCTGCCGCGCTCGTCTCGCTCGCCGTCGCGGCGGGCGCGTCCGCCCGACCGGACGCCGCCGCGACCGTCCGCTTCGACACGGTGCCCCGCACGCTCGTCAAGGGCGAGCCCGCCGCGGTGACCGTCGCGGTGCGCCCCGGACGGGCCGCGTGCACGCTCTCCGTGCGCTACGCCGGCGGCGGGCGCGCGCGCCTCGGCGCCACCCGCGCGGTCGGAGGGCGCGCGGAGTGGCGCTTCCGCGTCCCGAGCTCGGTCCCCGCCGGCACCGCCCGCCTCACCGCCGCCTGCCGCGGCGCCGGCAGCCGGACGACGAGCGTCCGCGTCGTCGCCCGCGCCGGGTCGAACGCGGGCACGTTCGTCGTCGTCGCCCAGAGCGGCTTCTCGCAGCGCTGGCGCGGCACCCTGAGCATGGTCAGCTGGGGGCTCGTGCTCGAGAACCGCTCGACCACGCGCGACGCCGTCTCGATCAACGCCGTCGTCAACTTCGTGGACGCGAGCAACCGTGTCGTCCAGACCCAGACGCAGCACGTCGCCGGCATCCGCGCCGGCGCGAGGTACTACCTCGGCGGCTACGCCAACGTCCCCGAGGGGATCGCCGTCGCGCGCCTCGAGGTGACCGGCCGGCACGCGGACGCGAAGCGGGGCACGCTGCGGGAGCCGCCGACGGAGGCCCTCCGGATCGTGCCGCAGCTCGGCGACCCGGGGTTCGTCGGGGCCGTGAACGGCCAGGTGCTCAACGACCACCCGCGCTTCCTCCTCTCGAGCGCGAAGATCTCGATCGTCGTCTTCGACGCCGCGGGGAACATCACGGGGGGCGCGCAGGCATACACCGCCGCCGCTCTCGTGCCGGGCGCGCGTTCGTACTTCAGCGCCGCGGGCGGGATCAACGCCGTCCCGATCGCGAACGCCGTGACCGTCAGGGCGACGGTCGAACCGACCTACGCGGCCGGCTAGCCGCGGAGGAGCGAGAGGAGCCGCTCGGCGTACAGGGGCGCCGACGGCTCCTCCTCGTGCCTGAAGTACGCGAACACGTCGACCCCGGCGGCGAGGAGCGGCCGGAGCCGGGCGGCCAGCGCCTCGAGCTCGTCGTCGCCGTACGGCGGCTCACGGAACCGGAAGTACCGGAACGGTGCCTCGGCGTCCCAGTCGCCGACGCGGACCGCGCGCCCCACCTCCGCGCCCTCCCACGACGGGTGCCGGACGTCGAGCGCCACCCGCACCGCCGGGTCGAGCGAGCCGAGCAGCAGCGCCAGGGTGCCGTCGTCGCGCGGCTGCTCGAGCACGACGCGCACGACGCCGAGGCGGTCGGCGAGCAGGGACGCGCGCTCCTCGAACGTGCCCAGCGAGCGGAGGGCGCGGGCCGGCAGCTTGACCGCGAACGCGAAGCCGGGCGGCACCGCGTCGCGCCAGCGCGCGAACGACTCCTCGGACGGGAGCCGGTAGCCCGTGACGTTCAGCTCGACCGAGGGAAGCCGCGACGCGTAGTACGACAGGAACGCCTCCGGTCGTGTGTCCGGCGGGTAGAAGCCGCCCCGCCACGACGGGTACGAGAACCCGCTCGTCCCCACGTGCGCGCTACCGTCCGGGCGCGGCTCTACGCTCGAGTCCGTGACCCTCACGGCGCCAGTGATACCCGAGAACACGATCCCCGTCCTCGACCATGGCTTCGTCCGCCTCGACGACGCGATGGCCTCCGACCTCTCCGTCGCGAACGCCGCGCGGGTCAGCTTCGCCCGTCGCAAGGACGAGTTCGACGACGCCGACGCCGGTCTCATTCGATTCCTGATGCGGGAGCGGCACGGCACGCCGTTCGAGCACAACGCGTTCCGGTTCCACATCCGCTGCCCGATCTTCGTCGCGCGCGAGTGGTTCCGGCACCGCGTCGGCTCCTTCAACGAGTTCTCCATGCGCTACGCGAAGGCGACCGAGGACTTCTACGTGCCCGAGCCGGACGACGTGCGGACGCAGGTCGGCAAGCCCGGCGCGTACACCTTCGAGCAGGTCGACGACGAGCTCGCCGAGCGGACGCGCGACGAGCTCCGCGCCGTCTACGACCACGCCTTCGAGACCTACCAGCGGCTCGTCGAGGAGGGCATCGCCCGCGAGGTGGCGCGCGCGGTGCTGCCCGTCGGCGCCTACACCGAGTTCTACTGGACGGTCAACGCGCGCTCCCTGATGAACTTCGTCTCGCTGCGCGCGGCGGAGACGGCGCAGCGGGAGATCCGCCGCTACGCCGAGGCGGTCGAGCGCTTCCTCGAGGAACGGATGCCGGTGACGCACGCCGCGTTCGTCGCGAACGACCGCACCGCGCCCTAGCTAGTCCGTGTACTGCGGCGTGCCCGGCTGCGCGTAGACGGCCGGGTTCCCCGGCATGCCGACGGGGACGAGCGTGAAGCCCGGGAACGCGGACCCGGACGACTGGCCGAGCTTCACGGGCTTCCCGTCGAGCGGCCCCTCCGACAGCGAGGTCGTGCCGATGTCGATCGCCCACGTCGCGTAGAGGGCGCCCTGGAAGCCGCCGCTGACGAGGGCGATGCTCGTGTCCGCGTTGACCTGCCCGCCGCTGCCGTTGACGACGAACACGATCATCCGCTTGTTCGGGTCCCAGTTGGTCGTCGTGCAGCCGGTTCCGTCGGCCTTGACGAGCGCGCAGAGCGACGAGTTCTTGATCAGCAGCGTCCCGGAGAGGTAGATCGTCGCGTAGCCCGTGTACGCGTTGATCGCGCCGTTGTTCACGGTCGCCGAGCCGTCGATGAAGATCGTGCCGTTCGCCGTCAGCACCTTCGTCGACGCGTTCCAGGAGAGCTCGCCCATCGCCGTCTTGCACGTGTACGAGACGCCGGGCGTGACGTTGAAGATCGTCGGGACGCTGTTGTTGCGCTTCGCGATGTTCGGCGTCGCGCCCTGGTCGTTGTCGAACATCGGCGGCGTTCCGGACGTCGTGTTGCAGGGGTAGTACGGCCCGGGGTTCGCGTTCTGGTACCAGTCGTCCCACAGCGGCATCGGCGCGTTGATCGGATCCGGGTCGCTGCGGAGCGACGTCGCCCACACGTTGTCGCCGCCGGCGTTCCCGGCGCCGTTGACGCAGGGGACGTGAAGCGCGTTGTTCGTGTACTTGCAGCCGTTC
>JBLNEO010000189.1:0-7588 GCA_050262775.1 Pseudomonadota bacterium | reverse complement strand
GGGCACGACGCGCCGGTGGCCGCGGTGCTGCCGCTCGTGATCGGGGCCAGCCACGCCGTGTACGGCCTGCAGTTCGCCCGGGGCCTCGTGACGCCGACGATCGACTCGATGTGAGCGGCGCCGCGCCGTCGATCAGCGTCGTCGTCCCGACCCTCAACGCGGCGAAGTACCTCGACGAGTGCCTCGGCTCGGTGCGGGCGCAGGACTACCCGCAGGACCTCGTCGAGGTGCTGGTCGTCGACGGCGGCTCGACGGACGCGACGGTCGAGATCGCCCGGCGCCACGGCGCGCGCGTGCTCGCGAACCCGCTGCGGACGGGCGAGAGCGGCAAGGCCGTCGGCGTCCGCGCGGCCACGGGCGACCTCGTGCTCATGGTCGACTCCGACAACGTGCTCGTCGGCGACGACTGGCTGCGCCGGATGGTTCGCCCGTTGGAGGACCCCGAGGTGATCTCGAGCGAGGCGCTGCGGTGGGAGTACCGGCGGCGCGACCACTACATCAACCGCTACCAGGCGCTCACGGGGATCAACGACCCCCTCGCCCTCTTCGTCGGTAACTACGACCGGCTCTCGACGCTGACCGGGCGCTGGACCGACTACCCCGTGCAGGAAGAGCCGCGGGACGGCTGGCTGCGCGTGACGCTCGACCCGCGGTGGGTGCCGACGATGGGGGCGAACGGCTACCTCGTCCGCCGCTCGGCGTTCGAGGAGGTGCCCGTGGGCGACTACCTCTTCGACATCGACTTCGTGCACGACCTCGTTCAGCGGGGCCATGCCACGATCGCCCGCGTCGACGTGCCGATCCGGCACTACTTCTGCGACGGCGTCCGGCGCTTCTACCTGAAGACGCGGCGGCGGACCGACGACTACTTCTACTTCGCCGCGCAGGGCAGGCGCTCGTACCCGTGGACCGACCGGCAGCGCGGGGGCGTCGTCCGCTTCGTCGCCTCGACCGTGACCGTGGTCCCGCTGCTCGTCCAGGTGAGCCGCGGTCTGCGCCGGCGGCGCGACCCCGCCTGGCTCTTCCACGTGCCCGCCTGCTGGATCACGCTCGCCGTGTACGGGACGGGGACGATCCGCGGGAAGCTGCGGCCGCGGCTGCTCGACCGCTCCGACTGGAGGCAGTGACGCGCGCCGTCGTCGCCTCGAACGGCTACGTCGACGGGCCCGCACAGGCGCTGCGGGACTTCCTCGTCGGGCGCGGGCACGCCGTGACGACCGTCTTCCACCCGCTCGCGGTGGAGGACGGGACGGCGCACACGCTGACGCGCTACGAGGACGGGCATGTCGTCGAGCAGCGGCGCGTCCGGGTGCCGCTCCGGCCCCCGGCCTCGTACGCGGTCGACCCGCTCGTGCCGCTGCGGATCCCCCGTGCCGACGTCTGGTTCGGGTTCAACCCGCTCGCGGCCGCGCGCGGGCTCGCGGAGCGGCGGCTCGGCCGCGCGGGGCGCGTCGTCCAGTGGTCGGTCGACTTCGTCCCGGACCGGTTCGGCCCCGGCAGCCCCCTGACGCGGCTGTACGACGCGGTCGACCGCCTCGCCTGCACGCGCGCCGACGCGTGGGTCGAGCTCTCGGCCGAGGCCAGGGACGCACGGGACGCCCGCCACGGCATCAGGCGCGACCCCGCACGGACGCACGTCGTCCCGATGGGCGCGTGGCTCGGCCGCACGGCGACGGCGCCGCCCGATGCGCACGGGCGACGGCGCGTCGTCTACCTCGGGCACCTCGTACCGCGCCAGGGCGTCGACGTGCTCCTCGACGCGCTCGTGCTCCTCCGGGCCAGGGGCGAGGAGGTGGCCGCCGACGTGATCGGGACCGGCCCCGAGGAAACCGCCCTCCGCGCTCGCGCCGCCGCGCTCCACCTCGGCGACGCCGTCCGCTTCCACGGCTTCGTCGCCGACCACCGCGACGTCGAGCGCCTGCTCGCCGGCGGCTCGATCGCCGTCGCACCGTACCGCTCCGACCCCGCGTCGTTCACCCGTTTCGCCGATCCGGGGAAGCTGAAGGCGTACCTCGGCGCCGGGCTCCCGATCGTGCTCACCGACGTCCCGCCGAACGCGGCGGAGCTCGCGGCCCAGGCCGGTGCCGAGCTCGTTGCGGACGACCCGGCCGCGCTCGCGGACGCGATCGCACGCGGCCTCGCGGATCCGGAGGCGTGGGGGCGGCGACGCGCCGCGGCGCGGGCCTACGCGCGGCGGTTCGACTGGGAGACGCTGCTCGGCGGCCTGCTCGCGGCGCTCGGGCTCGAGGGCGCGGAGGACGCCGGCGCGACGCGCTGAGCCCCGCGGGCGAACCCGCGCGCGAAGCCGCCCACGTACGCCGCCTGCGTCAGCACGAGGCCGGGCGCGGCCAGCAGCCCGACCGGCGCCGAGCGGAACCGGAGCCCGGCGAGCGCGGCGGCACCCGCCACCGCGGCCGCCGACGCGCCGGCGAGGGCGACCCCGACCTCGCGCGCGCGGCCCGATCCGACCCCCGCGAGGCAGAGGCCGCCGACCGCCGCCGCCGCCGGCAGGAGCGACACCGCCGTCTCGCCGCTCAGGCTGCGGCCGCGGGACGCGCGCGCGAGCCGTCCGCGTGCCTCGGCATGGCGGAGCGTCGCGCGGAGGTGCGGCCCGAACAGCGCCTCCGGCGTCGAGACGACCATCGTGTCCGGCGTGTAGACCGTGCGCCGTCCCCGTGCGGCGAGCCACGCCACGAGTCGGTCCGCGACGACCCCGTGCGCGAGGGCGTCGTCGAGGTCACGCCGACGCACGACGACCGTGGCGGCATCGTGGTCGGCGACGATGCGGACGTTGCCGGGGAAGTAGCGCTGCCGGCGCGACCCGCCGCCGAGCCGCGACTCGCGGACGCCGGCCGCCGCGCGCTCGCGCAGCGTCCCACCCGACGGCGCGAGCTCCGGCACGACGACGGCGGCCACGTCCGGCCGAGCGAAGTACGGGACGGCGGCCGTGACCCAGTTCCCCGCCGGCCTCGCGCCGGCGCCGAGGACGGCGACGAGCTCGCCGTGCGCCCCCGGCGGCGCCTCGAGCCGCGGGTAGTCGAGCGAGCCTGCGACGTCGCCGTTCGCGACGAGGCTGACGAGCGGCGTCGGCGTCCCCGCACCCGCGTCCCCGAGCAGGCGGCGCTTGCGCTGGTACGTCCGCAGGATCCGCAGGCGGTAGAAGATCGCCGCCGTGTCGACGAGCGCCCGCGCGACCGCGGCCGACCCGACGCCCGAGCCGGTGAAGCGGTAGGAGAGCCGGACCGGCAGCTCGCGGACGCGGCCGTAGCCGAGCGCGCGCGCGACCGCGAGCAGCTCGAGGTCGATCGCGAAGCGCTTCACGAGCAGCAGCGGGAACACGTCCTCGGCGACCGCGCGCCGGAAGACCTTCAACCCGACCTGCGTGTCGCGTACGTCCAGCCCGAAGAGGACGCGGTTCAGCTGCTGGTACCCCCAGCTCATCACGCGCCGGGAGCGCGGGTACTCGACGGCGGAGTCGGGGTGGCGCTTCGAGCCGATCGCGAGGTCGAGCCCCTCCCGCCGCGCCGTCTCGAGGAACAGCGGGATCCCGCTCGGGTCGAGATCGAGGTCGGCGTCGACGAGCGCGATCCAGTCGCCGCGCGCGGCGAGCGCGCCGAGCTTCACCGCGTAGCCCTTGCCGAGGTTGCGGTCGTAGTGGATCACGCGCATCTCGACGTCCTGCCGCGCCTCGAGCAGCCGCTCCGCCGTCCCGTCGATCGAGCCGTCGGAGACGACGAGGAGCTCCACGTCGTCCGCGGCGGCGAGCGCCGCCGCGCGAATCGTCTCGACGTTCGCGACGATCGCGGGGCCGCCGTTGTACACGGGGACGACGACCGAGAGCTGCGGGCGGTCGGCCGACGGCTGCGAGGCCGTCTTCACCGGCCCGATTGTAGGGGCGGCCCAGTACGCTCTCCGACCGGTGGCAGCGACCACGACGCACCCGGCAGCGCGCACGCTCGCCGCCGCCGAGCGCCTCGCGACGCGGTGGACGGGGGCGGCGATCCTCGCGGGGGCGGCGGTCGTCGTCTACGCCGTCCAGGCCGTCGCCTGGCCACTCTCGACGGGGCGCGACCTCGACGAGTACCTCTACGTCTGGATCCAGCTCTTCGACCGGGACACGCTGCTGCCGTGGTCGATGCTGTTCCGGACGCCCGGCACGCCGATCGTCGTCGGGCCGCTGCTCGACCTGTGGGGCGGCGTGCTGGCGGAGCCGGCGTCGGCCCTCCTGTACGCCGGGTCGATCGTCGCCTGGAGCTGGGCGGCGCTCGCGTGGGGGCCGCGCGCGGCGCTCGCGACGGCCGTCGCGCTGCTCGCGTTCCCCGGGTACGCGGCGATGTTCCACGAGCTCGGCAGCGAGCTCGTGATGGCGGCGGCGTTCGCGCTCTGGGCACTGCTGGTCGTCCGCGCGTGGACGGTGCCGACAACGGGACGGTGGGTCGCGGCGGGGCTCGCTGCGGCCTACGTCGTGCTCGTTCGTCCCGGCAACGTCGTCATCCTCGCCGCCGCCGTGCTCCCGCTCCTGCTGGCCGCGACGTGGCGCCGGCGTCTCCGCCTCGCGGCCGCCTTCCTGCTCGCCGCCGTCGTGCCGCTCGCCGCGTGGACGGCCCACAACGGCCTGCGCTACGACGAGTGGGCGCTCGCGCGCGGCGGCAACGCGGTCGTGCCCTTCTACCGGGCGTTCCTCTTCGACCGGATCGTCGGCCCCGACGACGGCCCGGCCTCCCGCGAGCTCGCCGCCGCGATTCGCGAGCACCTGCTGACGCGCGATCCCTACCGGTCGTACGGCGTCACGCTCGACGAGATCTACGCCGCCGGGAGCGCGCGCGTCCACGAGGACCTCTACACCCTCTCCGACGAGGTCTTCGGCTGGGGCGACGACTACGCGGTGCTGCGCCGCGCGGCGCTCGAGGCGATCCGCGCGCACCCGGGCGCGTACGCATCGGGCGTCGCCGACACCGTCTGGGAGCAGCTGAGCGAGCCGTACTACCGCGTCGTCGGCTCCTCCGACACGGCGCCCGAACAGCCGCAGACGACGCCGAACGGGCTGCCGGTGCCGAGCGAGGGGCAGCTGATCCCGGAGGGGCAGAACCTCTGGATCCTCCGCCCCGACCTGCGCATCCGCGACGTGTGGACGTCGGCGACCGAGCGCCACTTCGTCTTCGACCGCCCGTCCGACCGCCCGCGCTTCGAGGAGATCGAGCGACGCCGCGACGAGCTGTTCGCGGGCCTCCCCGACCGCGAGGGCAACGCGAGCCTCGGGCTGCGGCTGAACCAGGCGTCGCGCTGGTACCCGCGGACGATCCTCTGGCTGCTCGTCGGGCTCGTCGCGATCGCGCTGCGGCGCCCGCGGGACTGGCAGGCCGTCTCGGCGATCGCCGTCGCCGCCTTCCTCGTCGTGGGCCTGAACGCGCTCGGGCTGGGGCCGGACCGCCACTACGTGCTCCCCGTCGCGCCGGCGTTCGTCGTCCTCGCCACGGTCGGGCTGCTGGGCCCGCGCGGATGGCGCGGCGGCCGTCAGCCGTCCGCGCCCGGCACCTCCGACTGAGCGACGGCCGCGGTCCGGCCGCGGACGACCTCGATCGACGCCGGAGGCAGCCAGCGGAGCGCCTCCCCGGCGTGCGGAACATCGGAGAAGAGGAGCCGCGCCAGCGAGGATCCGCGTCGGCGGGCGCGTCCGAGGAGCGGCAGCTGCGAGCGGTACGCCCGGATGGCACGCCACTTCGCCCAGCGGTCGACGCATCCGCCGGGGAGCCACTCCCAGCCGAGCTCGGGCTCGATCGACGACGCCGGCGTCCCCCGCAGCTCGCCGCGGGAGAGCCACAGCGTGTACGGCTGCTCGACGTAGCACCCGACCCGGCGGACCGGCAACGGGCGCGCGAGCAACACGCTCGTCAGCCACGCGTGATCCGGGTTCGTGAGCGGGAAGCCCGGAAGCAGGACCGTTTCGGCGCCGTCGACGACCTCGGCGACGGCTGACCACACCTCGCCCGCGTCGCGCGCGCGGCCGTAGTCGCCGTCTGCGAACGGCAGCCACACGGCGCGCGCGCCGAGGATCCGACACGCCTCCCGATCCTCCGCGCGGCGTCCGGCGGTCGCGGCACCCTCGGTGGCAAACCCGCCGCGGGCGTCCCACCCGCTGGCGGGCGCGGCCGAGCCGAGGTCGCCGGCGAACACCGTCAGAACCTCCACGGGCGTGCCGGCGCGCGCGAGCCGCGCGATCGTGGTTCCCATCGACAGCACGCCGTCGTCGAGGTGAGGCGAGACGACGACGACGCGGCCGCCGGAGCCGACAAGACTCCCACGTACCACCGTGCCTCCTTCCCAGGCCGGACGGACGATAACGCCGAAGGCGGCGCTCGTATACTCCCGCGCCGTGGGCACGCCCGTCGACGAGCCTCCTCCCCGCGGGTGGAAGCGCGTCGTCCCGCCGCCGGCCCGCGGCCCGCTCCGCCGCGTCGTCCGCGACCTCCGCCGCCGGCGTGCGGCACGGCCCCCGCGGCTCGGTGCGCTTCGGCGCGTCACGCCGATCGACCCGAACTGGGGCTTCGAGCGCGGCGCGCCGATCGACCGGTACTACATCGAGCGCTTCGTCGGCTCGCACGCCGCCGACATCCACGGCCGCGTGCTCGAGATCGCCGGCGACGACTACGCCGTCGAGTTCGGTACCGGCGTCACGAGCATCGAGATCCTCCACGCCCGCGACGACAACCCCCGGGCGACGATCGTGGGCGACCTGAGCGACGCGCCGCAGATCGCCGACGGCTCGTTCGACTGCGTGATCCTCACGCAGACGCTCCACTTCATCTACGACGCGGCGGCCGCGCTCCGGACGGTGCATCGGATCCTCGTCCCCGGCGGCGTCCTGCTGATGACGGTGCCCGGGATCACCCGGATCGCGCCGATCGAGGACGAGTTCTACGGCGACTGGTGGCGCTACACCGGGCGGTCGGCGCTGCGCATGACGCAGGAGGCGTTCCCCGGTGGGACGGCCACGGTCGAGACGTACGGCAACGTCCTCACCGCCGCCGGGCTCCTCTACGGCCTCGCCGTGCGTGACCTGAAGCCCGAGGAGCTCGACGCGCACGACCCGCTCTACGAGGTGATCGTCGGCGTGCGCGCCGTCAAGTGACGGTTCGCCGCGGCGTGAGCCGCGCCGCGAGCATGTCCGCGTAGACGCGCGACGACCGCTCCGACTGCCGGCGCGTCCGCATCAGCTCCGCGTTGGCGCGGCCGAGGTCGCGCCGCAGCGCGTCGTCGCGCGAGAGCGGCACCTGGGCGACGCCGGTCGGGAGCACGCGGACATTCTCCACGACGCGCCGGGCGCTACGCGCGGGCGGCGAGCGCGTCCTCCAGGAGCCGGACGTACGCGTCGGTCGTCCGCTCCCGCGAGAAAGCTGCGGCGATCCGCGACGCGTTCGCGGCGCCCGCCCGCGCGCGCAGGTCGCCGTCGTCGGCGCCGACGTCCCCGGCGTCCGGGGGGCGATGGGGGCGCCGGGCGGGCCGTAACACACGCCGCCGGGAGACGCGGATGCGCCCCCGGCCGCCCGGCGCGCGCTCGCGCGCCGCCCCCCCCGGCCGCGCGCCCACC
>JBLNEO010000188.1:0-12770 GCA_050262775.1 Pseudomonadota bacterium | reverse complement strand
GCCTGCGGCGCGCGGGCGGGCGGGAGGTCGTGCGAGAACGCGACCGAGCTGATGTGCTCGGGGTCGGGGACCGTCTCGCCGAAGCGGTCGATGACCGCGACGGCGACCGTGCCTGTCGTGTTCGCCGCAGGCTGCGGTGGGAGCACGTTCGGCGGCCCGAATACCGCTGTGAGGCGGGTGGCGCGGACGACCTCGATGTCGGAGGGCGGCGGCGGGACGGTCTGCCACGGGTCGCCGGGACGGTTCGTCCAGGCGCGCAGCGGCTGGCCGCCGGTCGCGAGCCGCTGCCGGAGCTGGACCGCCTCGAGCCGGGCGAGCGCCGGCCGCACCGCTGCCACCGTCTCCAGCCAGTCGGGATCGAGTCGTGGCTTGGCTCCGGCGTTCGTCGGCTCGGCGCGCAGGCCCGCGAACGTCGCGGCGCGAAGACGGGCGAAGACCGGGAACGGCCCTTCGGGCGAGACGAGCGCGCCGATCGCTCCGGCGATCACCTCGACCGTCGCGCCCTCGAGGGTCGCCGGTGCTTCGGCGACCCGGCGCTCGAGCACTTCGGCTGCGCGGACGAGGCGCTCGGCGAGCGTGCTCTCGTCGGCGAGCGGGGTGATCCCCCACCGCGCCATCCGGACGAGCGCCCTCCGCCGTGCGTTCTCGGTCGCTGCGGGAGCGGCTGCCGTGCGTGCGTCCGTCGCGGCCGCGGCCGCCGCGTTGCGCACGCGCGTGTAGCGCTGCGCGAGCTCGGTTGCGGCGGCCGGGCTCGGGGGCGCGTCGACGTCGTCCGTGAGCGCCGGTGTGCCGGCGAGCGCCGCGGCGAGCGAGCGCACGATGGCGGGGCCCGGCGGGTCTTCCGGGTCGAGCGTGGCTGCGCCGCTCGCCTCGCGGACGAGCTCGCGCAGCTGGTCGATGCCGAGCCCGACGGTGTCGCAGGGGCGAAGGCCGCCGACGTCGGCGAGCGTCGCTGCCCCTGCCGGGTCGCCGTCGGGGTCGAGCTTCTTCCAGGTCCAGCTCGCGCTCGCGGCTGCGCCGGCGCGGGCGTCGACGTATGCGGCGACGGCTGGGTCGGCAAGCGCGACGGGGCTGGGTTGTGCGCCGCCGGGTGTCGGGGCGTTGGGGAGCACGACGAGCGCGACCGTGGTGACCGTGCGGCCGGAGCGCGGAGTGCGGACGACGTCGAAGTCGGGCGGCGGCGCCTGCCCACCTGCCGCGGTCGTGGCCGCGGCGGCGGTGGCGGTGCGGCCCTTGACGACGCCGAGGACCGCTTCGGCGACGTGCAGGTCGGCGAGCGCGTCGACGGCGGCGGCGAGCTCCTGCAGCGCCTTGATCTGCGCCGCACGGACGCCCAGATCGGTCAGCTCGCTCGGGCGGTTGACGGCCGCGTCGAGCACGGCGGCGCCATCGCAGACGCGGCGGATGCGCATGAACCCGAGCACGAAGAACGGGAGGGAGGGGAAGGCGTCGCGGAGACGGTCGATCACGTCGGGGCGGTTCACGATCGCCTCGACCTTCTGCCCGAGCGACTCGGCCGGGTGCGCGCCCTCGCGTGTGGCATCGGCCAGCTGCAGCGCGCCGCGGATCGGGTCGGAGGCCAGCGTCATCTGCCAGCGGTCGGCGTCGGCGTCGTGGAGGGCGCGGTCGCGCAACACGGCTGCGGTGGCGGCTTGCTCGGTCGAGGGCGCGAGCACGAAGCGGTGGTCGCCCGGTGTCTGCGGTCGGGGCGCGTCGACCCAGCCGTAGGCGCCGAGGGTGCGCGGGGCGGCGGCGAGGCTCTGCAGCCGCCGCCACGCGATCGCCGTCGCCCACGGATCGAGCCGATTCGTGGCGGTCTCGAGCGCGGCCCGCAGCGCCCGGTCGACGTCGGCTGGATTCTTGGTCGCGAGCGTCTTCAGTCCGTTGACGACGTTCGCGCGGACGCCGACGGTGGGGTCGCCGCGGCGGGTGAGATCCGTGGGGCGCAGGCGGAGCGCCCACGTCTCGGTCTGTGTGGGCGTGCCGCGGTCGACTTCGAGGGGCTCGACGACCGCCCGCGCCCCGCCCACCGTGCGGCGTGCGACCGCGGCCGAGCTTGCGAGCAGCGAGTGCCGCGCGAGCTCGGTGAGAAGGCTCGTGCCCCATGCGGGCGGCGTCGCCGGGCGCCCCTCCTCCGCACCGGCGGCGAGCAGCTGGGCGACGCTTGCCCCGGCGAGGCGGGTCAGCTTCGTCCGGAGGTCGGCCGGCTCGACGAGGGCGACGTCGACGTGGTGGCGCCAGCCGACGGCGACGAGCTTCCGGGCGGGCGAGGCGGTCGGGTCGAGCCGGGGCGTCCGCTCGGCCTGCCGTGTCCACCAGGCGTCGAGGTCGGCCGCTGGCACAGACTGGTTGAACCGGAACGCGAGGGCGTGGGCGAGCGTCGTCGGGACCATCCACTGCCAGGCGTAGCGGGCTGCGGTCGGGTTGCGGACGAGACCGCGCAGCACGTCGCCCTGCTGCTCGGCGGCCTGCCGCTCCGCCGCGGCGGCCCAGGTGGCGACAAGGCTGCGCACGAGCGGCACGAGCCGCGTCTCGATCGCCGGGTCGCCGCTTGCCGCCTTCCACCGGGCCAGCGAGGTCGCCGGCAGCAGCCCGTACGGCTGCTCCTCGATCCGCAGCGAGGGCAGCGGGCCTTCCGGGACGAGGTTCGCAGCGGCCCAGAGGCCGAGCTCGTCCGCCTGGGTCGAGAACCCCCAGACGTTCGCGAGGGAGTGGCCCCACATCGCCGGCCACAGCACACCCATGACGGCCCGGTTCAGCGGCCGGTGGTCGTCGGCGCCGCCGATCACGCCGCGCAGGCGCGGCGCGCCGGCCACCGCCTTCGAGATCGCGACGGTGCCCGCCTGCGCGTTCGTGCCGACGGGGACGAGACGGCGCCATGCATCGACGTCGCCGAGCGAGATCGCGTCCTTGCCGTCGACGGTGCTGGTCGCCGACCCCGGCGAGACGATGCCGAGGCGGCCACTGTCGGCCTGTGCCGCGAGGAGCGGTCCGGGGTCGCCGCCGCCGATGCCGACGACGTAGATCGCATCGATGTCGGTCGGCGTCGCAGTGCCGAGATCGATCTCCGCGGCGAGACCGACGCGGACGGCCTCGGTGAACGACGTCCACCACGGCTGCCTGGTGCTGTTGGGATCGTCGAGGTCGAGGTCGACATCGGCTGCGCGCACGGTCAGCCGGACCGCCTGGGCCGGGGCAGCCCCGCCGCGCGCGATCCAGATCTCGAGGGTCGGCGGCAGGCCGAGCACGCGGGGCGCGCGCATGTCGGTGCGCGTCTGCGCGGGCCGGGCGATCGTGATCGTTCCGTCGGAGCCGACGACCGGCGGGAACGTGCGGGCGAGCCAGGCGCCGCGCTCGGGCCCGACCGAGGCGGCGAGCGTCCGCCACGCGCGCTGTCCTTCCGCCGACTCGAGGTTGGCGCCGCCGGCCGCCCGCCACATCGCCTCGACCGCGTCGAGCTCGAACGCGGTCGGGACGTCGTCGTGGTTCGCGATCGACATCGCGTCCGGCACGACGCGCACACGGATGCTCCAGCGGGCCGGGCGTCCGCTTCGATTGAACCGCGTCTCCAGGCGGAGCGGCAGCAGGACGCCGATCTGCGGGGCGGCCATCTCAGATGCCTCCGAGCAGGATGTCGCCGCGGATGAGGACGCGCCGGGGTGCACTGACGGTCTGCGCGGCGAGGTCGCCGCCGTTCGTCGCAGTGCTCGGCTTGGCCGAGGCGTTGAAGAACCGCCGCCCGTTGACGGTCTCCTCGAGCACGACCCAGCGCTCGGCCCCGAGGGCGGGGTCGAGGTCGAAGCCGAAGAAGGTCAGCTCGGAGGAGATCCGGCCCTGGAACGCGGGGAACTGCCGCACGGCGAAGTCGGGCCGGTCCGACCAGTTGAGCGTGCCGTTGGCGTTGCGCCTCGCCGGCACCAGGTAGACGAGGGTGCCGGGGTACTCGCGAAACAGGGGCGTGTTGAAGAGGACGACGAGGTCCTTGCTCGAGGCCGACGGCGTCTGGTGCGCCGGGGAGCCGAACGGCGTGTCGGGCGGCCAGGTCGCGATCTCGGCGATGTCGTGCTCGGTCGCGCCGCTCGCGGCGTTCGCGCGGTCCCAGAACGTCCGCACCGGCGCCCAGCCCGGGATCAGCGGGTAGTTGCGGAAGCGCAGCTCGGCGACGAGCTGGGCGTTGAGCCCGAGCAGGAACGCATCGACGAACGCGGGGTTCGTCTCGAGCCCGATGACGCTGTCGGCGTCGATCGTGCCGGAGCCTGGCAGCAGCCACTCGGACGCGTTGTCGCGCAAGAACTGCCAGGCGGGGAGGTCGAGCTCGGGCGTGAGCTCGACGGGCAGCGTCGGCTCGCCTTCGACGAATCCTGCGGTGTCGCCGATGCCGGCGAGGACGCGGTCGACGATCGACGGCCGGTGGATCGTCGGGTCGAACGCCGTCGAGATCTCGGCGCTCGCGGCGGCGAGGTCGTACGCCGTCGCGACCGGCTGCGCCGGAGGCTTCGCGAGCTTCGTCCCGAGGGCCGCCAGGTCTGCCGAGTCGGGTGGTGCGTTGAGGGCGTCGCCGAGGACGCGCAGCCGTTCGCGGCTCGGCCGTGTCCCGCCGCTGTCGACCAGTGCGAGCAACGGCAGGATCGGCGCCGCGGTGTTCGCGGTCAGGCGGTCGGTGACGCTCTTGAGCCGCGCGTCGAGGAAGGTGACCGTGTCGGGGTCGAGCCCGCGCCGGTCGAACGCGGTCGCGAGCCGCTTCGCGGTCGCGCTGATGGTTCGCGTGACCGGCGGCCGCCTCGCGAGAGCGTCGTCGAGCGGCGCGCGGTTGGTCTCCTGCGCGAACAGATCGGTGTGGACGGCAGTCGGCGCGCTCCGGACCGGCCGCGGCGGCGCGCCGGCCGCGAGCTCCAGGGTGGCGCCGGCCTCTCCGGTGCGCCGGAGCGCACGTCGGGCTGCCGAGGAGAAGAGGCTGCGCTCGAGCGCGCGGTCGGGGTGCTCCATCACCGCGGCGACCGGCCCGCTCGCCGTCAGCACGTCGCGGAGGCCCGGTCCGAGCACCCCGAGCCGCCGCACGGGGTCGGCCGTCACGCGGCGCCGCCACAGCGACTTCGAGGTGAGCAGTCCCAGAGCGAGCCGGCGTAGGCGGTCGGCGACCTCCTCGTAGGCGCCCGCGAGCCGTCCGGCCTCGTGCGCGAGCAGCTCCTGGTTCGCGATCGCCGCGGCGTTCCCCAGTCCGGCCACCGCCCGGGCTCGGTAGTCGCGCCGGAGCGCGGCGCGCCAGCCCGCGACCGGAAGGGGAGGCGCAGGCGGCCACGGCCCGGCGTGATCGGGGAGCCCGACGACCGGATGGGCGGCGTCGCCGAGCTCGACGGTGAGCGCCGCGAGGTCGTCCCGCGCCTCCTGCGGCAGCGGTCCGGGCGGCGGTGTCGACTTGGAGACGAGCGCGCCGCCGACCGGGGTCGTCACCGCCGGCACCGGGCCATAGGTGACATCGGCAGCGCCGAGGTTCTCCGCCTGGCGGAGTTTCAGCCGCCGTGCGAGCGCGGCGAAGTCGCCGCCGGATCTCGTGTGGAAGCGCCAGTGGTGGTAGAGCGCGAGCTCGACCGTCCCGCCCGCCGGGGTCGGCCACGCCGGCGTTCCGGCCGTGGTGAACGCCGGCACGATCACCGCGACGTGGTCGCGGTCGGGCGTGAGGGCGCGCGGCGAGATGACGCGCGCGATCGGGCGGCCGGCCTGCTCCTGCTCGACGTGCGCGCCCCGTGCCGAGCCGGCCAGCGGGTGCGCGTCGAGCACCGACGGCTGCAGGCGCACCTTGTCGCCGGCGACCTCGATCTCGTCGGCGGTGCCGACGAGCAAGACGATCCACGGGCGCAGCGCCTTTCCCTGCGGCAGGTCGACCGTGTGCCGCCACGGCAGATCCGGTGCCGCGAGCTCGGCGTAGACGGCCTTGTTGAGCTCGACGTTCTGGGCGCCGGGCGACGGATAGGTGTGGACGACGGCGGCGGCCGCCAGGCCGGTCGCATCGCGTGGCCCGAGCAGGTCGTAGGCCGCGGTGCGCGTCGCGGAGTCGGAGGGACGATCGAGATCGCTCGCCGTCAGCTGCAGCGCGGCCGACAGCCGCCCGTCGTGGAGCGTCGCCGAGGAGACCGCCGCCGCGCCTTGCGGCTGCCACCAGCCGAAGAAGGAGACGTCGCTCATCCCGACACCACCGCCACGAGCCGGTCGGCCACGTGCTGCTTGGCGGCGGACGTGGCGCGGCCGGCGACGTGTGCTGCGACCTCGCCGGCGAGCACGACGGTCCCGGTCGCGGTCTCGACGGTGAACGCCTCCTCGTCGACGGTGAAGCGGGTGGGGCCGGGACGGATCGACGGCGGTGCGTCCTTCGCTTCCATCCGCTCGAGCACGTGCCCCGGGATCAGGAGTCCGTCGACGATGTGCCGGATGGGGGACGGCAACCTGATCTCCTCGTAGCTCACGGGCACCGTCGTCGGGGTCGCCCGCGGATCCACCGGCGGCCTGACGGTCACGCCGGCCTGCTGGCGCTCGAAGGCCGGCAGCGCCAGCTCCTCCGACTCCTCGAGCTCGACGAACGTCCCGGGGCTGAACCAGTCGAGGAACGCGTCGGTCGGAACGGATGCGTGCACCTCGACACGCTGAGACTTGGCGAGCTTGCCGTCCTCGAACGTGTCGATCTCGAGCCCGAGCGGCATCCGGCTCTGGCTCCAGGTCACGACGCCGAGCGGGCTCAGCACCGGCCGCGGCGGCGGCTCCTCGTCGTGGCGCAGCAGCACGAGCCTGTCGTCGTCCGCGCTCACGGTGAGGTTCGACGCGCGCGTCATCTCGTCGGCGAGGACGGGCACGAGGCTCGTGATCACCGGGCCGGAGATGTCGTCTCCACCGAGCTCGTAGCTGTCGCGCCAGCAGGCGTCGAACAGGAGCAACGAGATGCACACCTCGCCCCGAAGGACGAGCGGGTCCGGCCCCGCGAGGCCGCCCTTGAAGCTGACGCCGATCAGGTTGTGCCCGCGGTACTTCACGTGCACGCCGCCCCGGATCTCCACGTCGAACGCGAACGGCTGGCGGATCAGCGCGTCGCCGCCGATGGAGCCCTCGATCTTCCAGTTGCCGGACTTGATCGAGGCGGTGAAGGTCGCGCCGAACTGGATCGTGTTCGAGGTCACCGCCATGTAGCCGGACGCGCTGAGCTCGACCGCGTCCGGCAGATGGGACTTGTCGACGGTGATGACGATGCGGTTGAGCTTCGGGAAGACCGCCGGCTCGGGATGGAACTTCGGGTGGAACCCGCCCAGCGTCGCCATCAGGTACGGCGTGTCGCCCCAGCTCGAGCGGACGCCGCCGTCGCCGCTGATCTTGAAGAGGCCCATCACGACGCCGCGCCGGATCGTCGCGTCGATCTCGAGCGTGTGCCGCTGGAAGTCGAGCACGCCGATCGCGTCGACCTTCACGTCGAGGAATCCCTCGTGCCCGGGGACGCTGATGTTCAGCGAGCCGAGGAGGATCGCCTTGGTCGGGTTCTCGGAGCTGTCGAGCTCGACGATCACCCCGATCGCGAGCCGCACCAGGTACTCGTCGTCCAGGGCGAGCCACCCGAGCTGCACCGTCAGGCCGAGGACGTGGTAGCCGGGCTTGACCGGGAACAGCGCGGCGAGGTCGCCGAGCAGGATCGGCGCGTTCCGGACGGGGTCCTCGGCGAAGAGGATGTTGCCGACGGCGCCCGAGGTCAGCCGCTCGCGCAGCGCGTCGGTGTCGGCCCGGCGGTCGACGCCGATGATGCCGCCGATGCCGATGATCCTGATCCCGTAGCCGATCGGGATCCCCGGGCGGAACGAGGTGCCGACCACGAGCACGAACGAGCGGCCGCGGTCGACGTCGCCGGGGACACCGGTCAGCTCGTGGAGGCCGAACGCGGTCGCCGTGAACCGCGACAGTCCCTTCACCGATCCGAACCGCAGGGTGAGCACGCCGGCGTAGCGGTCGTTCGGGTTCGGGCGCTCCCCGTACTCGAGGAAGCCGCCGCCGCTGAACGCCGGGAAGTCGACGACGGCGCCGATCCCGGTCGGCGGCAGCAGCCCGCCGCAGTCCTTGTCGCCGCCGGGCTCGTCGGCCCACCAGCCGAGCCAGCCGCCGGCGCCGTCGACGACGAGCGTGAAGAAGGCGACCTGCGCCGACCAGTGCGGCCGCACCTCGACGCGGATGTCGAACTGGTCCTGGGTCGCGTGGATCGGGACGTTGACCAGGATCGAGTGCACCGTCAGCTTCAGCACGCTCAGCTGGAACGTCCGGTCGATGTGGATGCGCGCGGCCAGCGCGCCATCGGCCGAGAAGCTGAAGCCGGCACCCTCGGTCAGCCGTGCCTCGAGGTCGGCGTTGAACCGCAGTCCCTCGCGCAGCCGCGACCCCTTCTCCCCGAGCGAGCGGAACCAGCGATTGGTGATCACCAGGCCGAGCCCTTCGATCGTGGCGATCGCCTCCACGCTCGGCTCGCCCAGCTCGCGGAGATGCAGCTCGGCGCTGACGTCGCGCGCGACGACGCGCGTGTCGTACGGCGGCCCGAACACGATGTCGGGCTCGTCGCCCGTCGTGTCGCGCGCGATCCGCACCGTCGCCTCGTTCGTCGTCACCGGCACCGGCGAGCCAGGACGCGGCGCGATCGCGGCGTTCCACGTTCCGTTGCTGCCGTCGTAGCCGAGCCCGAGCCGCACGCCCGGCTCGACCCGGGCGAGGTAGTTGCTCGAGGTGCGCACCTCGTAGCGCTCGGCGTCGACGCTCGGGTGCACCCACGTCTCGAAGTCGGTGACGGTGCGTCCGCCGGACGGCCGGCGCTGCGACCGGATCAGCACGCTGAGCGCGAGCTCGGGGTCGAACCCGCCGCGGAGGTCGGGGCCGTCCGCGACGCCGAGCCCGCCCTCGTCGTCGATGGTCAACGGCAGCGTGATCGGGATCCAGCCGGAGCTGCGCTCGCGCAGCGCCCTCCACTGCGGTGACCCGGTCGTCGCCGTCGGCGGCGACTCCAGCGGGGCGATCGTCAGGTCGCCGGTATTGAGCGCGGCGAGGGTCTCCGGCGCGACGATCAGCGTCGCCACCAACAGCGCGAGCATCCGGCTGCTCTCGTCGCCGGCGCCGAACAGCTCGTCCCAGAAGCTCTCGTCGACGAGGTCGGGCGTCGCGAGCATGAAGTCGCGCAGCTTCTCGAAGTCGAAGTGCGCGCCCACGTGCGGGTTGTCGACGATCGCGCCGGCGAGGCTCAGCATCGAGGCAAGCCGCGCGAACTTGATCCGCAGCACCTCGATCACGAGCATCTGCACGACGTCGGCGCCGGCGTCGGCAACCGGCGAGAGCATCACCTCGGCGAGGTGCTCGAGGTCGCGTCCCCACGCGCGCAGCGCACTGCAGAGCTCCTGCTGGCTCGTCACCGTCAGCGTGCGCAGGGCGTCGGCGAGCAGGTCTTCGACGATCTCGAGGATCTCGTCGGCGTTCGCGATCGCGATCCCCGCCGCAAGGTACGGCGCCGACTTGATGAGGCCACCCTTCGCCTCGCGGAGCGCCTCGCGCGTGTTGAACGTGATCGGCCCGAACACCGGGACGGGCGGCGGGAACTCACTCACGTCAGCACGACCTCGGAGCGGAGCACGTGGCGCTCGGCGCTCGGCTCGACACTGCCGACCGGGCAGCGCAGCTCCTGGATCACCGTCAGCGAGGAGCCGGCGAGCCTGAACGAGATCACCGCGAACTGCCCGAGCCCGACGAACATCCGCGCGAGGCGCTCGAGGTCGGCGTCCTGCAGCGCCTCCGTCATCCTCAGCGACTTGGCGGGATCCCACCCCGGCCACGGCTCGTCGACCGGCTGCGCGGCGTAGTCGTGCATGGGGTCGTCGACCGGCTCGACCGTGTACGTCCAGCCGGGCGCCGCGAGCCCGTACGCCTCCGCGACCGGTGTCGGCATCGCCGCCGGCGCCGAGACGCCGTCCCGCGCGACCCGGCCGAGCAGCACGTCGCGGGCATCGTCCCAGGCGAGCGTCGAGCCGGCCGCAGGCGCCGAGAGGAGCTTCGTCTTGTCGGCGTTCGACAGCTGCGCGAACCCGGAGGTCTCGCGGCTGCGCTCGAGCCCGAGGCGCATGGCGAGCTCGCTGAACATGCTGATCGCGGTGTTCTTCGCCTCGAGGTTCTTCGAGGCCGACGCGGTCAGCTGCGCCGCGCGCGTCGTGACCCCGCCCTCCGTGCGTGTCAGCTGCGAGGTGAAGCCGTAGTGAACCTCGCCCGAGAGCAGCACCGCCGGATGGTGCACGGCGATCCGCGCGAGCAGGTCTTGGTGGTTCGCGGTCACGCCCGACCACGACTCGTAGTCGGCAAAGCGGGCGCCGGTGTCCGGCCGGATCAGCTGGAACAGTGGCTGCAGAACGTTCTCGACGAGGTCGCTGCCGAGCACCGGCGCGGCCGCGACGAGGATCGTGAACGGCACCGGCGGCGTCGGAGGCGGCGGGAGCTGCACGTCGAGGGCGGACCGTGAGATGCGGGCGCCGCGGCTGTCTGCCCGCGGGTACTCGCGCACCGTCCGTTCGTCCATCAGCACGATCCGCACCGGCCACCCGTCGTCCGGGCCGAGCGCGTGGTCGTACCGGATCGCACCCGCCGCGCCGAGGTCGCGCAGGACCTGCGACGGGGGCGCCGTCGGAAGCTTGTCTGCCGGAAGGCCGAGCAGCGGCGCGCACGTCTCCGCCGCGCTCCGCGGCGTCGCCGCCGAGACAGCGCTCGAGACCGCTGCGAGCGCCCGCTGCTCCGGCGAGCCCGCCGTCGTGAACGCCGCCGGCCGGTTTCCCCAGTGCTGGCAGAGGAGGTAGGCGAGCAGCCCGTTCGTGACCGCGCGCCGCCCCGCCTTGTTCGTCGAGGCGTAGACCGTGTTCACCCACGGCAGGTCGATGTTCCAGTCGTCGGTGATCTCGTGGTCGTCGAAGATCATGAGCGACGGCACGTTCGCCAGTACCCGGCGCACCTGGGGCACGACCGCCTGGAACAGCTCGACGTTCCCGCGGTCCTCGTCCCACGACTCCTCGCTGACGTTCGGGTCGACGTCGGGGACGAGCGGCGGGTTCGTCGGGAACTCGAGCAACGCCGCCGGCCACAGCACGGGCGACCACGCGAGCAGGTACATCGCCATGAACTCGCCGTAGCTCCACAGGTGATTCGCCGTCGCGCCCGTGTAGCCGAGCGCGCGCGTGCCGGGCCCGCGACCGCCGATCGGCGGCGGCGCACCGAACACGTTCGCCTCGTCCACGCCGATCAGATCCTTCGCAACCCGCAGCACGCGCGGCATCAGCGGATGACCGACCTCGTCCGCATAGATCTGGTCGCCCGACATGACGAGCAGATGCGGCTGGGGCGCCGGCGCAGAAGCGAAGCGCGTCGCCACGTCCGTGAGGGCGAGCGACAGCCCGTCGCGCCCGCCGCCGTGCGGCTTCCGGCACGACGTGTGGTAGACGACGAGCTCGGCCGCGTTCGTCGGCGGAGCAAGGAACGTCGGCAGCGTCGCGTTCGGTAGCGACAGGTCGCCCCACGGGACGGGACGTGCCGCCGCCCACGCCGCGGTCAGCTCGTACTCGTAGATCCGTCCTGCCTCGAACGTCCCGCCGGGCGCCCCCGCCGTGAGAACCGTCATCCACAGGTTCGCGCCGACCCGTGTCGGCGTTACCGTCACGGACGTCGCAGGTGGACCGCCTGGCCCGCGGCGGCGAACGGTCAACGTGATCGGGTCAGGCTCGAGGCACGCGACCCACACGCTCACGGACGTCCGCGTCAAGCGGCGCAACACCGGGCCGCACACGATGCGCGGAAGCGACCCGAGGTCGAGTGGGACGGAGTCGAGCGGCATACCTCCCCCAGTGGCGGCACGGCGACTCTGACGGCCACGACGACAGGCGTCAACCTGCGCGATCGTCGCCCTCTGCCACCGTCCGTCCTGGCGGGGCCAGCGGATCGCGGCGCCTCTTCCTCTCGGTGCATTCGACGCCTGAGAGGAGCGCGAGGATCGTTCGTGGCGGCGCCATCATCCGCTCGCCCGGTCCCGCCGCCAGTCAACGCACGTCCGCACCTGATCCTCGCCGCACGGCGAATCGACAATGATCTCGCCGTGCTGGTGAGGCCGCCGAGCGACGCGCGAGCGATCGCCGCCACCGCGGTGGGGCTCCTGCTGGTGTCGCTCGTGGCGCTTGCCAGCGGCGGGTCACCATGGCACGCCGGCGGCCGTCAGGACGTCCCGGTCGGCGTCGTCAGCGCGCTCGCGGCTGCCGGGGGTGCGCTCGTCATCGGGTCGCTGCTCCTCGTCTGGGTCGGGACGCCCTCGGTGGAACACCGCCGGCGTCGGAGGCGACGGCTCGAAGCGAACGACCTCGAGGAGCTCGGGGCGGCGCTGTCGGCCGGCAAGGCCGCTGCGCTCGTCGGTGGAGCGATCGGCGTGTTCCTGCTCCTCGTCCTGCCGTTCCTCGTTCCCAATGCGACGACAACGACACCGCCCGGCGGCACGTCCGCGAACGCCGTGCCGCGCGGTCACGCGAGCAGTTCCGCGCCGGCGGGACACGCGACCTCGACCGCGCTGACGTGGCTCGTCGTCGGCTCGGCGGCCGCACTGCTCCTGCTCGCGCCGGCGGCGGTCTTCGTCCGCAGTCGGCGTGCGCGGCGCGACCGCCGGGTGGTCGTTCCCGATGCGGCGGCGCGGGTCGGCTCCGGCCTCAGGCGGTCGCTCGCGGACCTGGAGTCCGAGGGAGACCCGC
>JBLNEO010000187.1:0-6434 GCA_050262775.1 Pseudomonadota bacterium | reverse complement strand
GACGGCCCGTGGGTGTTGAGCAGCGGGTAGGGATGCTGGCTCAGCGCGTCCATGATCGGCCGGTTGCGCCCGCTGGCGCGCATCGCGGTCCCGAGCGAGCGCAGGAAGCGCACGGGCGAGGTCGAGACGTTCGACTCGGCGCGGCAGTTGTCGTTCCCGCGCGGCGAGAGCGCGACCCCGACCACCTCGTTCGCTGCGTCGATCGTCTTCAGCGTGTCGTACATCGTCGCCTGGGCGCGGAAGTAGGCCGCGCCTGAGGCGTTCCCACAGCCGCGCGTGAACTGCGGCTGCCAGAAACGCGGCTGGTTGGGCTCGTTCGGCGCGATCCACGTGCGGACGGTCGGCCAGCGGGCGGCGGCGCGCTCGAGCCAGGACGAGAACGCCGCGAGCGCGACGGGCGACGCGAGCGACGCCGCACGACGCTGGTACACCGCGAAGCCGATCTGCACGCCGTAGTCGGGCGCGTGCGCGACGAGCGCGTCGATCTCGCTCGCCTGCGGGAGCACGTCCGGATCGGCCGCGTCGAACGTCAGCGAGACCACGTTGCGCGTCATCCCGAGGTCCTGGATCGTCTGGAGGATCCACTCGGGCGCCGCCTTGCCCATGTCCTCCGTGACGCCGTAGTCGGCCGCGCCGGCAGGGCCGGGGGCGAGGAGCGCGAGGGCGCAGAGCGATGCCGCAGCGAGGGTCTTCATCGAGGGAGAACCCGCCGGTGCGGGCGCGCGATCAGAATCGCAGATGCGACGGTCGCGGGGATGGGCCGCCCGGCTCATCTTTTCGTGCGGACGGGCCTATCGCGCCGGGGCGATCGCGTCGACCAGCTTCGCCGCGCCGAAGCGCACGGGATCGTCGACGGGAAGCCCCGTCTCGCGCTCGGCGGCGGCGATCGCGGCGCGGGCGGCGTCCTCGTCGAGCGCTCCCGTGTTCAGCGCGATCGCCTCCACGGCGGCGGGGCGAGCCGGCAGCGTCACCCGCCCGTACAGCTCGACCAGCTGCGGCAGCGGCGGGATCGGGTGGTGCGGGTGATCCTCGATGTGCGTCGCACCCGCGAGGTGGCAGAGCACGAGCGCGTGCGGGACGCTCCCGTGGAGCAGCCCCAGCGTCACGCCGGAGTAGTCGGGGTGGATCAGCGCCCCTTGCCCCTCGACGATCAGGAGCTCGTCGCCGCCCCGCCGGTGCCCCTCGACGAGCAGGCGCTCGGCCGCGCCGGCGAGGAAGTCGGCGACGACGGCGTCGACCGCGATGCCCCACCCGGCGATGAGGATGCCGGTCTGGCCCGTGGGCACGAACCGCGACCGGATGCCGCGGCGGCGCGCCTCGAGGTCGAGCTCGAGCGCCACGGTCTTCTTGCCGATCGCGCAGTCGGACCCGACGGTCGCCACGATCCGGGCAGGCACCTCCAGGTTGGCGCCGGTGGGCACGTTCAGGTCGGCCGGAGGACGCCGGAGGTCGCGAAGCTCGACGCCGTGCCGCCCCGCGAGCTCCCGCATCTCGGGGTCGTCGCCGAGGAACTCGTGGAGCCCCGACTCGACGTCGAGGCCGTGCGCGATGCAGCGGCGCAGCAGCTCGCGCCACTCCGGCGGGAAGCGCCCGCCCGCGGTGGCGACGCCGACGACGGCGGTCGTCGGGGAGAACCGGAGCGCGTCGTCCACGGTCGCGACGACCGGCTTGCCGTCCATCGAGTCGCCGGCCCGCGTCGAGTCGAGCACGGCGACGACGTCGTCGCCGCGGTAGCGAAGCACCCCGCGGGCCGTCTTTCCGTAGTGCGGGTCGCCCGAGTAGCCCTCAGCGAGGATCAGGTACCGCTTCGCGGACACCGAGGCCCGCCTCCTCCCCGGGCAGCTGCACGCCGTCGACGAGCTCCACGCCCGGCCACGGATCCTCGGCGAGGAGGAGGTTCCCGTCGAGGTCGACGTGGTCGCTGAGGCTCGCGACCTGGGCGCCGGCGGCGATCCCGAGGCCGGACTCGACCATGCAGCCGAGCATCACGCCGAGGCCGAGCGCGCGCGCCGCGTGCGCCATCCGCACCGCCTCGCGGATCCCGCCCGACTTCGCGAGCTTGATGTTGATCCCGTGCGCGACGCGCGCGCAGCCCGCGACGTCGCGAAGCGTGTGGCAGTCCTCGTCGACGAAGATCGGGAGCGGCGAGCGGCGCCGGAGCTCCTCCCCGCCCGCGTCGCCGGAGGGGAGCGGCTGCTCGACGTACTCGACGCCGAGCGCCGCGAGCTGCGGGATCGCCTCGAGCGCCTCGTCGAGTGTCCAGTACTCGTTGACGTCCACCTGGAGCGGCACCTGCGTGACGCCCCGCACGGCACGCACGCGCTCGACGTCGAGGCCGTCCCGGGCACCGAGCTTCAGCTTGAGCCGGCGGAAGCGCCCGGCGGCGCGCTCCGCCTTTCGCGCCGTCTCGTCCGGATCGCCGAGCCCGAGCGTCCAGGACGTCGGCGGCCCGGCGCGCCGCAGCCCGAGCAGACGCCACGCCGGCAGCCCGACGAGCTTCCCCTGGAGGTCGTGGAGCGCGCCGTCGATCGCCGCCCTCGCCGCCCACTCCCGCCGGGGGAGTCGCTCGAGGATCGCGTCGAGCGCCCACGGGTCGTCCCCGAGTGCCGCCGCGGCCTCACGTGCGTACGCGAGCGCCGAGGCCGCCGACTCGTCGTACCGGTCGATCGGGGCCGCCTCGCCGTAGCCGGTGACGCCGGCGTGGGTGATCGCGACGACGACGGTCTCCGCCTCGTCCTGCGCCGAGCGCGCGATGCGGAACGTCTCCGCCAGCCGCAGCGTCTGGATGCGCGCGTCGAGCTCCACGCGGCGCAACCTAGCGTGATATTGAAAGCGCGACGTCTCCCGGGTACGCTCGCCGCCTGCAGCACGACCCGACCTCAAGGGGGAGAGCCATGCATCACCGCATCACGCGGACGCGGGCCGCGGTCGCCGTAGTGGCGCTCGTGACGGCGCTCGTCGCCACGACGGCGGGCCCGGCCGGTGCGGCGCCGGCCGCCGCCGCGTTCGACGCGTGCTCGACGTTCGACGCGGTCACGCAGCTGACGTCCTCGACACGCCTCGCGCGTGGCACCGGCGGCGACACCGTCCGCGAGCCGTCGCTGTCCGCGACCTACGAGTCCATGCCGGACACGGCGAAGGGCAAGGGCGGACCGGGCTTCAAGGCGACCGTCGACGTCTGGTTCCACGTCGTCACGGACGGGGCGATCGGCGCGGTCACCGACAAGCAGATCGACGCGCAGATGACAGCCCTGAACCTCGGCTTCGCCGGGTTCTACGGCGGCGCGAACACCGGGATGAAGTTCAAGCTCGTCGGCGTGACCCGCACGAACAACGCCGACTGGTTCTACGCCGGGCCGACGACGAAGGCCGAGCGCGACATGAAGAAGGCGCTCCACCGCGGCGGCTGGAGCACGCTCAACGTCTACTCCACGACCGCGGGTGCGTACCTGGGCTGGGCGTACCTGCCCGGGTTGCCGGAGTCGCAGCAGTACCTCGACGGGATCGTCTCCGACTGGGAGGCGATGCCGGGCACGTCCGACAGGTACGCCGACCGCTACGACCTCGGCTTCACGCTCGTCCACGAGACCGGGCACTGGGTGAACCTCGAGCACACGTTCTACGGCGGCTGCAACGCGAAGGGCGACTACGTCGCCGACACGCCCGCCGAGCGGACGCCGACGAGCGGCTGCCCCGAGGGGAAGGACACGTGCTCGGATCCGGGCCTCGACCCGATCCACAACTTCATGGACTACTCGTACGACGAGTGCTACACCGAGTTCACGGCCGGGCAGGTCGCCAGGGCGCAGGACGCCTGGCTGTACTTCCGCGCCGGCAAGTAGCGCCACGCGACGGGGCCGGCCGCGCCGGCCGGCCCCTCTCGCGCACCATCGCGCGGCCGCGGCTCCTGGTCGAACGGGCGACGCACCCCACCCACCCGTGCGGCGACCGAGTCGGCGACAGGCGTTCAATTCGCAGGGGAGGGGCCGCGGCGTGGCCCATGCGGCCGGCACGCGCGCCTCTCCCATCACGACGCGCAGCGACGGCGGAACCGTGCTGGTCCTCCGTTCGGCGTGCGGGAGCGGAAGCGGGGCCGGTCGGCTGGGAACTCGCCCAGTTGAGTTCCCAGGCAGCCGCAGTCCCTGATGCCGACAGCGACCCCGCATCCGCTCAGATCCCTCCGCGCCGCGGAACTTGCGCGACCGGGCCGACCACGTGGGCCACCGTGCGGCGGACCCGGCCGGCGCAGTCTCGCGCGACCGCGCGTGGTCTCATGGCCGAACCCCTCCGCTCGACCATGCCTTCGTGATGCGCCCGGCAGGATTCGAACCTGCGACCTCGCGCTCCGGAGGCGCGCGCTCTATCCCCTGAGCTACGGGCGCGGGGAGAGCGCCCAGTGTACCCCTCGCTAGTCTCGGCCGATGCGCCCGCTCCTCGCGTACGTCCGCTCGCTCAACCCGCAGCTGCCGCGCTCGATCCAGATCCTGCAGGCGGGCGGGCTCGCGAGCGCGTTCGGCAACGGGCTCGCGATCCCGTTCCTCTTCATCTACCTCCACAACGTCCGCGGCATCGACCTCGCGACGGCGGGACTCGTGATCGGCACGAACGGCGCGGTGAGCCTCGTCTCCGGCCCGGTGCTGGGCGCGATGATCGACCGCGTCGGCGCTCGCCGGACGCTGGCGTTCGCGCTCGTGACGATGGCCGTCGGGTACGGGCTCTACCCGTTCGTGCACGAGCCGTGGCAGGCGTTCGCCGCGGCCGCGATCGCGGGCGTCGGCAACGGCGGCTTCTGGCCGAGCCAGTCGAGCCTGCTCGCCGGCCTGTCACCGCCGGACCGGCGCCACACCGCGTTCGCGACGCAGCGCGTGATGATGAACCTCGGGATCGGCCTCGGCGGCCTGGCCGGCGGGCTGATCGCGTCGACGTCGAGCCCTCGCACCTTCGAGGTGCTGTTCGCACTCGACGCGATGACGTTCCTCGTCTTCGTCGTCGCGCTCGCGTTCGTCCCCGACCCTCCGCCCGCGCCCGTCGCCGAGGGACGCACCGTGCGGGCCGGCCGGTACGTCGACGTCCTGCGAAACCGCGTCTTCGTGGCCGTGCTCGGCCTCAACTTCGTGTTCGTGCTCGCCGGGATGTCGCAGCTCGAGACGTTCCCGGCGTACGCGAAGAACTTCGCCGGCGTCGACGAGCTCGGGATCGGCGTGGCCTTCTTCGCCAACACGGTCGTGGTCGTGCTCGCGCAGCTCCCGATCGCCGCCGCGCTCGGCGGGACCCGCCGCATGGCGACGCTCGCGCTGCTCGGCGTCGTCTGGGCGGTGTCGTGGGCGCTCGTCCCCCTCGCAGGCACGACGCTCGACGGGGACGCCGCGTTCGCGCTGCTCGTGCTCGCGATCAGCCTGTTCGCGGTCGGTGAGTGCCTCCACGGAACCGTGCAGGCGCCGCTCGTTGCCGACCTGGCCGACCCGCGCCTCATCGGCCGGTACATGGCGCTCTCGGCGTGGACGTGGAGCGTCGCCTTCACGCTCGGCCCCGCGATCGGCGGGTTCGCGCTGGAGCACGCCCCGCAGGCGCTGTGGCTCGTCGCAGCGATGACCTGCCTCGCGGCCGGCGGCGCGGCGCTCCTCCTCGAGCGCGCGCTCCCCGCCGGGATCCGCCGCACCCCCGGCCGCGCGGCGGCGACGGAAGAACCGCGCACCGCCCGTACCCCCGCGGCCCCGGATCCGGCGCCCGCCCTCGACCAGGGTCGCGGCACCGCCTGAGCCGGGGCTCGGGCTGCCTGCCTCGGCTACAGGATCAGCCAGACGTCGACCTCGCGGACGACGCCTGCGCGAACGTAGAAGAGCGTGTAGCCGGGGCCCGAGTCGGGAGACGGTGCCGGAACCACGCACGCGTGGTCGAACGGCCGCTCCGCGGTGTCGCACGTCGCGTGCGGGTACGCGTGGCGGAGCGCCTTCACCGTGGTGGACGGGCCGATGCCCCTGTTCGTGCGGTAGCCGCGCCACGTCGTGCCGACGCGGAGGACGCTGCGGCCGATGAAGGAGACGTGCAGGTGGCGCGACGGGTACCGGACGACCGCGCCGTACCAGTCGTGGCCCTCCACACCCCTGCCGAGCGACTGCTCGAGCGCGCCGCGCGGCTCGCCCAGCGCGACCGGCCCGATGCCCGCGGCCAGCCGGATGCCGGCCCCCTTCGCGGGCGCCGCGGTCGCGCCGGGAGCGACCGCGAGCGCGGCGACGAGGAGGACGGGGAGCAGGCGCATCGCCGCAGTCTGCGCACACCGTCCCTGCAGGTCAAGCGTTTTGGCGACGGCGCGGCCCGCGGCCGCAGACACGGGCGTGAGGAGGAGGCTTTCGGGGTAGGATCGGGAACGGAGATGCCGACGATGGACGACCCGCTCAGTCCCCATGCCCACGCTGCCCCGGATCCGGCGCACG
>JBLNEO010000186.1:0-3060 GCA_050262775.1 Pseudomonadota bacterium | reverse complement strand
GTCCGGCAGGCGCTGTCCGTCTACATCGTCGACCAGCTCTACCAGAACGTCGACGTGCAGGCCCGGCTCGAGCAGCGGCTGCCGCCGAACCTCGAGGGGCTCTCCGGCCCGCTCGCCGGCGCGCTGCGGACGCCCGCGGAGCAGGGCGTCGACCGGATCCTGCAGCGGCCGCGCGTCCAGGACCTCTGGGAGAACCTCAACCGCCGTGCCCACGAGGCGCTCCTTCGCGTGCTCGAGGACGAGACGCGGTTCGGCACCTCCACCGCCGGCGGCGTCGTCACGCTCGACCTGCGCACGCTCGTGGTGCAGGTCGGGACGGAGCTCGGATTCGGCGAGCAGCTCGACCAGCGCCTGCCCGCCGACGCCGGGCAGATCACCATCCTCGAGTCCGACCAGCTCGACGCGGCGCAGACGGCGCTGAAGAGCCTGAAGACGCTGAGCTGGCTCGTCGTCCTGCTCGCCGTCGCCGCATTCGGCGGAGCGCTCGCGCTCGCACGTCGCCGGCGCGAGCTGCTGCGGGTGGTCGGCGCGATCTTCGTCGTCGTCGGGATCCTGCTCCTCGTGATCCGGCGCGTCGTCGGGTCGTACATCGTGGACGCGCTCGCATCGGGCGAGTCGGTCCGCAGCGCGATCGGCGATTCGTGGCTGATCGGGACGAGCCTGCTCGCCCAGGTCGCGTGGGCGCTGATCCTCTACGGCCTCGTGATCCTCGCCGGCGCGATCCTCGCGGGCCCGGCGACGTTCGCGCAGCGCGGGCGCGGCGCGATCGCGCCGACGCTCCGGGACCGGGCGGCGACGGGCTGGATCGTGCTCGCAGGGCTCTACCTGCTGCTCGTGCTCTGGGGCCCCGTCCCGGCGCTGCACACCTGGTTCGGCGTCCTCCTGCTCGGGGCGCTCGTCGCCGTCGGGTTCGAGGCCTTCCGCCGCGTGACGGTCTCGGAGCTGGAGCCCGTCGCGCCGGTTGCGACGGACGTGCCGCCGTCGCCGGGGCCGACCCCCGCGCAGTAGCCTCGCCGGCCTCCGCCGTTCGGCCGTTCACCCCATGCGGACGATGAGCGTCGCGCCGCGTGGCCGGAGGATTGGGCGGAGCGCAGCCGCACGGTGAATCCGCACGCGCTCGCGGTGCAAGAGAATCGACGAAGGAGGACGATCATGGCCATCGGGCCGGTTCAGCTCCTGGTGCTCGGCTTCGCGCAGCCGGACTTCCACGGGCAGATCATCCAGGAGCTCCAGAGGCTTCGCGACAGCGACACCGTCCGCGTGATCGACGCGCTCGCGGTGCACAAGGACGCCGAGGGCGAGATCGAGATCATGCACCTCAGCAACCTCACGCGTGACGAGGCGATCGAGCTCGGCAGCAAGGTCGCCGCACTGATCGGCCTCGGGATCGAGGGCGAGGAGGGGTTCGAAAAGGGCGCCGAGATCGGAGCGGAGGCGGCGGCCGAGGGGCTCGACGTGTTCCCCGAGGAGATGGCCTGGGACGTGCTCGAGGACATCCCCAACGACTCTGCCGCGGCGCTGCTGCTGATCGAGCACCACTGGGCCGTGCCGCTGCGCGATGCGATCGCGTCGGCGGGTGGGTTCCGCATCGCCGACGGGTTCATCAGCCCGCTCGACCTCGTCGCGATCGGGATGCTGTCGGCCGAGGAGGCCAAGGAGCTGCACGCGAGGGAGACGAAGGAGACCGCCGTCACGTCGTGACGTCACGCGGGGTGGCGGCGCACCGCGCGACGACACGCAGGCGCTCGACATTCGGCCGCCCCTCCCGTCGTCCGCCGACCGGTGGTGCGGCAGGGGGGCGGTCCGCGTCCTGCGGCGGGCCTCAGACCGAGATGCTCACCGGGAACGTCGCGAGCCACACCGCCGTCCCGAGGAAGACGAGGAGCCCGAACCCGAGCAGGACCCGACGGAGCGCGGGCGTCCGGAGCTTCGTGCTGATGCCGGCAAAGAAGAGCACCGCGGCGAAGAGGACCACGCCGAGCACGTAGTTCGTCGCGCGCTGGACGTTCGTTCGCGCCCTCGTCGACCAGACCTCGGCCTGCGCCTCGAGCTGCTCGGCCTCCGCGCGCGCCTTCAGGCGGTACTGCGGCATCGCGAACGGGGTCAGCGGCGCGTGCTCGTTGCGCAGCGGCCGTGTCGCCACCCACGCGTCCACCGCCGGCTTGAACTCCTTGCGGAAGCGGGCGAAGTAGAAGTCCGCGAGCTCGGTCTGCCTCTGCGCATACGCGTTCACCCACTGCGTGAACGTGGCGACGTCCACCTGGGTCTGCGCGTCGGCGAGGCCCGCGGCTTTCGTCGACTCGATCCGCGCGGCCGCCGCGCGGCTGAACGCCTTCGCCTGCTCGCCGTTCCAGCGGCTCGCCTGGTAGCCGCTCCAGGCGGTCGCGACCGTTGCGAGCGAGAGGAGGACCGTGGCGACGATCTCGATCCGCTCGTCGACGCCGAGCCTCACGACAGGGGCGTCCCGTCCGACGAGCACGGCAGCCGGATGTCGCGGCCGACGGACGCGAGCGCGTCGTCGGCGAGTCGGAGCGTGCGCTCCATCGCCACCGGGTCGAGGCCCCCGACGCCCGGCTCGTAGGGACGGTCGAGGGCGAACAGCAGCAGCAGCAGCGTCACCATCACCGCGACCACCGAGCCCATCAGGAATCCCTGCACCACCGCGCGCTCGCCGCTGTCGGCGAAGAACAGCGTGAAGACGAAGATGACGGAGGCGACGAAGAACAGCACGATCCAGAGCGGCGTCGGGATCACGCCGTCGGCGCCGTGGACGCGGGCGAGCCGCGCCTCCTCGCGGGCCGAGGTCTGCTCGAGCCACTTGTCGTAGGCCGACTGCTCGGCGGCGGTCCGGGGGTCGACGTCCTGCAGCGTCCGGAAGAGCTCGATGCCCCACGGGTTGACCGTGTCGCCGAGCGTCCCCTGGCGCATCCGCTCCCACTCGCCGTTCACGACCGACCGCGCGTAGCAGACGAGCTCGCCCGTCAGCTCGCCCGCCGCCGGCCGCGGGAAGAACTGCGCCGTCTCGACCTGCTGCAGCACCATCAGCGCCTCGTTCTCGGC
>JBLNEO010000185.1:0-5641 GCA_050262775.1 Pseudomonadota bacterium | reverse complement strand
GGTTCTCGAACGGGACCGTGATCCACGAGCCGTCGGGGCCCGTCGCGCTCGACGCACGCGTGTCCTGCCAGACCACGTGGAGCCGGCCTGCGTTGGCGTCGATGTCGGGGTAGAACTGGTTCCCCTTCGCCTGCGGGTCGATTCGCGTCAACGGCGACCAGGTGACGCCGCCGTCCTCCGTCTTCGTGAACCAGATCGCGCCCTGGCTCGCGACCCCCTCCCGCACCGTGCCGTAGCTGGTGCCGCTCGGGCGCTCCGTGCCGGGCACCGTCGCCTCGACCACGACGTAGAGCTCGTCACCCTCGCCCGCGACGGGGTCGGCGGCGTTGCGGGGGCCCGAGTCCACACGTCCGAACACATAGCCCGACCGGCAGGCCAGCGGACCGTCGCCGCAGTCGCGTGAGTCCGCCTCCGGCTCGGCGCCGGACTCGCACCCGCCGAGCGACAGGTCGCCGGCGCGGCAGGCGGTCGCACGCGCGGCGGCCGCGGCCGCCGGCGATGCGGTCTCGTCCTCCATGTCCCAGTGGACGAACTCCTTCGCGACTGCCGGCGGCGTGAACGTGGCGCCGCCGTCGGTCGACTTCGCCCAGGCGATCGCGTCCGCCTGTCGCTGGCCCTGATCGGGCTTGAACGCGTACTGCCGCCAGGTGACGAAGACGGTGCCCGTGCGCGTGACGGCGATGTCGCAGCCCTGCACGCCGTGGATCCCCTCGGACAGCTTCTGGCGCGACCACGTGCGGCCGCCGTCGGTCGACCGGGCGAACTCGACGAAGTTGTTCCTGCCCGAGCCGGTGAAGCGTGCCCAGCACACGTAGACGTTGCCCGCGTACGGGCTCGCCACGCCGTCGTCGGCCTCGAGCTCGACCTTGTCCTCGAAGTGGCCGACGAAGATCGGCGACGGCGTCCCGCGCGAGACGATCGTCGTGAACTCGTAGTGGGGTGCCGCGAACGGCGCGCCCCAGTTGTACCGGGCGACCCAGATCGACGCGTTGGCCGGCCGCGCGCGGTTGAACGCGATGCCGCCGTAGTACAGGTGGTTCGACCGGTCCCAGTCCTGCACGGGGTCGCCGGCGCTCGTGACGAGGCCGAAGAGCGGCGAGGCCCTGCCCTCGGCCGAGGTGTCGGTCGGGTAGCCGGGCAGCAGGCTGTTCACCCACGTCGCGCCGCCGTTTCCCGACCAGTAGAAGCCCGCCCACGCGTCGGTCGTCGTCGGGACGGTGCAGTAGTCGTTCGCCCCCGCGGTGAGCTTCATCGTGCTCAGCGGGTTCACCGCCGCGGTGGGCTCGTTCTGCTAGCGCTCGCCCGCCGCCGTCGTGCCGGGCGAGTCGTCGTTGCAGCTGGCGATCGTGACGTCCGAGCCGCCGTCGTGCCGCACGTACGGGCGGTCGGTGATGCTCGTGTCGGCGGCTGCCGCCGACACGAACGCCAGCGCGGCCAGCGCCGTGGGCGCGGCCGCCAGGATGCATCTCCGCATGCTCAACCCCCTCCTTCGTCGGAAGCGCAGAGAGATCCCGATGTTGTCACTCGCGCCCCGAAAAACGAAACGGCGCCGGGGGAGGCGCCGTCTCGAGGGGATGTGGGGAGGTGGGTCAGGGCAGGTATCGACGATCTCGCGCCGTGCCGCCTCCCTCCATCGAGGGAACTCAGAACCCGTACCGCTCCTCCTGCCACGGGTCGGCGTCGTTGTGGTAGCCGTAGCGCTCCCAGAAGCCGGGCTGGTCGGCGGCGCGGAGCTCGATCCCCCGCAGCCACTTCGCGCTCTTCCAGAAGTACTTCCCCGGGATCACGAGGCGCAGCGGCCAGCCGTGCTCGGGCGTCAGCGGCGCGCCGTCTGCCTCCGTCGCGAGCAGCGCGAGGTCGTCCTCGAGCGAGGCGAGCGGGACGTTCGCCGTGAAGCCCTGCTCGGCGTGCGCGATCGCGAAGCGTGCGCTCGGCTTCGGCCGGACGAGCGGTGCCAGGTCGCGCCAGTGGACGCCGCGGAACGACGCGTCGAAGCGGCTCCAGCGCGTGACGCAGTGGATGTCCTGCACGTGCTCGGTCCGCGGCAGCGCCTCGAACTGCTCCCACGTCAGCCTCAGCGGCTCGTCGACCTCGCCCCAGATGCGGAAGTCCCACGTCGCGAGGTCGGTGTCGGGCACGGAGCCCGCATGGAGGACGGGCCACTTGTCGGTGAGGTACTGCCCCGGCGGCAGTCGTGCCGGGTCGTAGCCGGCCGCCCGCACCTTGTCCTCGGCCTTCGAGCGGAAGAGCGGCATCGCGTCCCTACACTAGCCAGCGTGCCTTCCGTGACCTCCCCGGCGGTCGCCGCCCGTCCGCGCGCCTTCCTGCGTGTGGCCGGGCCGCACGCCGAGGACTACCTGCAGCGGATGCTCTCGAACGACGTCGCCGCGCTCGGCCCCGGCGAGGCGTGCGACGCGCTGCTCCTCACGGCGAAGGCGCGGCTGATCGCGCCGCTGCGCGTGCTCCGTCGGGGCCACGACGACTTCCTGCTCCTGACCGAGCCGGAGCTGGGCGAGGTCGTGCGGCGGGAGCTCGTGCGAATGCGGTTCGCGGCGCGGTGCGAGATCGAGCCGGAGGAGCACACCTCGTTCCTGCTCGTCGGCACGGGGGACGGCGGGGTGCCGACGGGGGAGCTCGGCGTCCCGGCGGTCGAGGTGCTCGACGCGCCGGCCCCCGGCGACCTGCCGGTGCTGGGCGACGGCGAGGTCGAGCGGCTGCGGATTCGCGCGCGGACGCCGCGCTGGGGCCGCGAGCTCGACGACCGCGTGCTCCCTGCGGAGGCCGGGCTGACCGAGACGCACGTCAGCTTCGCGAAGGGGTGCTACCCCGGGCAGGAGCCGATCGCGCGCCTCCACTACCGCGGCAAGGCGAATCGCGGGCTGCGGGTGCTCGAGCTCGACGGCGACGAGCTCCCGGCCTACGACGCCGAAGTCATGCTCGGCGACAAGGTCGTCGGCCGGGTGACGAGCGCCGTCCGCGAGGACGACGGCGTCGTCGCGCTGGCGTACGTGCGCCGTGAGGTGGGCGACGACGCCGAGCTCCGCGTCGCGGGACGCATCGCGAGGTGCGCCCGAGAGGATTCGAACCTCTGACCTCAGCCTCCGCAGGGCTGCGCTCTATCCCCTGAGCTACGGGCGCGCGGGGAGGGGAAGTGTAGCCGCTCGCCGAATCGGTCCGGGTGGCCGGGGCTCCGGAGTTTCTCACGCTCAAGCGCAACCGGGACCTCGAGGGGCTCGAGCGGCGCCCGTGGACGAGGAGGGTGCTCCTCCTCCTGCTCGCCCTCCTGCTCGTCGGCGGGCTGCTCAACGTCTTCGGGCAGCGGCCGTCGACGAAGGCGGTGACCGTCCCGCAGGCGCACTTCGAGGTGTACGCGCCGACGACGCTGCGGTCCGGGCTGATCTTCATGTCGCGGTTCACGATCGAGGCGCGCAGCGACATCGAGGAGGCGACGCTCGTCCTCGACCCCGGCTGGCTCGAGGGGATCACGCTCAACACGGTCGAGCCCGCGCCGGTCGGGGAGGCGAGCCGCGACGGGCGGCTCGCGTTCGACCTCGGGCACATCCCGGCCGGCAGCCGGTACACCGCCTTCTTCCACTTCCAGGTCAACCCCACCGAGATCGGCCGCCGGAGCGCCGACGTCGACCTCTACGACGGTCAGACCCTCCTCGCCCACGTCGACCGCCGCGTGACGGTCTGGCCCTAGGGAGCGTCCATGGACATCGTCCTCCGCGCCGCGTTCGGCTTCCTCTTCGTCTTCTTCCTGACGCGCATCGTCGGGCGGCGCGAGCTCTCCTCGATGGAGCCGTTCGACCTGATCCTGCTGGTGATGATCGGCGACCTCGTCCAGCAGGGCGTGACGCAGAACGACTTCTCGGTCACCGGCCTCGTGCTCGCCGCCGGCACCGTCGCGCTGATGACCGTCTTCGTCGCCTACGCCGACTTCCGGGTGCCCTGGATCCGGCCGGCGCTCGCCGGCGAGCCGATCATCGTGCTCCAGGACGGCGAGGCGATCGAGCGGAACCTGCGGCGGAACCGGATGACGGTCGAGGAGCTCGCCGCGGAGGCGCGGCAGCAGGGCCTCGAGTCGCTGGACAAGGCGAAGTGGGCCGTGCTCGAGCCCAACGGCACGGTCAGCTTCATCCCACGGTGACGTGCTACCTGACGGAGGCGGACGTCGCGGCGCTCGTCGCGCCGGAGGACGCCCTCGCCCCGGTCGAGGCGTCGTTCGAGCGGCTCGCGCGCAGGACGCTCGCCAACGAGCCGCGGCGGCGCTTCCCCCTCGAGGCGGGCGCGCTCGCGGTCATGTCCGCCGTCGACGCGGAGCTCGGGTACGCCGGCGTCAAGACGTACGCCGCGACGCCGCAGGGGACGCCGTTCGTCGTCGTCCTCTTCGACACGAGCGCGGGGACCCTCGCCGCCGTGATCGAGGCGGACCTGCTCGGGCGGCTGCGAACGGGCGCGGCCAGTGGCGTGGCCGCGAAGCACCTCGCCCGTGCCGGTGCGACCACGCTGGGCGTGGTCGGCTGCGGGCGGCAGGCGGAGACGCAGGTCGCGTGCATCCGCGCCGCCGTGCCGACGATCGAGCGCGTCGTCGCCTACTGCCGGACGCCCGCGTCGCTCGCGGCGTTCTGCGCCGCCACCGGTGCAGAGCCCGGCGACGGCCCGGACGACCCCGCTGCCGCGGACGTGGTCGTGACGGTCACGACGTCGAGGGATCCGGTGCTGCGCGGCGAGTGGCTGCGCGACGGTGCCCTCGTCTGCGCCGTCGGTGCAAACGAGCCGTCGCGGCGCGAGCTGGACTCGGTCACCGTCGAGCGCGCCGCGTTCGTGTGCTGCGACTCCGTCGCGGACGCGCGGCTCGAGTCGGGCGACCTGATCGACCCGGTCGCGCAGGGCGTCCTCGACTGGCAGGAGGTGCACGAGCTCCACGACGTGGTCGTCGGGGCCGTCGAGGGGCGCGCGTCCGACGACGACCTGGTCGTCTTCAAGTCGAACGGGCTCGCGGCCTGGGACGTGGCGCTCGGGGCGTTCGCGCTCGAGCGGGCGCGCGAGCGGGGCGTCGGGCAGGAGCTCTAGGTCGCGGATGCGAGGGTCGAGCGGGCCGACTCGATCGTCTCGTCGCCGATCGCCCGGATCACCTCGGGCCGGTCGAGCAGCCGTGCGCGCTGCGCCGGCGTCGTGCGGTTGACGAGGTAGCGGTCGTTGAGGATCTCGTCGAGCGAGCGGCCGCGCTCGTGCTCGCGGATCACGTAGGCCGCGAGGCGCTCCTCCTGGCTCGAGCGCTGGAAGAGGAAGCTGAACGGATTCCGAAACAGGTCGGAGAGGCGGCCCACGAGGGCGATTATATTGGCGCTGTGAAGAAGCTCGACACCTCGGGTCGGTTCGCCGAGCGTGTCCTGCGCGGGGTCGACGACGCGGGCGCCGACGAGCACATCGTGCTGTGGATCGAGCGGAAGCCCGGGGCGCTCTGGGCAGTGGGGCGTGCCGTCAACCCGCAGCACCGCGAGAGCGACGAGCCGCGCCCGGACGACTACCTCTTCGAGGGGTTCGAGCTCGAGGACTGCCTCGAGGCGGCGAACGCCGCGCTCGAGGACGACGTGCGGGTGCTCGAGGAGGACGGGATGCTCGACGAGCGCGTGCC
>JBLNEO010000184.1:0-24739 GCA_050262775.1 Pseudomonadota bacterium | reverse complement strand
CGTGATGAAGGGCAGGCTCTTGGGGCTCGCGGCGGGCGCCGCGCTGCTCCTCACCGTGCCGTCGGCGCTCGGATCGCACACGCCGCCGCCGACGGGCGTGACGATCGCAGGCTCGCTGCAGTCGGAGCTCGGCTGTGCGGGCGACTGGGATCCGGCCTGCGGCGCGAGCGCGCTCGCGTTCGACGCAGCCGACGCCGTGTGGCAGGCGACGTTCTCGCTGCCCGCCGGCTCGTACGAGTACAAGGCCGCGCTCAACGGCTCGTGGACGGAGAACTACGGCCTCCATGCGACGCAGGACGGGGCCAACATCCCGCTCGCGCTGCCGTCGGGCCGCAGCGTGACGTTCCTCTACGACCACGAGACGCACTGGGTCGCCGACTCGGTGAGCTCGACCATCGTGACCGCGCCGGGCAGCTTCCAGTCCGAGCTCGGATGCCCGGGCGACTGGATGCCCGACTGCCTCCGCTCGTGGCTGCAGGACCCCGACGGCGACGGGCGCTACACGCGGTCGACCACCGCGCTGCCGCCCGGCGCCTACGAGGTGAAGGCCGCGATCGACCAGTCGTGGAGCGAGAACTACGGCCAGGGCGGCGTCCGCGACGGCGCGAACATCGCCTTCACCGTGCCGACCGCGGGCTCGACCGTCGCCTTCTCGTACGTGGCCTCGACGCACGTCCTGACGGTGGCGGTGACGCCGCCGGCCGGGCAGGGCCACGACGACAACGTGCAGTGGGACGGCCTGCGCCACGACTCGCGCGACCTCCTCTACCGGACGCCGGGCGGCGCCGTCCCCGCGGGGACGCCGGTGCTGCTCCGGTTGCGCACCTTCCACGGCGACGTCACCTCCGTGCGGGCGCGCGTGTTCGACGTGAACGCGAACGAGCAGCGGCTCCTGCCGCTGCACCTCGCCGCGGAGGACGTCTCGTGCTACCAGGCGGGCCTCGGCTCGAAGACGTGCGACTTCTGGGAGGTCGAGCTCCCGAACGCGCAGCCGAACAACCTCTGGTACCGCTTCGTGGTCTCGGACGGCACCGACACCGACTACTACGCGGACGACACGGCCGCGCTCGACGGCGGCCTCGGCGCCACGAGCGACGACCCCGTCGACCGCAGCTTCGCGCTGACGGTGTACGAGCCCGGGTTCCGCGCGCCGGCGTGGGCGCGGGACGCGGTGATCTACCAGATCTTCCCCGACCGCTTCAAGAACGCCGACGGGAAGAACGACCCGCCGGTCGGCACCGTCCGCTACGGGTCGCTCGCCTCGACGCAGAAGCAGTGGGGCGACCTGCCGGAGGGCTACTGCCGCAACTACGCGACGTCGACGCCGTGCGGCGAGAGCCCGAACGGCCGGGACTACTTCGGCGGCGACCTGAAGGGCGTGCGGCAGAAGCTCGACTACCTCCAGGAGCTCGGGGTGACGGCGATCTACCTCAACCCGATCTTCGAGGCCAACTCCAACCACCGCTACGACACCGTCGACTACAGGAGGGTCGACCCGTGGCTCGGCGACCTCGACGAGTTCGGGCTGCTCGTGAAGCAGGCGCGCGAGCGGGGGATCCGCGTGCTCCTCGACGGCGTCTTCAACCACATGAGCTCCGACAGCCCGCCGTTCGACCGCTACCACCGGTTCGCCACCGTCGGCGCGTGCGAGTCGACCGCCTCGCCGTTCCGGACGTGGTTCGAGTTCTCGTCGTCGAACGTCCCGTGCGGGACGGGCGACTACACCGGCTGGTTCGGCTTCGACTCGATCCCGGTGCTGGCGAAGTCGAACCCGACCGTGCAGGACGAGTTCAACGCCGTGGCGCGCCTCTGGCTCGAGCGCGGGGCCGGGGGGTGGCGCATGGACGTCTCCGGCGACCCCTCGTTCCCGAACGGCTACTGGGAGCGGATCCGCCAGACCGTGAAGGCGGCGCGGCCGGATGCGCTCACGATCAGCGAGACGTGGGGCAAGGACACGACGCTCCTGCGGATGCTGCGCGGCGACCGGCTCGACACGACGATGAACTACCGGCTGCGGGACGCGGTGGTCGGGCTGCTCGCGCCGCAGGGCTTCGACTCGAAGGGCTTCCCCGACAGCGGCCGGCAGCTCGCGCCGTCGGAGTTCGCGTCGCGGCTCGCGTCGATCCGCGAGGACTACGCCGACGCGGCGTACTTCTCGGCCATGAACCTCCTGGATAGCCACGACACGGAGCGGCTGCTCTGGACGCTGACGCCCGGTGCGGAGACGCGTGCGGAGAAGGAGGCGACCGCGTCGAACGTCGCGGGCGGCAAGCGCCGCGTGCGGCTCGCGTCGCTGCTGCAGTTCGGCGTCGCGGGCGCGCCGACGGTGTACTACGGCGACGAGGTCGGCGTCACCGGCGACGACGACCCCGACGACCGGCGCACGATGCCCTGGCCCGAGACGGGCGGCGCGCGGGACACGTCGCTGCTCGCGCACTACCGCGCCCTCACGGCGCTCCGCCGCGGCACGGCCGCGCTGCGCGACGGCTCGTTCGACGTCCTGCTCGCCGACGACGACGCCGGCACCGTCGCGTTCGGACGCAAGACCGCCTCGCAGGCCGCGATCGTCGTGGTCAACCGCAGCGGGTCGGCGCGGACCGTCGCGGTGCCGCTCGCCGGCTTCGTGCCCGCGGCGACGCCGTTCGCGCTCGGCTACGCCGTCGGCACCGCCTCGGCGGACGGCGCGACCGTGGAGCTGGGCCCGCTCTCGGGGGCGATCCTCGTCGCGAAGGGCGTCGACCTCGACCCGCCGGCGGCGCCCGCGCGGCTCCGCGTCACGATGGAGGGGAACGGCACCGTCGGCCTCGCGTGGGACTCGGTCGCCGGGGCGGCGGGCTACGACGTCTACCGGAGCCCGGTCTCGGGCGGCGGCTGGGTCAAGGCGAACGACGCGCCGCTCACCGGCACGACCTTCACCGACACCGGCCGGCGGAACGCGACCCTCCTCCACTACGTCGTCCGTGCGCGCGACGACGTCGGCAACGTGAGCGACCCGTCGAACGAGGTCGAGGCGCTGCCGCACCTGACGATCGGGTGGGCGAACCTCCAGTGGCCGCCGTCGATCGCGCACACCATCTCGGCCGTCGACGCGACGCCGTCGATCTACGGTCAGGTCTGGATCGACGGGGCCACGAACCAGCCGGGGCCGACGCCGTCGCTGCGTGCGCAGCTCGGGTACGGGCCCGACGGGAGCGATCCCGCGTCGTCGTCGTGGAGGTGGGTCGACGCCGCGTTCAACACCGACGTCGGCAACAACGACGAGTTCGTCGCGACGCTCCTGCCGGAGGCGGTCGGACGGTACGACTACGCGTACCGGTACTCGACGACCGGCGGCCGGAGCTGGATCGTCGCCGACCTCGACGGGATCCCGAACGGCTACAGCGCCGCGCAGGCGGGCGACCTCGTCGTCTCCGCCTCCGCCGACACGACGGCACCGGCGACGCCGACGGGGCTCCACGTCGTCTCCGCCTCGCCGGCGGGCATCGACCTCGCGTGGACGGCGGTCGGCGGCGACGCCTCGCTCTACGGCTACGAGGTGCTCCGCGACGGGCAGCTGGTCGGTCGCGTGACGGGCACGACCTTCACGGACGTCGGCGTGGAGCAGGGGGCGACGTACGCCTACGCCGTCCGCTCGGTCGACACGTCGTTCAACCGGTCTGCTCCGTCCGACCCGGTCACCGCCGTGGCCGACCTGCGCACGGTCTCCGTGACGTTCACGGTGGAGGTGCCCGCCGCGACCGACGCCACGGGCCGCTCGGTGTACATCGCGGGGACGCTGAACCGGCTCGACGGCGGCCTGCCCGAGTGGAACCCGGCCGGCGTCGCACTCGCGCGTGTGGACGCGACGCACTGGCGCATCACGCTGACGGGCCGCGAGGCCACGCAGCTCGAGTACAAGTACGCGCTCGGCTCGTGGGACTACGTCGAGAAGGACGCCGGTTGCGGCGAGGTCGCCAACCGGCAGCTCACGCTCGCGTACGGCGCCGGCGGGACGCAGGCGGTGAACGACGTCGTGCCCAACTGGCGCAACGTCGCACCCTGCGGGAACTGAGGCGCCTGCACGGCTGCGCGCCGGCCTCTAGGGTCGGCGCGTGGCCGTGCTCGGGCTGCCGCAGCCGTACAGCTTCGCGCTCTCGACCGAGCGCTTCCGCGCGTTCGGGCCCGACCTCGCCAACCTCTGGGACGACGGCGTCCTCCACCGCGTGCTCGACGGACGCGAGGTCCGGATCGCGGCGGCGCCGGGCGGGGTGGAGGTCGAGCCGCTCGACGACGCGATCCGGCCGCGGGTCGAGCGCCTGCTCGGCGTCTCGTTCGACCTCGACGCGTTCCGCGCCTTCGCCGCCGCCGACAGCGTCCTCGCGCCGGTCGAGCTGCGCCTGCGCGGCTTCCGCCCCCCGCTCGTGCCCGACCCGTGGGAGGCCCTCGTCACGTCGATCACCGCGCAGCAGGTGTCGCTCTTCTCCGCGTTCGCGATCCGCAACCGGCTGATCGAGCGCTTCGGCGTCCGCCACGAGGACGCGTTCGCGTTCCCGACGCGGGAGCGCCTGGCCGCGGCGACCGAGGCGGAGGTGGTGGCCGTCGGCTTCTCGCGGCGCAAGGCCGAGTACGTCGTGGGGCTCGCGCGGGGCGACCTCGACCTCGACGCGCTGGCCGTGCTCGCCGACGACGAGGTGATCGCGAGGATCACGGCCGAGCGCGGGCTCGGCGAGTGGAGCGCGGAGTGGTTCCTCGCCCGGCACCTCGGGCGGCCGCACGCCTGGCCCGCGGGCGACCTCGGCGTCCGCAAGGCGGTCGAGCACTTCCTCGGCGACGCCGACGCGCGGGCGGCCGGCGCCCGGTTCCACCCGTTCCAGAACCTCTCGGCGCACTACCTCCTGCTAGGACTCCGAGTGCCGTGACCACCGTCCGCCGCGCGACCGAGTCCGACGTCGAGACCCTCGGCGAGCTCTGGCGCGCGTTCGTGCGAGAGATCCCGCCCCCGCCGCACGTCGACGCCGACGCGGAGCAGGAACTCCGCGAGATCGCGGACATCGTCCGGGGGCACGTGGCGCTGCTCGCGGAGGAGGAGGGGCGACCGGTCGGCTACGCGCTCGCCCGCGCGCGAACGCCGCGCGTCGCCTACCTGAGCGACCTGTACGTCGTCCCGGACGCGCGGCGGCGGGGGATCGCCGCGGCCCTGATGCGGGAGGTGCTGGCCGCGTTCCCCGACGTCGAGTACGTCGACCTCGAGGTCGTCAGCGACAATGCGCCGGCGCGCGCGGCGTACGCGCGCTGGGGCTTCCACGAGCACACGGCGGCGCTGGCGGCGCCGCGCGCGGAGGTCGAGCAGCGCCTCGGTCACGCGGCGGCGGGCCGGAGCTTCGGCTCCATCCACGTGCAGTCCGACGACCTGCCGGCGGTCGACCGGGCGGTGCGCCAGTTCGTCCCGCGGCTGCCGGGGCGCTCGCGCGGGTCCGTGATCCTGCCGCCGCGCAACGGGTGGATCGCCGTCTACGACGACGCGACCGACCGCGACCCGAAGCAGCTCGCGCGGCTCGCGCGCGAGCTCTCCGACCGGCTCGGGGCCGTCACGCTCGCGATCGGCGTCGAGGAGGAGTCGGTCGTCCGCTTCACGCTCCTCGAGCGCGGCCGCGTCATGGACGAGTACCTGTCGGTGCAGGAGTACTACGGCGGGCTGCCGCCGGGGGACGTCGTCGCGCTCGCGGCCAACCCGACCGTCGTCGCGCGACTCACGGGCGCCGAGCCGGGCGCCGTCCGTGCGGCGGCCGTGCACGGCAAGGACCCGGCGGAGCTGCCGCCGCCCACCGAGATCGCGACGGCGATCGCGGCGACGATGGGCATCGCCGACGTCGACCGCGGCTACCCGGAGGCGCAGTCGCTCCCCGGCGCGATCCACGTGGAGCGCACGTGACCGACATCACCACCGACGAGCTCGCCGAGCGCCTCGACGATCCGCGGCTCGTCCTCGTCGACGTCCGGACGCCCCAGGAGTACGAGGGCGCCGCCGGCTACCCGTGCGACGCGCGGCACGGCCACCTCCCGGGCGCGCGCCATCTCGAGGTGAGTGAGCTGATCGAGCTCGGCGACGAGGAGCTCCGCGAGCGGCTGGGCGATCCGGCGGACGTCGAGGTCGTCACCTACTGCCACTCCGGCCACCGCTCCGCGATGGCGGCGGCGCGCCTGCAGGCGGCGGGCTACGGCGCGCGCAACTACGCCGGCTCGTGGCACGCGTGGAGCGCCGACCCGGCGCTCCCGGTCGAGGGCGAGCGACGCGGTCGGTGAGGTGCGGGGACGTCGGTCGAGCCCGCGCTAGGTGCTCGCGGCGGCGATCAGTCCGGGCCCGAGCCGCGCGAACGCCACCTCGTAGTCGACGACGTCCTCGATCTGCACGCCCGCGATCGCGAGCATCCGCTCGCGGAACTCCGTCCGCGCGAGCTGGTGGCGCTCGGCCACCTCACGGCTCTGCCAGAACGCGAGCCCGAGCGCCTTCCCCTCTCGCGCGAGCACGAGGAATCCCTCGAAGCCGTCCATCTCGCGGAGCCAGCGCTCCATCTCCTCCGCCACGATCGGCGCGTTCTCGACCGGCTCGCCGGTCGTGTCGGTCGTCGTGACGGTGACGTACACGTCAGAGAGGGTGCCAGTTTCACGACGGGCGGCGTCGTGCGGGTGAACGAGGCGTCAGAAGAGCGTCGCGGGCGCGGGCTCGTCGGCGCCGGTCGCCGGGAGTCCCGCCTCGTCGAGCAGCCCGCGCAGCAGCGCCGCGTTCCGGGGCGCCTGGTCGCCCCTGTTGGTGTTGAAGAGCGCGTAGACCTCGTCGGCCTCCGACGCGAGACCCGCGAGCGGCTCGACCCACTCCGCGAGCTCCTCGCGCGCGTAGGCCCAGTCGAAGCGCTCCCAGGACGCGCGCGCGCCGCGGAGGTTCCACGTGGCGGCGTTGCGGCCGTGGAAGCGGACGACGGCGACGCCGGTCGTCGCCGCCGCGAGCCGCGGCATCACGTTCGCCGCCTCGACCGCCGGCGAGTCGACGGAGACGAACGCGAGCCCGTGACGGCGGAGGAAGGCGAGCGTGCCCTGCGCCTCGCCGGGGTCGAGCCACGAGCGGTGCCGGAACTCGACGAGCGGCACGAGCGGCGCGAGCAGATCGCGCATCGCCGCGAGGAGCTCCATCGCCGCACGGGTCCTCGTCACCGACGGGTGGTACTGGAGGAGGACGCCGCGGAGCTTCCCCGCCGCCTCCAGCGGTGCCAGGGCCTCGCGGAAGCGCGCGACCTCGGTCTCGGGCCCCGCCCCGTCGCGGTGCCCGGTGAGCTCGCCGCTCGCCTTCGCGTGGAACCGGAAGCCCGGAGGCGTCCGCTCCGCCCACCGCGCCGCGGTCTCGGGCGCGGGGAGGCGGTAGAACGGCGAGTCGACCTCGACGACGTCGAAGCGTTCGGCGTAGTAGCGCAGCCGCGCGTCCGCGGACGACACGCCGCGCGGGTACCAGTCGCGCAGGAGGCCCTCGTCGGCCCAGCTGCACGTCCCGATGCGGATCGTCGCCGGCACGCGGCCACGATACGGCGAGGGGCCGCCGGAGCGGCCCCTCGCAGCACGGAGACGGCGCGACCTACCGGACGCGGACGCGGACCACCGCGCTCTGGGCGCGGAACCCGCTCGCCGTCGCGTCGATGCATGGTGCGGCCGAGATCGCGGTCGCGCATCCCGCCGCGCCGAGATCGCGTGCCGGGACGGTCGCACGGGCGCTGAACGTGTACCCGCCCCTCCGCAGGCGCACGGTGTAGCTGTAGGCGCCGCTCGCGGAGGTGCGCACCGTCTTCACGACGCGTGCACCGCGGAAGATCTGCACCGGCGCGCCCGCGACGGAGCTCCCGCCGGAGGTCACGCGGCCGCTGATCGTGACGGTCTTGCCCCGCCGTCGCGAGGCGATCGAGACGCGGCCGCCCGGAACGGCCTGCGTGGCCTGCAGCTCGACCGTTCCGACGGCGTTCGGCGCTCCCGATCCGACCGTGTACGGCGTCGCGATCCCGCGCCAGCGGTACTCGCCCGCCGCCGTCGGCGCCGTGAAGACGCCCTGGATCGTCATCTGCGCGTTGATCACCTTCGCGCCGAGGGCCGCACCGCCCGCGGACGTGGGGATGTACGGCGACGGGAGGCAGAGCACGAGCTTCCCGGATGCGAAGGCGGCCTCCGGTCCCGACGTGATCGCGATCACGTACACCGGCACCTCGAGCGGCCCGGTCGGCGACTGCAGGACGAGCACCCACACCGCGTTCGCCGCGACCCCGCCCCGGCACGCGACGTCCAACGGCTCGTTGTGCGTGGCCGCCGTCGGGCTGTCGACGCGGATCGTGCCGTTCAGCGGCACCAGGGCGTCGGCGCTGATCGCGTTCGCCTGGACGACCGACGTCACGCTCCCGACCGTGCTCCCGGGCGCGGCCGCGAGCGACGCGGCGTACCCCGTCGGCATGTAGATCGTCAGCCGGTTGAGCGCGTCGTCGTCCTTCACCTGTGTGTACCCGACGGTGAGGCCGGCGGCGGTGTTCGTGATCGAGAGCTTCGGTGTCGTGAACGCCGCCAGCGCCGAGCCGGTCAGCGCGAGCGCGGAGACGCCGACCGCGGACACGACGAGCACGCGGAGGAATGGCTTCATCGGTTCTTCCTTTCCGGAAAAGACGGGAGGCACAGAGCCTCCCACGACCCCAACGTCTGTGCGAAGGGAACTGTGTGGCCGGCGTGATGCTAGGCCAAATGCCGTTCCACCCGGAGACCCCTTACACGGGGCTTACGCGTCAGCCGGTCGCGCCGAGGAGCCCGCTGAACGGCTGCCACCGGCCCTTCCGGTAGCGGTAGAGCTGCGCCTTCGCGATCGGGAAGTAGCGCGTCGGCGTCGTCCTCACGACCACGCCAGGAAGCAGGAACGGGTTGTCCGTCTCGTTCAGGTGCGTCGCCGCCCGGAGCAGCGAGGCGCGGGTGAGGTTGCGACCGGACCGCCTCAGCGCGTCGACCATCGTGTACGCGAAGGCCATCCCCGCGTAGTGGTAGACGTCGCCGACGCGGCACCCGCCGCAGTACCGCGCCATCAGCCGGCGGTAGAGCCGCACGCCCTTGTCCTTCGCCCAGCGCGGGTTCGTCGGGTCCTTCAGCCAGACCATGGAGATCGCGTCCTGGACGACGCGGGGCGCGCTCGCGGCGGCCGTCCGCATCACGGACGGCTCGATGGAGATCGAGTTGACGTAGAGCTGCGGCTTCCAGCCGAGCTTGTTGACCGCGATCGCGCCGCGGATGAAGAAGAGCGGCGTCGTGAACAGCATCAGCGTGTCGGCCTTCGACGCGCGGAGCTCGGCGATCTGCGAGGCGACGTCGACGGCCGCCGGATCGTGCGTCTGGACGGCGACGATCTTCGCGCCGCTCTTGCCGAGCCCGCGCTTCAGCCCGGCGAGGAGGTCCGACCCGAGGGGGCTGTCCTCCGCGAGCACGGCGATCCGCGCGCGCGGGCGCGTCCGCTTCACGTTCCGGCCGTAGATCGCGCCCTCCCCGACGTAGCTCGGGAGGTAGCCCATCGTCCACGGCGCCGCGCTCGGCTTGCCGGAGAGCGCGAACGAGCCGTCGCCGACGAAGAGCTGCGGCACCTTCATCGCGTTCAGCATCGGACGCACGGCGAGGTTGTTCGCCGTGCCGACGGAGCCGAAGAGCGCGAAGACGCCGTCCTCCTGCACGAGGCGCCGCGTCTCCGTGATCGTGCGCGCCGGGTCGTAGGCGTCGTCGCGGATCACGAACTCGATCGTGCGGCCGTTGACGCCGCCCTGCGCGTTGACGTGGCGGAAGTAGGCGTTCGCGCCGGGCCCGCGCGCGCCGAAGAGGACGGCCGGGCCCGAGAGCGGCATCGTCGCGCCGAGCTTGATCGACGTCGAGGTGACGCCCGGATCGGCGGCGGGCGCGTCGGGCCGCGCGCCGGCGGCGGGAACGGCGGCGAGCGCCGCGGCCAGGACGAGCGCGAGCCGTCTCACCGTAGCGTCGGAACGTTGACCGAGAGGGCCCGTACCGTCAGGCGGCCGGCGGGCTTCGCGAGCAGGTAGACCGGCGTCGAGGAGCTCTGCGCAGTCGAGGTCTGCGCCAGCGTGAGCGTGAGCGGTGCGCCCCTCGCGATCGGCGCCGCCCACGCCGAGAGCCGGATCGTCAGCTTCCGCGGACGCGGGCCGAGCTGCGGCGTCGGCACACCGCCCGTCGCCAGCACCCGGTTCCCCGACGAGAGCACCGCGACGAGCTGCGGCCACGAGCCGACGGCGACGGCGGTGACGTTCACCGTCGGGGCGCCGAACAGCTCGGCGGCGCGGGGGAGCCGGAACGTCGAGACGACGACCTTCCCCTGGGCGGCGATCGTCCGTGCGCGGAACGCCGGCCGCAGGGCGTAGCTGCGCGTCGGGGGCAGCCCCGTGAACCGGCGCACGGCGACCTCGCGGAAGGGCGTCGGCGCGACCTCGACGTTCGGCCCCGTGTCGATCCCGTTCGGCGTCCCCTTGAGGAAGCGGTCGTACCACGCCGCGCCGCGCGCCGTGAACGTCGGGAAGTCGTCGGAGGTGAACGTCGAGGGCGCGTGTCCGAGGTTCCCGAGCCAGAGGCGCTTGGGCCCCTTCAGCAGCCGGAAGGCGGCGGTCGCCTGCTCGAGGTCGAAGGCGTAGTCGCGCTTCCCCTGCGCCCAGAACGTCGGGATCGAGACCTTCCCGAGGAGCTGCCGCGACGAGCGCGCCGCCGACGCCTCGCGCAGCGCCGCCAGGTTGGTGCCGCTCACGGCGGCGTCCCGGACGGAGGCGATCAGCGGCGACGGTCGCGTGATCGACGAGAGGAAGCCGAGGATGATCCCCGACTTCGGGAGGTTCTGCGGGAAGAGCGCGCTGTAGAGGTCGCTCCAGGTCTCGTACAGGGTCAGGGCCGCCCAGGGCACGCCCTCCCCCGCCGAGCGCAGCATCGCGCCGCCCCCGTAGGAGATCCCCCAGCCGCCGACCGCGTCGTCCTTCACGTCGGGCCGTGCGCGGAGGCGCTCGTAGAGGACGGTGAGGTCGGCGATCTCGGCAGGCCCGTCGACGTCGACGACGCCGCCCGAGGCGCCGTGGCCGCGTGCGTCGTACGTGAGCACGGCGTAGCCGCGCGGCACGTAGAGCTGCTCCGCGAGCGCGTTCATCCCCTGCCGGTCGCCGCCGAGGCCGTGCGCCATCACGATCGCCGGCCAGCCTCCGGCGGGCGCGGCGCCGTCGGGGAGGTAGAGCGTCGTCGCGATCCCGACGCCGTCGCTCATCGTCACCGTGGCGTCGGTCTTCGTGAACGCCGAGGCCGTCGCCGGGAGGGCGAGCGCGAGCACGGTGACGACGAGGAGCCTGCGACCCACGGCCGGCACAGACAGTAGCCGCCGGGCGCCACCCCTACAATCAGCCGCCATGGACGAGCGCCCCGTCGGCGTCTTCGACTCGGGCATGGGCGGCCTCACCGTCCTGCACGAGTGCCTCGTGACGATGCCGCACGAGGACTTCGTCTACCTCGGCGACGCCGCCCGGCTGCCGTACGGCCCGCGGCCGCTGGGCGAGATCCGGCGCTTCGCGCGCGAGATCGGGGGCTACCTCGAGGCGCAGGGCGTCAAGCTCGTCGTCGTCGCGTGCAACTCCGCGACCTCCGCCGCGCTGCCGGAGCTGCAGACGGCGCTGCGCGTGCCCGTCGTCGGCGTGATCACGCCGGAGGCGCACGCGGCCGTGCAGGCGACGCGGAACCGCCGCGTCGGCCTCCTCGCGACGCAGGCGACGGTGGCGAGCCGGCGGTACGAGGAGCTGATCCACGCGCTCGACGCCGGGGTCGAGGTCGTGCCCGTCGCGTGCCCGCGGCTCGTGCCGTTGATCGAGGCCCACGACCCGTTCGGCGAGGAGACGGTCGCGGCGGTGCGCGAGTACGCGGCGCCGTTGAAGGAGGCGGACTGCGACACCGTCGTCCTCGGCTGCACGCACTACCCGCTCATCCGTCCGATCCTGCAGCGGGTGTTCGGCCGGGAGGTCACGCTCGTCTTCTCGGCGGAGGAGACGGCGCGCGAGGTCGCCGAGACGCTCGCGCGAAAGGGCATCGAGCGCTCGACGGGGCGCGAGGGCGCGTACCGGTTCCTCACGACGGGGGAGCCCGAGGCGTTCCGCGCGATGGGCGCGCGCTTCCTCCAGCTCCCGATCGCCGAGGTCGAGCGCGTCGCCCTCACCGAGCTCGAGCGGGTCGCCGCCTGATGGTGCAGCCGTGACGCGCACCGACGGGCGGCGGCCCGACCACCTGCGCCCGGTCAGCTTCGACGTCGCCTTCGTCGAGAACCCGGCGGGCCACGCGCTCATCCGCGAGGGAGCCACGATGGTGCTCTGCACCGCGTCGGTGCAGGAGTCGGTGCCGCGGTGGATGTACGGCAAGGGCCGCGGCTGGCTGACCGCGGAGTACTCGCTGCTGCCGGGCTCGACGAGCGAGCGCGTCGACCGCGAGGCCGCGCGTGGGAGGCAAGGCGGCCGGACCGTCGAGATCCAGCGGCTGATCGGGCGCGCCCTGCGCGCCGTCGTCGACTACGAGGCGCTCGGCGAGCGCACCGTCTGGATCGACTGCGACGTGCTCCAGGCCGACGGCGGCACCCGCTGCGCCGCGATCACGGGGGCGTACGTCGCGCTCCACCGCGCCCTCGACCGCTTCGGGCTGTCGCGCGCGCTCAAGGGCAGCGTGGCCGCGGTCTCCGTCGGCATCGTCGACGGCGTGCCCCTGCTCGACCTCGACTACTCCGAGGACTCGCGGGCAGAGGTGGACATGAACGTCGTGATGACCGGTGACGGGCACCTCGTGGAGGTGCAGGCGACGGCGGAGGGCGACCCGTTCCCCCGCGCGTCGCTCGACGAGCTGCTCGCGCTCTCCGAGCGCGGGATCCGGCTCCTGACGGCGAAGCAGGACGAAGCGGTTGCAGCCGAGCCTGCCTGAGCTCCCGCTCTGGGAGGGAACGCTGCGGCTGCTCCTCGCCGGGGCGCTCGCGGGCGTGATCGGCCTCGAGCGCGAGCGGCGCGACCAGGAGGCGGGGCTGCGCACGCACATCCTCGTCGCCGGCGGCTCGTGCCTCTTCATGCTCGTCGGGATCTACGCGTGGGCGGACTTCACGTTCTCGCAGCGCGTCGGCGCCGTCGTCGACCCCTCGCGCGTCGCGTCGTACGTCGTCGCCGGGATCGGCTTCCTCGGCGGCGGCGCGATCATCAAGTACGGCGCCAACATCAAGGGCCTGACCACGGCCGCGTCCATCTGGGTCACGGCCGCGATCGGCGTCGCCGCCGGTGCGGGCATGTACGGCCTCTCGGTCGTGACGACGGCGCTCGCCCTGTTCAGCCTCTGGCCGCTCCGGAGCATCGCCCACAGCCTCGGGCTGCGCGGCGAGGGCGACCGCCGCCTCGTCGTCGAGCTCGACGGCCGCGGCTCGGTCGCCGAGGTCGTCGCCGCCGCGGAGCGCGCCGGTGCGCGCATCGAGTCCGTGCGGACCGGCGAGGAGCCGTCGAGGCGGACCGTGGAGCTCGTCGTCCGCGGCACGCACGTGACCGGCGAGCTCCTCGACGCCGTCGGCGCCGTCGACCGCGTGACGTCCGTCGAGTGGGCGCGCTGAGAGCCCGCGTCGCCACCGCGAACCCGCACAAGCTCGAGGAGCTGCGCGCCGCGCTGCCCGGGTGGGAGCTCGAGCTGCTCCCGGCGGACTACCCGGACGAGACGGGCGCGACCTACCTCGACAACGCCCGCTCGAAGGCGGCGTTCGGGCGCCTCCTCGCGCGCGGGGAGTGGGTGCTGGGCGAGGACTCCGGGATCGAGGTCGACGCGCTCGGCGGCGAGCCGGGTCTCCACTCGGCGCGGTGGGCCGGCGCAGACGACCCTCTCGACGCGCTGCTGGCGCGGCTCGACGGGACGGACGACCGCTCCGCGCGCTACGTCTGCCACCTCGTGGCGCTCGGGCCCGACGGGGAGGAGTTCGTGGGCGTGGGGACGCTCGAGGGCCGCGTCGCACACGCGCCGCGGGGCAGCGAGGGCTTCGGCTACGACCCGATCTTCGTGCCCGACGGCGAGGAGCGGACGGTCGCGGAGCTCGGGAACGCGTGGAAGCGCGCGCACTCCCACCGTGCGCGCGCGGCGCGGGCGCTCGCGGCGCAGCTCGCCTAGAACAGCCCGACGACCCGTCCCTCGGCGTCGAGGTCGACGCGGAGCGCCGCCGGCTCGCGCCCGAGACCCGGCATCGTCTGCATGTCCCCGCACAGCGCCACGACCCACCCGGCGCCCGTGTACGGCTGGACGTCGCGGACCGGGAGCGTGAAGCCGAGGGGCGATGCGCCGAGCGTCTGGTCGTGCGACAGCGAGAGGTGCGTCTTCGCCATCACGACCGGCAGCCCCGCCAGTCCCTCGGCCGTCAGGCGCTCGATCGAGGCCAGCGCCACCGGGGCGAACGCGACGTCGGCGGCGCCGTACACCCGCTGCGCCACCGCCGTGATCTTGACCTCGAGCGAGTCCGCGGGCGAGTAGAGGGGGGTCGGCGCGGCCGGATGGTCGCACGCCTCGACGACCGCGGCTGCGAGCGCCTCGGCGCCCGCGCCTCCGCCCTCGAACCCGGCGCACGGCGCCACCCAGGTGGCGCCCGCATCGCGTGCGGCGTCCTCCGCCCACGCGATCTCGGAGGACGTGTCGCCGGGGAAGCGGTTGACCGCCACCACCGGCTCGAGCCCGAAGGTGCGCACGATCTCGAGGTGGCGGGCGAGGTTCTCCGGCCCGTGCGCCCGCATCGTTCGCGCGGTCGCGACGAGGACGACCGCGGACGGGGCCAGGCCCGCGAGCGGCGCGACGACGTCCATCAGCTTCTCGAAGCCCATGTCCGACCCGAAGCCGCTCTCCGTCACGACGTACTCGGCGAGCTTGAGCCCGACGAGGTCGGCGACGAGCGAGTTGTTGCCGGAGGCGATGTTCCCGAAGGGGCCGGCGTGCACGAGCGCCGGCTGCCCCTCGAGCGTCTGCACGAGATTCGGCGCCATCGCCTCGCGCAGCAGCACCGCCATCGCGCCCGCGGCGCCGATCTCCTCGGCGGTGACCCGCTCGCCCTCGGGCGTGCGGCCCACGGTGATCGCGCCGAGCCGCCGGCGCAGGTCCGCGTGGCCGGAGGCGACGGCGACGATGGCCATGATCTCGCTCGCCGCGGTGATGTCGAAGCCCGTCTCGCGCGGGAGGCCGTTCGTCCGGCCGCCGAGGCCGGTGACGATCCGGCGCAGGGAGCGGTCGTTCATGTCGAGGCAGCGGCGGAAGGTGATGGAGAGCGGGTCGAGCACGGGGGTGTGGCCGTGCAGGACGTGCGCGTCGACCATGGCCGCGAGCAGGTTGTTCGCGGACGTGATCGCGTGGATGTCGCCGGTGAAGTGGAGGTTCAGGTCCTCCATCGGGACGACCTGCGCGTAGCCGCCGCCCGCGGCGCCGCCCTTGATCCCGAACACGGGGCCGAGCGACGGCTCGCGCAGCGCGACGAGCGGCCGCGCGCCGAGGCGCGCGAGGCCCTGCGTCAGGCCGACGGCGGTGGTGGTCTTGCCCTCGCCGGAGGACGTGGGCGTGATCGCGGTGACCGCGACGAGGCGCCCGTCCGGGCGGTCGCGGAGGCGGTCGAGGACGTTCAGCGAGACCTTGGCCTTGTAGCGGCCGTAGGGCTCGAGCTCGTCGTCGCCGATCCCGAGCTCGGCGGCGACGTCGACGATCGGACGCAGCGTCGCCCGCTGCGCGATCTCGAGGCTGGTGGGTAGCGCGAGAGTGGCCATGCCGCGCATGGTCGTGCGCGGGGCGCGCGGCGCCATCGCGGAGGCCCCGGAACCGACGTGCGGGAAAGCCGCTAGGCCAGTCCGGCGGCCTCGTCCTCCTCGGAGGATCCGTCGTCCTGGCTCATCCACCAGTTCACCTCGGCGCCGAGGACGATCACGTTCGAGGCCACGTACAGCCAGATCAGCAGGAGCACCGGCGTCCCGAGCGCGCGGAGCGACAGGATCGCGTCCCCCGAGAGGCGGAAGAACGTCGGCAGCACCTGGAAGGTCGCCTGCAGCAGCACCGCCGCCAGCGCCGACCCCGGGAGCACGTCGCGGAAGTGGAGCTCGACGTTCGTCAGACGCGAGTAGACCGCGAGCAGGAAGAGGAAGATCGCGAGCGTCGACACGACGAGCGAGAGCGTGAGCGCCACCCAGTCGTTCGAGACGATGCCGGGCGCGAAGTCGCGCAGCAGGGCGTACCCGAACGTCGCCATCACGAGGCCGGCGAAGAGCACGACCAGCGACATCACGAGGAGCGCGCTCGCGAGCAGCTTGCCGCGGAGGAACGACCGGTTCGGCCGGCCGTAGACGATGTTGAACGCCGACTCGAGCACGCTGAAGAGCGAGAGCGAGCTCCAGAGCAGGAAGGTCGCGCCGACGATCCCGAGCGTGGCGGCGTTCCGCTGGATCGCGCGGACGACGCGGACGATGTCGTCGATCGACTGCGAGGGGAAGAGCGACTGCAGCTCGGTGACGAGGTAGCTCGACTCCTCCGCGCGGCCGAACGCGCCGAGCACCGCGAGCGCGATGAAGATCAGCGGCACGAGCGACAGGAGCGCGAAGTAGGCGATCATCGCCGCGAGGTGCGTCCCCCGGTCGCGGAAGAACTTGTCGATCGGCCCGTGGAGGTTGTCGATCACGCGCGGAGTATGGCCGGGAGGTTGGCGGACGGGCCCCGACGGGGCCGTGGTAGCGTCGCCGTCCGTGGACGCGCAGCAGGCCCTGGACGACCTGATGGAGATCTCGTCGCAGGTCGAGGCGGCCGTGGTCGTCGGCGTCGGCGGCGAGCCGCTCGCGTCGACGCTGCCGGCCGAGCGCGGCGAGGCGCTCGCGCGCGCGGCCGCGCGCCTCCTCGACGCATCGGGCCCCACGACGGAGGGGCGCGAGCTGGCGCAGGTCGAGGCGTCGACGGGCGAGGGCAGCCTCTTCGTCGTCCGCGACGGCGATCGCACGATCGCGGCGGCGACGGGGCCCCTGCCGACGACGGGGCTCGTCCTCTACGACCTGCGCACGTGTCTGCGGTCGCTCGCGCAGGACGAGCCGGAGCCCGAGCCTGCGAAGCCACGGCGGCGGCGCAAGCAGACGGACGAGGAGGGCGCCGGTGCGGCGTCGTAGCCTCGTCGCGGGCCTCGTCGCCGCTGCGGCGGGCGCGCTGCTCCTCCGCCGCCGCCGCGGCGCGCGCCCGGAGCGCGTCGACCTCTACTTCGCCGACGGCTCGATGGTCTCGCTCGAGCGCGGCGGCGCCGACGCCGACCGGCTCCTCGGCATCGCCCGCGAGGGCCTCGCGGCCGCCCGCGGATGACGCCCGACGAGCTGCGCGGCGCGATCCGTCGGCACGCGCTGCTCGAGGGCGACTTCGTCCTGCGCTCGGGGAAGCGCTCGCCGTACTACCTCGACAAGTACCGCTTCGAGACGCGGCCCGAGCTCCTCGGCGAGCTCGGCGGCCTGATCGCGGCGAAGGCGCAGGAGGTCGACCCCGCCGTCGAGCTGCTCGCGGGGCCGGAGCTCGGCGCGGTCGCGCTCGCGGCCGCGGCGTCGCTCGCGTCGGGGCTCCCGTTCCTGATCGTCCGCGGCGAGGCGAAGGGCTACGGGACCGCGAACCGCATCGAGGGGGCGTTCGAGCCGGGCCGTCACGTCGTGCTCGTCGAGGACGTCGTGACCTCCGGCGGCGCCGCGCTGGAGGCCGTCGACGCGCTCCGCGAGGCGCAGCTCGAGGTGCGCGCCGCGGTCTGCGTCGTCGACCGCGAGGAAGGCGGTGTCGACGCGCTCGCGCGCCGCGCGGTGCGGCTGTGGCCGCTGTTCCGAGCAAGTGAGATTCTTGCCGCCTGACAAAACCCCCGCTGAGCCGCTTGGTTGAGCCACATCCGGCCCCGGTGCTAGGGTCTCCCGTCGATCGATTGTGACAACGTCAGGAGGAGAGGAATGACCAAGCAGGAGTTCGTCGGCCGCGTGGCCCAGAAGAGCGGCCTCTCGGCGCGGGACGCCGCGAAGGCGGTCGACGCCTTCCTCGACTCGATCACCGAGACCCTCAAGAGCGGCGACGCGGTGACGTTCACCGGTTTCGGCAAGTTCTCCACGTCGCAGCGCGCCGCGCGGGAAGGCGTGAACCCGCGCAACCCCGGCCAGAAGGTGCACATCCCGGCCGCGCGCGTGCCGAAGTTCTCGGCCGGCAGCGCACTCAAGAGCGCCGTCAAGGAGTAGCGCCGGTCGCACCGAGGGACCGCGAAGGCCGCCCCCGGGCGGCCTTCTCCTCGCGCTTGCATACGAACAGGTGTTCGCCTAGGCTGCGCGGCGATGCAGCTGGCGTTCGACTCGGCCGACCGTCTCGTCGAGCTCGTGGAGGAGCGTCGTGCGCCCGTGCCGGCCGAGGAGGCGGCGCGCCGGCTCTATGCGCTGGCCTCCGCGCCCGCCGGGCTCGCGCGGGAGCTGCTCGACGACGTCGTCACCGGCGACGCCCGGCTCGCGTGGCGCGCGGGCTGCGTCGCGCTCGCGGCGCCGCCGGGCGCCGACCTCCTCCTCGAGGACGCGACGTTCGCCGTCGTCGACCTCGAGACGACGGGCCTGTCGCCGGTGCGGTCGCGGATCTGCGAGCTCGGCGCGGTCCGGGTCCGCCGGCTCGAGCTCGACGGCGAGCTGCAGAGCTTCGTCAACCCGGGCGAGCGGCTCCCGGTCGCGATCCAGAGCCTCACGGGGATCCGCGAGACCGATCTCCGTTCGGCGCCGTCCGCGCAGTGGGCCGTGCGGCGCTTCCTCGAGTTCGCCGGCGACGCCGTGCTGGTCGCGCACAACGCGCGGTTCGACCTCGCCTTCCTCGACCGCGAGGTGGCGCGGCTGACGGGCCGCCGGCTCGCCGCACCGGTCGTCGACACGGTCTCGCTCGCGCGCCGCCTGCTGGAGGGGCGCGTGACGCGGTTCGGGCTCGCGTCGCTCGCGTTCTTCTTCGGCACGTCGGCGCGCCCCTGTCACCGCGCGCTCGCCGACGCGCAGGCGACCGCCGAGATCCTGCTCGCGCTCGTCGGGCTGGCGCAGGAGCGCGGCGCTCGGACCGTCGCCGACCTGGTGGAGCTGTCGGCGCCGCGCGCGCGCCGCGTGTACGCGAAGCGCTCGCTCGCGCACGGCGCGCCGCAGCGGCCCGGCGTCTACCTGTTCCGCGACGCGAACGGCGTCGTGCTCTACGTCGGGCGCGCACGCGACCTCCGTGCGCGCCTGCGCTCGTACTTCCGCAGCGACCGGCAGCGTCCGGCGGTCGAGGCAGCGCTCGCCGCGGTCGAGCGCATCGACTGGCGCGTGCTCGGCTCCGAGCTCGAGGCGGCGCTGGAGGAGCTGCGGCTGATCCGCGAGCTCCGTCCGCCGGCGAACAGCCGCGGCAAGCGCGAGGGTGTCTACCTCCGCCGCCGCGGGTCGACCTGGGTCGTGAGCGAGGCGCGTGTCGCGCTCGCGCGCGCGGGTGGCGGTCCGTTGCTCGGCCCCGTCCAGTCCAGAAACCGCGCGCGGCTGGCGGCGCGCGCGCTCGGCGAGCACGACCGGCCCGAGGCCGCACTGGCGGCCGCGCGCGCACGGGTGCAGCGGTGCGCCCGAGAGCTCCGCTTCGAGGACGCGGCGCGGCATCGCGACCGGCTCGAGGCGCTCGAGGCGGTGCTGCGGCGACAGCGGACGCTCGATCGCCTGCGCTCGACGAGCGCGGTGCTGCTCGCGCCGGCCGCGCAGGACGGCTTCACCCGCGCCTTCTTCGTCCGGGAGGGGCGTGTCGCCGCCGCGCGGACGCTGCCGCCGGGGGGCGGCGCGCGGCTCGAGCTCGAGGCGGGCGTCAACGCCGCGACGCGCGCCGAGCTGCCGCCGGAGGACGCGGACGAGCTGCTCCTCGTCGCCCAGTTCCTCCGCCGTCCGCCGCCCGAGCTGAAGGTGCTGCCGTTCGCGCAGGTCGTCCGGGCGGCAGCCTGAGGCGGCGTTACGCTTGGCGCGATGGCGCAGGAGCTGCAGGCCGTCGCGACCGCGGCATTCGCCGACCGCCTCGCCGAGGGGGTCGAGCGCAAGCGCTCGCAGATCGTCGTCGGGCCCGACCCGCGGGTCGAGCTGCTCCCCGTCGAGCTGCGCGGCGACCCCGACACCGCCGGCGCATGCATGCGGTTCTGCTGCGGCATCGTCGACGCCGTCGCGCCTCATGCGGTGGCGGTGAAGCCGCAGCTCGCGTTCTTCGAGGCGCTCGGGGCGGAGGGCGTGCGCGCGTTCGAGGAGGTGTGCGGCTACGCCCGCCGGGCCGGGCTCCTCGTCGTCGCCGACGGGAAGCGCGGCGACATCGGCTCGACGGCGCGGGCCTACGCGGCGGCGTACCTCGAGTCGGGCATCGCCGACGCGCTCACCGTCAACCCGTATCTCGGCTCCGACGCCGTCGAGCCGTTCGTGCAGGCGTGCCGCCGCAGCGGCGCCGGGATCTTCTGCCTCGTGAAGACGTCGAACGCCGGCGGCGCGGACGTCCAGGACCTGACGCTCTCCGACGGGCGGCCGCTCTGGCACCAGGTCGCCGCGCTCGTGAAGGAGTGGGGCCAGGAGCTCGTCGGCGAGCACGGCCTCTCGAGCGTGGGCGCGGTCGTCGGCGCCACGCACCCGCGGGCGGTCGGGGAGGCGCGGCGGCTCATGCCGCAGGCCATCCTGCTCCTCCCGGGCGTGGGCGCGCAGGGCGCGACGCCGGCGGACGTGGCGCGCGCCTTCACGAGCGGACCGGCGAGCGCGCTCGTCACGGCGTCGCGCTCGGTGATGTACGCCGGGCACAAGACGGGCGAGGACGACTGGCGACACGCCGCCGGCGCCCAGGCCGAGCGCCTCGCGCGCGAGGTCTGGGCCGTCGCAGGCTGGTGACCCACCGGCAGCAGCTCGCGCGCCTCGCGGCACCGGCAGCGTTCCTGCTCGCGGTCACGGTGCTCGTGCTCCTCGTCCGCTCGGCCATGTCGGACGACGGTGCGGCGACCACGCCGACGGTCGCCGCGACGACGCAGGCACCGCCGACCACGGCCAAGCCGAAGCCGGCCGCCACCGGACCGACGACGACGTCGGCACCGGCGGCGACCTACACGATCCAGTCGGGCGACACGCTCGAGTCGATCGCGGCGCAGTACGGGACGTCCGTGGAGGCCCTCGTGACGCTCAATCCCGACGTCGACCCGACGAACCTCCAGGTCGGCCAGACGATCCGCGTCCCGTGACGCGGTAGTAGCCTTCGCGCACGTGAGGCTCCGCCTCGTCGCCCTCCTCGCGGTGCTCGTCCTGGCCGCCCCCGCCGCGGCCGCCGCCCCCGAGGTGGACGCCCGTGCATGGCTCGTGCAGAACGGCACGACGGGAGAGGTCCTGCTCGCGCACGACGCCTCCGCCCGCGTCCCGATCGCGTCGATCACGAAGCTGATGACCGTGCTCGTCGCGCTCGAGCGGACGCGGCCCGACGACGTCGTCGTGGTCGACCGCCGTGCGGCGGCCGTCGGCGAGTCGACGATCGAGCTCCGCCCCGGCGAGCGCGTGACCGTGCGCGACCTCGTCGAGGCGGCGCTGATCCAGAGCGCGAACGACGCGGCGACGGCGCTCGCGATCCACGTCGCGGGCAGCGTGCCGGCGTTCGCGGAGCTGATGAACCGGAAGGCGGAGCGGCTCGGCCTGCGCGACACCCACTTCGTCCGCCCCGACGGTCTCGACGTCCGCGGCCACGTCTCGAGCGCCCGAGACGTGACGACGCTCGCGCGCGTCGCGATGCAGAACCCGACGATCCGCGCGACCGTGCGGCTGCGGAGCGCCGAGGCGGCGGGGCGCAACCTGTTCACCTGGAACGACCTCCTCGGCCGCTTCCCCGGGCTCATCGGGGTGAAGACGGGCCACACGTCGGCCGCGGGCTGGTCGGAGGTCGCGGCGGCGCGCGGGCGCGGCCTCACCGTCTACGCGACCGTCCTCGGCGCCCCGACCCGGTCGTCGCGGAACAGCGACCTGACGGAGCTGCTCGCGTGGGGGCTCGCCCAGTACCGCGTCGTCCCGCTCGTCCGCGAGGGACGCGTCTACGCGCGTGCCCGGCTCCCGTACGGGAGGGCGCCCGTCGCGCTCGTCGCCGCGCGCGGCGCGCTCCGCGTCGTCCGCGTGCAGCGGCCGCTCGTCGAGCGCGTCGTCTCCCCCGCGTCGCTCGAGCTGCCGGTGCGGAAGGGGCAGCGCGTGGGCGAGGTGCGGGTGTACGACGGGCGCACGCTCCTGGCCTCGCGCCCGCTCGTGGCGGCGCGCGGCGTCGCGGCGCCGGGCACGCTCTCGAAGGTCGGCTGGTACGCGAAGCGGACGCTGCGCAACGTCGGGGGACTCTTCTCGTGATCGTCACCGTGACGCTGAACGCGGCGATCGACCGCACGTTGACGGTCCCGAACGTCCAGCTCGGGCACCGGCACCGCGCAAGCCAGGGGATGACGCTCGCCGGCGGCAAGGGGATCAACGTGGCGCGTGCGCTCAAGCGGCTCGACGTTCCCGTCGTCGCCACCGGACTCGCCGGCGGCCGGACCGGGACGCGCATCGTCGAGGAGCTGACCGCCGAGGCGATCCTCAACGACTTCGTCCGGATCGCCGACGACTCGCGCACCTCGACCGCCGTCGTCGACCCGACGACCGGCACGTACACGGAGATCAACGAGTGGGGCCCCCACGTCTCCGCGGACGAGCTCGCGATCCTGATGGACAAGCTGCGCTACCTCTCGCGGGGCGCCGACGCCGTCGTCTTCGCGGGCTCGCTGCCGCGCGGCGTCGCCGACGGCTTCTACGCCGACGCCATCCGCGAGCTCAACCGCAAGGGCGTGCAGACCGTGCTCGACTCCGAGGGGATGCCGCTGCGGCTCGGCGCGGAGGCCGAGCCGTTCCTCGTCTCGCCGAACGTCGTCGAGGCCGAGGGGCTCGCCGGGCAGGAGTTCATGGAGGAGGAGGACTTCGCGATGGCGCTCGACGCGATCGCCGAGCTCGGCCCCCGCAACGTGCTGATCACGCGAGACGACGGCTGCGTCGCGCTCCTGCGCGAGGACCGGGCGATCCGCCGTCTGCACGCGCAGGCGCCGCGGCTCGAGCCGATGTCGGCGGTCGGCGCGGGCGACGTCCTCCTGGCCGGATTCCTCGCCGCCCGCGTGGACGGGCGCCCACTCGACGAGGCGCTTCGCATGGCGGTGGCGGCGGGCGCGGCGTCCACGCTGGAGGTCGGCGCGGGGCGCGTCGACCTGCGCGAGATCGGCCGCGTCCTCACGAGCGTGCGCGTCGGCGAGCTCACCCCGGTCGCGGCCTCGTAGGCCCCGCCGGGGGCCCTGTTACCCTGCGCTCCTTGACGGAGCTGCAGGTCGGACGCGCGGAGCTGGAACGCCTCCTCTCGCTGGAGCGGAAGTTCGCGAAGGAGGGACTCACCTTCGACGACGTGCTCCTCGTTCCCGGCGAGTCGCACGTGCTGCCGAACGACGTCTCGACGCGCACGCGCATCACGCGCTCGATCGAGCTCGAGCTCCCGATCGTCTCGGCCGCGATGGACACGGTGACGGAGGCGCGGCTCGCGATCGCGCTCGCCCGGGAGGGCGGCCTCGGCATCGTCCACCGGAACCTGCCGATCGAGGCGCAGGTCGCCCAGGTCGACAAGGTCAAGCGGTCGGAGGCGGGGATGATCTCGGAGCCGATCACGCTCCCGCCCGACGCGCCGGTCGCGCGCGCGCTCGCGCTGATGGGGGAGTACCGCGTCTCGGGCGTGCCGATCGTCGACGCCGAGGGCGTGCTCGTCGGCATCCTCACGAACCGCGACCTGCGGTTCGAGGACGACACGGCCCAGCCCGTCTCCGCGCTCATGACCTCGCGCAACCTCGTCACCGCGCCGGTCGGCACGACGATCGAGGAGGCGGAGGAGATCCTCCACCGGCACAAGGTCGAGAAGCTCCCCGTCGTCGACGACCGGGGCCGCCTCCGCGGGCTGATCACCGTCAAGGACATCCAGAAGCGGATCGACTACCCGCACGCGACGAAGGACGCGCGCGGCCGCCTGCGCGTCGGTGCGGCCGTCGGCGTCGGCTCCGACGCGCTCGAGCGGGCGGAGGCGCTCGTCGCCGAGGAGGTCGACGTGCTCGTCGTCGACACGGCGCACGGCCACTCCGCCGGCGTCGTCGAGATGGTGCGCACGATCAGGGGCCGGTTCGACGTCGAGGTGGTGGCGGGCAACATCGCCACCGCGGAGGCCGCGGAGGCACTCGTCGACGCGGGCGCCGACGGGCTCAAGGTCGGCATCGGCCCCGGCTCGATCTGCACGACGCGCGTCGTGGCCGGCGTCGGCGTGCCGCAGATCACGGCCGTGTACGACGTGGCGCGGGTGGCCGCGGCCCACGACGTGCCGGTGGTCGCGGACGGCGGGATCACCTCCTCGGGCGACGTGGCGAAGGCGCTCGCCGCAGGTGCCGACGCCGTCATGCTCGGGTCGATGCTCGCCGGGACGGACGAGTCGCCCGGCGACGTCATCGTCGTGCAGGGCGAGCGCTTCAAGGAGTACCGCGGCATGGGGTCGCTCGGCGCGATGAAGGCGCGCTCGTTCTCGAAGGACCGGTACTTCCAGGGCGACGTCGAGGACGTGGACAAGCTCGTGCCCGAGGGCATCGAAGGGCGCGTCGCCTACAAGGGGCCCGTCGCGCCGA
>JBLNEO010000183.1:0-2711 GCA_050262775.1 Pseudomonadota bacterium | reverse complement strand
CGGCGGGCGGTGCGTCGAGGAGCGCCTCGATCTCCTCCTCCGACGCGTCCGAGAGCTTCTGCCCCTCCGCGTCGAAGAACTTGACGCCGTTGTACTCGGGCGGATTGTGCGAGGCGGAGATGACGACGCCGAGGTCGAGGCGCAGCAGCGCCACCGCCGGCGTCGGGAGCACGCCGCCCAGGACGGCGTTGCCGCCCGCGGAGACGACGCCGCGCGCGAACGCGTCCTCGAGCGCCGGACCGGAGCCGCGCGTGTCACGGCCGACGAAGACGCGCCCGCGACCCGACCAGAGCGTCGCCGCGCGGCCGAGCCGCTCGACGAGGTCCTCCGTCAGGAACTCGCCGACGACGCCGCGGACGCCGTCGGTGCCGAAGTACCTGCGCGCCATGCGCGCCGGACTACCGCTTGCTGAACTGCGGCGCCTTGCGGGCCTTGTGCAGACCGGCCTTCTTGCGCTCGACGATGCGCGCGTCGCGCGTGAGGAAGCCCTCGCGCTTCAGCGGCACCCTGAGCTCCGGGTTCACCTCGACGAGCGCGCGTGCGATCCCGTGACGGACGGCACCGGCCTGCCCGGAGGGCCCGCCGCCGTGCACGCGGACGCGGACGTCGTACTGCCCCTCGAGCCCTGCGACCTTCAGCGGCGCGAGCACCATCATCTGGTGCGTCGCGCGCGGGAAGTACGACGCGATGTCGCGGCCGTTGAACCACGTGCTGCCGTCGCCCGGGCGCAGGATCACGCGCGCGACGGACGTCTTGCGCTTGCCGGTGCCCCGGTACTGCGCCTGCTCGGCCATGCTCCTCCTAGTCCTCCAGCGGCAGCGGCTTCGGCCCCTGCGCCGCGTGCGGGTGCTCGGGCCCCGCGTAGATCTTCAACTTCGTCAGCTGGGCGCTCGCGAGCTTGTTCCGCGGGAGCATGCCCTTGACGGCCTTGCGGATGACCTCCGTCGGGCGCCGCTCGAGCTGCTCGCGCAGGGTGCGGCTGCGCAGCCCGCCGGGGTACCCGGAGTGCCGGTAGTACCGCTTCTGGTCGAGCTTCTTGCCGGTGACCGCGATCTTCTCCGCGTTCACGACGACGACGAAGTCGCCCGTGTCGATGTGCGGCGTGTACTGCGGCTTCGTCTTGCCGCGCAGCACGTCGGCGATGCGGGTCGCGAGACGACCGAGGGTCTGTCCCTCGGCATCGACGACGTACCACTCCCGCGTCACGTCGCCCGGCTTGGCGTTCCAGGTCTTCGTGGTCATCCGAAAAGAGGGCGGACCCGAGTCCGCCGGCGCACGATCGTAGCAGCTATGCCGTTTCCGTGGTGACCGCCGGGGCGGTCGGACGCGTCACGAGCACGAGCACCGGGAGGAGCGCCGCGACGGCGGCTCCGAACGCGAGCGCGTACACCCCGAGCTCGCCGAGCGCGTAGCCGCCGAGGAGCACGAAGGCCGCCCCGAGGAGGCTCCCGGCCATGTCGCCGAACCCGAGCAGCTTGCCCCGCTCGGAGGGCTGCGAGAGGTCGACGAGCTGCGCCGTCGCGGCGACGTACGAGACGTTCCAGCCCAGCCCCAGGCCGAACAGGAGCGCACCGGTGGCCCAGACGCTCTCGCCCCACTCGAGCCCCGCGCAGGAGACGGCGATCACGACGAGCCCGCCGGCGAGCGCGGGCGCCCGCCCGAGGCGGTCGATCATCGTGCCGACGATTGGCACGAGCCCGTACATGCCGACGACGTGCGCACCGATGATGGGGAACACCAGGTGCTGCGCGTGGTGCCGGTGCTCGACGACGACGTAGCCCGTGAGGTTCATCACCGAGGCCATCACGGCGAGGCTGGCGAGCCCCGCGAGGAGCGCCGGGACGACGCCGGGACGACGCAGGATCTCGCGGAGCGGCGCGGCCGGCGCGGCCGCCTCCCCCTCGGGCCGCGGGGGCGCGATCAGCTCCGCGATCCGCTTCGGGTCGGGCCGCACCGCGAGCACGACGCCGATCCCGAGCAGCGCCATCCCCGACGAGGCGAGCCACGGGAGGACGAGCGCGCCCGCCTCCAGCTCGCGTCCTGCGAAGATCGGGCTGAAGACGGCGGGGCCGAGGATCGCGCCGAAGACGGCGCCGAACAGCACCCACGCGATCCCGCGCGCGCGTCGCTCGGGCGGGTACATGTCGCCTGCGGCGGCCCGCGACAGCGCGACCGTCCCCGCGCCGACGCCGATGAGCGCAAAGCCCGGGACGACCGCGAGCCACGACTCGGTCGCGGCGCCGAGGGCGGTCAGCGCGCTCCCGGCGGACGTGACCGCGAACCCGGTCGCGAGCACGGGCACGCGGCCGACGCGGTCCATCGCGCGCCCGGAGACGATCGACCCGGCGGCCGACGAGAGCATGAAGATCGCCGGCCCGAGCCCCAGCAGCCCCTCGATGCCCGTGACGAGCACGAACGTGAGCGACGACACCGCGGCCACGAGCTGGAAGATGGCGGAGTTGAGGCCCATCGCCGCCGACAGGAGCGCCGTGTTGCGGCGAATCGGCAGCTGCCGGGTCACACGAGCAGTGTAAGCAGGCCCTCCCGGAACGCCGCCGCGCCGCCGTGGCTCGGGTGGCGGAGGGACGGGCCGCCGAGCTCGCGCTCGGCGAGGCGGCCGACGGCGATCACGCGCCGGCCGCGCGCGAGCTCCGCGAGGAAGGGACGCGCGGCGGCGATCTCGGCACGCGTGGGCGGCCGGTTCGTGGACG
>JBLNEO010000182.1:0-16054 GCA_050262775.1 Pseudomonadota bacterium | reverse complement strand
GCTGGGGCGCGGGCCCCCTTCTCATACCGCCTCGCGCTCGCCCGCGTCGACGACGACATCGCGGCGTCTCAGGGCGGCGCGGAACGTCGACCACAGGCCCCGCAGCTCGGCCCGCCGCGGCACGAGGTCGCCGGGGGCGGCGCCGAGCGTCCGCGCGAACAGCACGACGACCGTGATGCCGCCGACCGTGTACGCGAGCGTCGACGCGACCGCCGCCCCGAGGCCGCCGTACTCGGGGACGAGCAGGACGTCGAGCGCGATCCCGGTCGCGAACGCGACGCCTGTCGCGACGAGCTCCGGGAGCGGCCGCCGCTGCGCCGTCAGCGCCTCGCCGAGGAGCTTGAGCGCGACGATCCCGAACGCGCCGGGAACGAGCACGCGCAGATCGTCGACGGAGCCGCGGAACTCCTCGCCGAACACGGTGACGCACAGGAACGGCGCTGCCACGACGACCCCGATCGCGATCGGCAGCGTGAGGACCACGGCCGCCCGGAACGCCGCCGATGCCGCACGCGCCGCCCCGCTCGTCGTCGCGCGAACGAGGTCGGCGCGCTGCACGCCGGCGATCGCGGTCGGGAGGTAGAAGAGCGTCTCCGCCCAGGTGACGGCGATGCTGTAGAGGCCGAGCTCGCGCTGTCCTGCGATCGAGCCCACGAGCCACTGGTCGAGCCGGTAGTTGCCGAGCAGCATGATCCGGCCGCCGTGCGTCTTGGCACCGAACGCGAGCGCACGCCGGGCGAGCGCCCGGTCGGGGGCGCCGAACCCTGCGAGCCGCTGCTGCACGTACCACACGAGCAGGAGCGTCGCGGCGAACTGCCCCGCGGTCCACGAGCCGAACGCGCGCCCGACGGTGAGCGCGCCGGCCAGCGAGAGCAGGCCGTTCGTCGACACCGTCGCGACCGGGACGACGAGCAGCGCGAGGTTCGCGACGGCGAACCCGTAGTCGGCGCGGACGAGGAAGATCAGGTACGTCTGCAGGACGAGCATCGGGATCGCGGCGAGCGCCAGGAGCCAGGGGCCCGTCGCGACGCCGCCGCTCACCGCGGGCACGAGGGCCGCGAGGAACTGGACGAACGTCGCGGCGATCGCACCGAGGGCCAGTGCGATCACCACCGAGTTCGTCGCGAGCGACGGACGCACGTGCGGCTCCCGGCCCACGAGGTTCGCGTTCGCCTGGTGCACGCCGAGCGCGGCGAGCTGCGAGGTCAGGAACGCGACGGCCCCGAGGAACGCCACCTCGCCACGGCCCTCGGCCCCGAGCGCGCGCGCGACGACGAGGACGTTGACGAGCGAGAGCGCCGCGACGGCGAGCTGCGTCCCGAAGGTGCCGAGGGTCGAGAGGACCATCGGCGGCCTCCGCGGCAATTCCCGGTCCCCTGGGGCGTCCGCCACTACAATTCGCAGCATATTCGCGTCGTTCCGCCATCCTTCGGCCGCCGCCGAGTCACCGCGCCGGCCGGGTGCAGGGGCGTCGCGCCCGCTCCCCGGCCGCTGGGTCGTCGGCGCCGCGCTCGCGGCGGTCGCCGTCGGCGCCGCCGCCGCGGTCGACCCGGTCGTCGCCGCGGCGCTCGCCGCCGCGTGCCTCCTCGGCATCGGCCTGGTCCTGCGGCCGGTGCTGATCCTCCCGACGCTCGTCGTCTCGGTCTTCGTCGAGATCCTGAACATCCAGGGCGTCACGATCAGCAGGCTCGTCGCGCCCGTCGCCCTCCTCGTCGTGCTCGTCGCCGCGTCGCGCGACCGGTTCGCCCTCGTCGGCAGCACGCACCTCCTGTGGGCGGGCGGCTACATCGTCTGGGCGCTCGCGAGCGCGTTCTGGACGGTCGACGGCGGCGACACCGCGTACCAGCTCGGCTCGCTCGCGATCGCGCTCGTCTTCATGCTCGCGTTCGCCACGATGCTGCGCACCCAGCGCGACCTCGAGCGCGTGAGCCTGACGATCGCGTTCGCCGCACTCGGGATGGGCGTCTTCGCGATCGCGGCGTTCTTCGAGGGCGTCTCGTGGGACCTCGAGTCCGGGCGCACGGCAGGCGGCGCGGGCGACCCGAACTACTTCGCGGCGTACCAGGTCGTCGCGCTGCCCGTCGTGCTCGCGCTCACGGGGCTCGTCCGCCGGCAGGCGCTGCGCCTCACGCTCTACGCCGCGGCCGCGGTGATCATCATCTCGATCTTCACGTCCGTGTCCCGCGGCGGCCTGGTCGCGCTCGTGGCCGTCGTCCTGCTGACGTTCGCGCTCCCCGCCCGCACGGTCTTCCGCTCGCGGCCGCAGAAGCTGGCGCTCGCGGCGGTCGTGCTCGTCGGCAGCGTGCTCGCGTACCAGGCGGCGGCGACGGAGCTGGCGCCGCGCATCGACGCGCTGCTCGGCGGGGACACGACCGGAACCGGTCGCACGGGCCTGTGGAAGGCCGGCCTCACGTCGATCGGGGAGCGGCCGGTGCTCGGCCTCGGGTACGGCGGGTTCCCGAGCTCCGTGAACGACCTCATCCTCCGCACGCCGGGCGTCGACCTGCGGCACTACGAGCTGCGCCCGAACGGCCAGGAGGCGCACAGCCTCTACGTGTCCACGACCGCCGACCTCGGGATCCCGGGGCTCGTGCTGCTGCTGGGCCTGCTCGTCTCCACCGGGCGCTCGCTGCGGACGACGGCGCGGCGGGCGGCGGCGCGCGGCAACCTCTACGTGTCGAGGATGTCGAACGCGTTCCTCCTCAGCCTCGTCGGCTTCGCGGTCGCGTCCCTGTTCCTGTCGACGGAGACCTCGCGTGCGCTCTGGATCCTCGTCGGGCTCGCCGTCTCGCTGCCGCGGCTTCTCGACGAGCCGGCGCCGGCGACGTCACGGGCGGCACCCGCGGGAGCGGCCGTCGTCCGGCCCGGACTCGCCTAGATGCCGTCGGCCGACGCGAGCGCCGGGCGCCCCGCGCGCCTGGGCGTCTACGTCGACACGCGCTACGCACGGAGGGACGGCGCCGTCCTCGCCGACCCGATCGACGCGTCGTTCCTGCTCTTCGTGCTCGCGGTCGCGCACCGCTTCGACGGGGTGCTCCTCCTCGGCCGCGTCGGGCCGCCGGAGGCCGACGCGGCCGGTCTCGTCGCGCTGCCCGGCAACCCCGCGATCGCGCCCCTCCCCCACTACGCCGACCTCCGGAGCCTCGGCGCCGTCGCGCGCGCGAGCCTCGGCACGCTCCGCGCCTTCCGCCGGGCGCTCGACGACGTCGACATCGTGTGGGTGTTCGGGCCGCACCCGTTCGCCTTCGCGCTCCTCGCGCTCGCCCGCCTCCGTGGCAAGCGCGTCGCCCTCGGCGTACGCCAGGACTCGATCGGCTACGCCCGCAGCCGGCTGCCGGGCCGCGCGTGGCTGCCGCTCCTCGGCGTCGTGCAGCTCCTCGATCTCGGCTTCCGCCTGCTCGCGCGCCGCGTGCCCGCCACGGTCGTCGGCGAGGCGATCGCCGAGCGCTACGGCGGGGGCCCGACGGTGCTGCCGATGACGGTGTCCGTGATCCGGGCGGCGGACGTCGTCGACGCGCCGGCCGCGAAGCGGTGGGACGGGACGCTGGAGCTGCTGACGGTGGGGCGGCTCGAGCCCGAGAAGAACCCGCTGCTGCTGCTCGAGGCGCTCGCGCGGCTCGAGCGCCGGCGGCCCGGCCGCTACCGCCTCACATGGGTCGGCGCCGGGCGCCTCCGCGACGACGTCGCCCGCCGGGCCGACGCGCTGGGCCTCGGCGACGCGGTCGCGCTGCCGGGCCACGTCCCGTTCGGGCCGGAGCTGCTCGCGCGGTACCGCGAGGCGCACCTCTTCGTCCACGTCTCGCTGACGGAGGGGGTGCCGCAGGTGCTGCTCGAAGCGCTCGCGGCGGGCACGGCCGTCGTCGGCACCGACGTCGGCGGGGTGGCGGCCGCGCTCGACGGCGGCGCGGCGGGGATCCTGGTGCCGCCGGAGGACGTGGACGCGCTCGTCGTCGCCGTCGAGCGCCTCTCGGACGACGTCGCCCTCCGCGAGCGGCTCGTCGCGCGGGGGCTCGAGCTCGCGCGCGCCCGCACGCTCGAGGCCGAGTCGGCGCGCGTGGCCGCGCACCTCGGCGCACCCACGCGAACCGCGCCGAGGGAGGCGGATCCCCGCTAAGGTCGAGCGCATGCGTCGCGGAACCGCAGCGCGCGCGCTCCTCTCGCTCGTCGTCGCCGCCGCAACGCTCGTCGTCGCGGGGTCGCGCCTGGCACCGCCCGGCGACTCCCGCCCGAACGGCTCGATCGCCCCGGGTGCACGGTGGTTCGAGCCGTCGAGCCCGCTCAACACGCCGATCCCGGCGGACGCGCGCGTCGACCCGCGGTCGCCGGCGATGGTCGCCGGTCTCGTCCACATGGCGGACACGAAGGGATGGCCGCTCTCCGTCGGGCGGTGGACGGTCCCCGTCTACTACGCCCGCCGCGCGACGCCGCGCATCCGCGTCCGGCTCACCGCGTCGTGGCGGCCGCGGACGTGGATGACCGGCGTCCCGATCCCGTCGGTCGCACGGCCCGACCCGAGCCACGACGCGCACATGGCCGTCCTCGACCTCGCGCGCGGCTGCTTCTACGAGTTCTACGGCGCCGAGCGGGGCGCCGACGGGTCGTGGCGCGCCCGCTGGGCCAACCGCGGCTCGCTCCGGGGCACCGGGATCCAGCCGGCGGGCCTGTCGACGCGTGCATCCGGGTTCGCGAACTTCGCAGGCCTCGTCCGGCCGTCGGAGCTCGCGGCCGGGGTGATCCCGCACGCGCTCGTCTTCGGCCACCCGTACACGAAGGCCGGCGGCCCCGTGCGTCCGGCAACCGCGAGCGACGGGCGCCCCGAGTCCGAGTCGGGCGCCGCGACGGGGACGCCGCGCCCCGACGGCGTGCTGCCGATCCCGATCGGCGCGCACGTGCAGCTCGATCCCTCGCTCGACCTCGACGCCCTCTCCCTGGCGCCGTGGCAGCGCGTCGTCGCGAGGGCGCTCCAGGTGTACGGCATGTACCTCGGCGACACGGCGGGGACGATCTCGCTCAACGCCGTCGCCGCCCAGAGCTGGGAGGGGAACCCGTACGCGCGCACCCTCGGGCGCGAGCCGTACGCCTACCTCCCGCCCGCCCTCGCGCGCCACCTTCGCGTGCTCGAGCTCCCGGCGCAGCAGGACCTGCCGACGCGCGTGGTGCCGAGTGCGTGCGCGCGGATGCGCTAGCTACGACGCGGAGGCCGCCGGCGGGAAGGCGGAGACGTCGCCCACCTCGGCCCCGTCATCGGCGTCCCACACCGCGACCGCGCGCTCGTAGTCCTCGCGCCGTCCGATGTCGAACCACGTGCCGTCGTACTCGAACGCCCCGACGGGCTCGCCCGCGGCGAGCAGCGCCTGGACGAGATCGGGGAAGTCGAAGTGCTCGTCGGCCGGCACGAGGTCGACGACGTGGGGCTCCAGCACGTAGATGCCCATGCTCACGAGCATCGACAGCTCGGGCTTCTCGGTGTACCCCGTGACCCGCACGCCCTCGGTGCCGGTCGCGCGCGAGTCGAGCACGCCGTAGTCGATCTTCGCCGTCCGCCGGTGCGTGGCGATGGTGACGGCGTTCCCGTTCCGGCGGTGGTAGTCCACGAGCTCCGCGTAATCGAGCGAGGTCAGAATGTCGCCGTTCATCACGATGAAGGTGTCGTCGAGCCCCTCGACGAGCCGCAGCGGCCCGGCGGTGCCCAGCGGCTTGCTCTCGTGGACGTACGCGATGTTCGCGCCGTGCCGTGCGATCCCGTTCTCGAAGACCGCGCGGATCAGGTGCGAGAGGTACCCGACCGACAGCGTGATGTCGACGATGCCGCTCCTCACGAGCTGCTCGACGACGATCTCGAGGATCGCCCGGTTGCCGATCGGCATGAGCGGCTTCGGGAGGACGGACGTGTACGGCGCGAGCCGCGTGCCGCGACCGCCGGCGAGGACGACGGCGCCGGTACCGCCGCGCGCGCGATCCACGCTAGCCACGATGCCGACGACGGTCGGGGGCGAGCGCGGGCTGCGTCGCGAGCGAACGGCGGCCGCGCCGGGTCAGCGACGCCGTCTGCCGGTTGACGGCGACGGCGCACCGGAAGCCGACGGCGGCGAGCGTCCAGAAGAGGATGCGGACGTCCATCCAGAGCGTGCGCCGCTGCGCGTAGAGCGCGTCGAGCCGCGCCTTCTGCGGCAGCAGTCGCTCGACGTAGAAGCCCGTCCGGTCGCGCTCGTCGAGGATCTCCGACTCGCGGGCGAACGCGAGCTGGCAGAGACCCGTGACCCCCGGCCGGACCTGCAGGATGGTGTCGTACGCGTCTTCCTGCAGCGCGACGAACGACGGATCCTCGGGACGCGGCCCGACGAGGCTCATGTCGCCGCGGAGGACGTTCCACAGCTGCGGCAGCTCGTCGAGCTTCGTCTTGGCCAGGAAGCGGCCCATCCGCGTGAAGCGCGCGTCCTCGGCGCCGGTCAGCGCGGGGCCGGACGCGTCGTCGCGCATCTTGCGGAACTTCAGCATCCGGAGCTCGGCGCCGCGGTAGCCGACACGGCGTGCGCGGTAGAAGACCGGGCCGGGGCTGTCGAGCTTGATCGCGACGGCGACGACGAGCAGGACGGGCAACAGCGCCGCGAGCAGCACGGCCGAGACGAGGATGTCGAGCACACGCTTCGTCGCGCAGTCGACCTGCCGCGTCCAGGCCGTGCGTTCGATCCCAGGGTGCTCGTGTTCGAGCGTTGCCACGCCGCAGGTACCTCCAGAGTTGCCGCTAGACCCGCCGCCCGAGGGCGCCGGGGTTCTTCTTTCAAATCGATACTGCTCCTAAACCGTGTTCCACGCGCTACCCGGTGAGGCAGATCGGACCACCCCAGTCGAGTGGGGCACGCACCGCGATCCTAACCGCTGGCCCGGCCTTCGCTAGTTGCGGTACACGGGCGCGTACGGGTCCGGGACGAGTCCGCTCGCGAGGAGTCGCATGACCTCGCCGATCCCGTCGGCCACGCGGCGTGCCGGCGCGTACCCGAGGGTGGCCGCGATCTTCTCGAACGCCACCCGGTAGTCGCGCGGGTCCTCGTCGCGGTGGATGTACGTGACCGTCGCGTCGGGGAGGCGCTCCTGGAGCAGCTCGACGATGTCGAGCTTGCGGTAGTTCTCGCTCGACGCGCCGACGTTGAAGACCTCGCCGGCGACCGCGTCGGACGGTGCGTCCAGCACCAGCCGGAAGGCGCGCGCGGCGTCGCGCACGTGCACGTACGGCCGCCAGAACTGCTCGCCGTACACCACCACCTCGCCGCCGACGAGGACGTCGCGCGTGAACTCGTTGACGGTCAGGTCGAAGCGCATGCGCGGCGACGACCCGTAGACGGTGGCGAGCCGCAGGCATGCCGTCTCGAAGCCGGGGCGGTTGCGGGCCAGCACCTCCAGCTCGGCGGCGACCTTCGTCTCGGCGTAGATCGACAGCGGTCGCAGCTCCCACTCCTCGGTCGCAGCGAGCGTCGGCTCGTCGAGCTTCCCGTAGTTGCTGCACGTCGACGTGAAGACGAAGCGCCGAGCCCCGGCGGCCTCGGCGGCGTCGAGGAGCCCGAGCGTCGCGTCGAGGTTCACGGCCCGCGCCGTGTCGGGATCGCGGCCGCACGCCGGGTCGCCGACGATCGCCGCGAGGTGGAGCACCTCACCGACGCCGTCGACGGCCGCGCGGACGGCCTGCTCGTCGCGCACGTCGCCCACGACCAGCTCGAACCGCTCGTCGCCGAACGCGCCGAGGAGCGACGGCACGGCGCCGTGCAGGAACGAGTCGAGCACGCGGACGCGGCGGCCGGCCGCGAGCAGGTCGCTCACGAGGACCGAGCCGACGTAGCCGGCGCCTCCGGTGACGAGCGTTGGCCTGTCCATCTCCGGAGGTCTAGTCGGCAACGGGCGCGTGTTCCTTGACCGCCTCCAGCAGCGCCGAGGCGACGAGCCCGGTCTGCTCCTCCGTCATGTGCGCGAAGAGGGGGAGCGTCAGGATCCGCCGGGCGACGGCGTCGGTGCGCGGGAGGGCGCGCCGCGAGACGCCCCGGTAGGCGGTGAAGCCGTGGATCGGCGGGTAGTGCACGCTCGTCTGGATCCGCGCGGCCGCGAGCGCCTCGCGCACGGCGGTCCGCTCGACGCCCTCCGGCAGGAGGACGACCGCGAGGTGGTGCGACGACGCCTCGTCGTCGCCGAACGGCATCGTCAGCCCTGCGACGCCGTCGAGCGCGTCGCGGTACCGCCGCGACGCCGCCCGACGCGCGCGGTTGCGCTCGGGGAGGCGCTCCAGCTGCACGAGCGCGAGCGCCGCGTGGATCTCGTCGAGGCGGTAGTTGAACCCGGGGAGGACGACGTCGTAGCCGGCCGCGTGCCCGCGGTGGCGGTCCCAGGTGAGCGCGGTCATCCCGTGCGAGCGCAGCAGCCGAAGCCGCCCGGCCAGCTCCTCGTCGCTCGTCGCGAGCATGCCGCCCTCGCCGATCGGGAGGTTCTTGTTCGAGAAGAAGCTGAAGCACGAGACGTCGCCGAGCGAGCCGCACGGGCGGCCGTCGAGGTTCGCGCCGACGGCGTGCGCGGCATCCTCGACGATCGCGACGCCGCGCCGCTCGGCGATCGCGCGGACGGCGTCCATGTCGCACGGGAACCCGGCGTAGTGGAGGACGACGAGCGCCTTCGTCCGGGGCGTGATCGCCGCCTCCAGGTCGCCGGGGTCGAGGTTGAGGTCGTCCCGCCCGACGATGTCGCAGAAGACGGGCGTCGCGCCGGTGTGGACGACGGTGTTCGCCGCCGCGACGAAGTTCAGCGAGGGGAGCACGACCTCGTCGCCGGGTCCGCAGCCGACGGCGAGCAGGGCGAGGTGGAGCGCGGCCGTCCCGTTCGCGACGGCGAGGGCGGTGTCGGTGCCGGCGACGGCGGCGAACGCCGTCTCGAGCTCCCCCACCTTCGGGCCCATGCTCCACCACCCGGACCCGAGCGTCTGCGCGACGGCGTCGAGCTGCGCCGGGCCCACCTCGAGGTCGGACAGCGGCACCGCCCACGGCGATGCGGGAACCTGCTCGGTGCCGCGCGCGCTCACGGGCGGCAGGGTAGCGACAGCCCGGAGGGCCGGCCCCGACGACCGGGGGCGGCGGGCTCCGCCTTCCGCTAGCCTCGCGCCGTGCCTGGCAAGGCCTTGATCACGGGCGGCGCGGGTTTCATCGGCTCGCACCTCTCCGAGCTCCTGCTGGCCGAGGGCTGGGAGGTCTGGGCGCTCGACGACCTCTCGACCGGCTCACGCGAGAACGTCGCGAACCTCGCCGACGACCCGCGCTACCACCTCGTCGTCGACTCCGTCCTCAACCCGGCGATCGTCAACGAGCTCGTGCACAAGTGCGACGTCGTGTACCACCTGGCTGCCGCCGTCGGGGTGCGCCTGATCGTCGAGCAGCCCGTGCGGACGCTCGTGACGAACGTCCAGGGGACCGAGACGGTGCTCGAGTACTGCAACCGGTTCGGCAAGCGCGTGCTGATCGCGTCGACGTCGGAGGTCTACGGCGACCACCGCGAGGAGGTCGCGCTCGACGAGGGCGCGCGGCGGATCTACGGCCCGACGACGCAGCGCCGCTGGGCGTACGCCGACTCGAAGGCGATGGACGAGTTCCTGGCGCTCGCGCACCACCAGGAGCGCGGCCTCGACTGCGTGATCGTGCGTCTCTTCAACACCGTCGGCCCCCGTCAGAGCGGGCAGTACGGGATGGTGATCCCGAACTTCGCCGCGAACGCGCTCGCCGGTCGGCCGATCGAGATCCACGGCGACGGCCACCAGACGCGCTGCTTCTGCCACGTCGCCGACACGATCCGGGCGCTCCGCGGGCTGATGGACGCGCGCGAGATCTCCGGCGACATCTACAACGTCGGCTCGCAGAACAAGATCTCGATCCTCGAGCTCGCCGACCGGATCCGCGCGGCGACGGGCTCCGACTCGGAGGTCCGGTACGTCGCGTACGAGGACGTCTACGGCCAGGGGATCGAGGACATGATCCACCGCCAGCCGTCGACGCGGAAGATCGAGGCCGCGATCGGCTGGCGGCCCGAGCACGACCTCGAGAGGATCCTCCGGGACGTGATCGCCGACGTGCGCGCGGGCGCGGCGAGCTCGGTCGCGCCGACCTAGGACGCGACCGCCGCACCCGCGGCGAGCGTCCGGCGGAGGCCCTCTTCGAGCTCGATCTTCGGCTCCCATCCGAGGAGCTGCTGCGCGCGCGTGATGTCCGGCTGGCGCACCTGCGGGTCGTCGACGGGGAGCGCCTCGAAGACGATCTCGCTGCTCGAGCCGGTGAGGCGGATCACGGTCTGCGCGAGCTCGAGGAGCGTGAACTCGCCCGGGTTGCCGATGTTCACCGGCAGGTGCTCGGCCGAGTGCGCGAGCAGGTACAGCCCGCGGACGAGGTCGTCGACGTAGCAGAAGCTCCGCGTCTGCGACCCGTCGCCGAACACCGTCAGCGGGTCGTTCGCCAGTGCCTGTCGCACGAACGTCGGGATCGCGCGCCCGTCGTGCGGGCGCATGCGCGGCCCGTACGTGTTGAAGATCCGGACGATCGCCGTGTCCACGCCCTGCTGGCGGTGGTAGGCCATCGTCAGCGCCTCCGCGTAGCGCTTCGCCTCGTCGTACACGCCGCGCGGGCCGATCGGGTTCACGTTCCCCCAGTACGTCTCGGGCTGCGGGTGCACCTGCGGGTCGCCGTACACCTCGGACGTGGACGCGATCAGGAAGCGGGCCCGCTTCCACTTCGCGAGCCCGAGCGCGTTGTGCGTCCCGTAGGAGCCGACCTTCAGCGTGAGCAGCGGCAGGCGGAGGTAGTCGATCGGCGACGCCGGCGAGGCGAGGTGGTAGACGAAGTCGACCGGCCCCTCGATCGCGAGGTGGTTCGTGATGTCGTGGTTCACGAACGTGAACCCGGCGCTGCGCAGGTGCTCGACGTTCTGCAGCGAGCCGGTCTCGAGGCTGTCCACGCAGATCACCTGCTCGCCCTTCCCGAGCAGGTAGTCGCAGAGGTGGGAGCCGAGGAACCCGGCGCCGCCCGTGACCACCGACGTCGTCATCGACGCGGAGTCATACCACCTCGGCGGCGACGGGCGCCGCGGGTCAGCGACGCTCTCGCAGCGCCGGGAAGAGGATCACGTCACGGATCGAGTCCTTGCCGCCGAGCACCATCGCCAGCCGGTCGATCCCGAAGCCGAGCCCGCCCGCGGGCGGCATGCCGTACGAGAGCGCCTCGACGTAGTCGGGGTCGCCCGGCTCGGCCTCGACGTTCCCGCCGGCGCCCTCCTCGGCCTGCATCGCGAACCGCTCCCGCTGCTCCTCGCTGTCGTTCAGCTCGGAGAACGCGTTGCAGAGCTCCGTCCCGCCGACGAACCCCTCGAACCGCTCGACGATCCGCGGGTCTCGGTCAGTCGTGCGCGCGAACGGGGAGAGCTCGACGGGGTAGTCGTAGAGGAACGTCGGCTCGACGAGCGACGGCTCGACCCAGGACGTGACGGCGTGGTCGACGAGCTGCGCCCACGTCTTGTCCGCGCTCGTGTCGGTGCCGCGCTCCTCGAGGCGCCGGCGCAGGTCGTCGGCGTCCTCCGTCCAGAGGCCGAGCTCGCCGAGCGCGTCCACGAGTCGCAGGCGACGCCACGGACGGCGGAGGTCGAGGTCGTGCCCGCGATACCGGACGGCGGTCGTCCCGTTCACGGCGAGCGCGGCCCGCTCGACGAGCTCCTCGAAGCGCGCCATCGTGTCGCGGTAGTCCGCGTACGCCTCGTACCACTCGAGCATCGTGAACTCCGGGTTGTGCTTGTACGAGACGCCCTCGTTGCGGAACACGCGGGCGACCTCGTAGACCTTCTCGAGCCCGCCGACGAGCAGCCGCTTGAGGTAGAGCTCGCCGCCGGCGATCCGCAGGTAGACGTCGCGCTCGAGCTCGTTGTGGTGCGTCACGAAGGGCCGCGCGAACGCACCGCCGTACGCTCCCTGGAGCGCGGGCGTCTCCACCTCGACGAAGCCGGCCTCGTCGAGGGAGGCGCGGAGCTCGCGCAGCATCGTCGCGCGCGCGACGAAGTCCGAGCGCGCCTCCTCGCGCATCAGCAGGTCGAGGTACCGCCTCCGGTAGCGCGCCTCGGTGTCGGTGATCCCGTGGAAGGTGTCCGGGAGCGGGCTGCGGTTCTTCGCGAGGAGGAGGATCTCGTCGGCGGCGAGGCTCGGCTCGCCGCGGCGGCTCTGCGCCGGTCGGCCCGTGACGCCGACGATGTCGCCCAGGTCGAGGTCGAGCGCGCCGGTCCGGCTCGTATCGGCGAGGATCTGGATGCGCCCCGAGCGGTCGACGAGGTCGAGGAAGACGAGTTTCCCGTGCCCGCGACGCGCCATCACGCGCCCGGCGACGCGGACGGTCTCCGGCGCCTCCTCGCCCGCGTCGAGCGTCGTCGCCGCCTCGCGGACGGCGGCGACGTCGGTGCGGTCGGGGAAGCGCTTCGGCAGCCCGGTCATGGCGGGCGAGTCTAGAGGAGGCTCGGGCCCCGGCCACGCGCGTTCGGGCGAACGCAGGGGCCGGACCCCGATGCGAACCAGACGGTCGCGGACGCGGCGCGCCGCTACGCGGCCGCGATGTCCATGATCTTGAACTTCAGCGTGCCGCGCGGCGCCGAGACCTCGACGGTCTCGCCCTTCTTCTTGCCGATGATCGCCTTGCCGACGGGAGACTCGTTGGAGAGCTTGTTCTCCATCGGGTTCGCCTCCGCGGAGCCGACGATGTGGTACTCGATCGTCTCCTTCGCGTCGACGTCCCGGAGCTTCACGCGCGAGCCGATGGAGACGACGTCCTTGCTGATCTCCTTCTTCGTGATCACGCGCGCGTTGCGGAGACGCTCCTCCAGCTGCGCGATCCGATGCTCCAGCAGGGCCTGCTCGTTCTTCGCGTCGTCGTACTCGGCGTTCTCGGCGATGTCGCCGAACTCACGCGCGGTCCGGATCCGCTCCGCGACCTCGCGGCGCTTCTCGTTCGACAGGTACTCGATCTCCTCCTTGAGCTTCGTGTACCCCTCGGGCGTGAGGATGATTTCCTTCAACATGCCTCCTGACCCCTGCACGGAAAGACGGCGCCCTGGCGCCGCCGGGCGCGCATGGTAGCGGCGCCGCGTGACGGTCGTCAATCCCCCGCGCGGCTACCATCGGCAGCCGTGATGGAGACGGCCGTCGACCTCCGGGAATCGTGGTCGGTCGGGCCGGTGGAGATCCCCACGCGGCTCGTCCTCGCGCCCATGGCGGGCGTCAGCGTGCAGGCGTTTCGCCGCCAGGGCCGCCGTTTCGGCGCGGGCCTCGTCTGCTCCGAGATGGTGAGCGTCGCGGGGATCCAGCACCGGAACGAGCGCACGCTCGGGTACCTCCGGGTGGCCGCCGACGAGCACCCGCTCGCGATCCAGATCTTCGGCTCCGACCCGACGGTGATGGCGGAGGCCGCGCGCATGGTCGAGGCCGCCGGCGCCGACCTCGTCGACATCAACTTCGGCTGCCCCGTCCGCAAGGTGACGAAGACGGGCGCGGGCGCGAGCGTCCTCGACGACCCGGACCACGCCTGCAGGATCGTGGCGGCGGTCGCCTCCGCCGTCGACGTCCCCGTGAGCGTGAAGATGCGGCGCGGCGTCGAGAACGGGTCGAGGACGTGCCTCGAGGTCGGGCCGCGCCTCGTCGACGCGGGCGCGGCGTCGCTGACGCTCCACCCGAGGTCGGCGCGCCAGATGTACACGGGCGCCGCCGACCACGCGCTGACCGCGGAGCTCGTCGAGCTCGTCGACGTGCCGGTGGTCGCGTCGGGCGACATCACGTCGCGCGCCCGCGCGCAGGCGGTGCTCGCGACGACCGGCTCGGCCGCCGTGATGGTCGGTCGCGCGGCGCAGGGGAACCCGTGGGCGCTCGCGGAGATCCTCGGCGACGCCGACGCGGAGCCGACGCGCGAGGAGGTCGTCGCGGAGCTGCTCCTGTTCGTCCGCGAGACGGTGCGCGAGCTCGGCGAGCGCCGCGCGACGGGCTTCCTGAAGAAGTTCTACGGCTGGTACCTCGGCCGGGGCCGGTTCCCGCGGCCGTTCAAGCAGGAGCTGGTCCAGCTGGGGTCGATCGGCGAGGTCGAGACGCGGCTGCTCGCCGCGGCGCCCGGCGCGCGCGAGGTGCTCGAGCGCCTGGAGGGCGCGCTGCCCGAGGTGGACGAGGTCCTTCTCGACCAGCTCCCGATCAGCCTCTACGGCGGCGGCTGAGCCGGCACGACCCGTTGGACTCGCTCCGCGGCCAGCTCCTGATCGCGTCGGCGTCGCTCGTCGACCCGAACTTCCGGCGTACCGTCGTGCTCGTCGCCGAGCACGGCGAGGAGGGGGCGATGGGCCTCGTCCTGAACCGGCCGTCGCCCACCGAGGTGGCCGAGGCCGTGCCCGTGCTCGAGACGATGGTCGATCCGGGCGACACGCTGTACCTCGGCGGTCCCGTCCAGCCCGAGAGCGTCGTCGTCCTCGGCGAGTTCCGCGAGCCGGACGCGGCCGCGGTCGTCGTCACCGGGCGCATCGGGTTCATGCCGGCCGACTCGGAGCCCGACGCGGTCGCCGAGGCCACCGACCGCGTGCGGGTCTTCGCCGGCTACGCGGGCTGGGGAGTCGGGCAGCTCGAGGCGGAGCTCGAGCAGGGCTCGTGGATCGTCGAGCCGGCGCGCCCCGACGACGTGTTCGGCGACGACGGCGACCTCTGGGGCTCCGTGCTCCGGCGGAAGGGCGGACGCTACCGCGTGCTCGCACTCATGCCCGACGATCCGACGCAGAACTAGCCGCGGTTCCGCTCCCAGACGAGGCGCAGGCCCTCGAGCGTCAGGAAGGGATCGATCGAGCCGACCGTGCGCGCGTGCGGCGCGATCAGCTCCGCGAGGCCGCCGGTGGCGACGACCGGCGCCTCGACTCCCAGCTCGCCGACGATGGCGGCGACGATCCCGTCGACCTGCCCGGCGAAGCCGTAGACGAGCCCGGACTGCAGCGCGGCGGCGGTGGTCTTCCCGATCACGGAGGGCGGCTCGACGAAGTCGACCTTCGTCAGGCGCGCCGCCCGCTGGAACAGCGCGTCCATCGAGATCTCGACGCCCGGCGCGAGCACGCCTCCCACGTAGGCCCCCTCCGCGTCCACGACGTCGAAGTTCGTCGAGGTGCCGAAGTCGACGACGATGCACGGCGCGCCGTGGCGCGCCGAGGCCGCGACGGCGTTCACGATCCGGTCCGGCCCCACCTGTCGCGGATCGTCGTAGTGGATCGGGATCCCGGTGCTGACGCCGGGGCCGACGACGAGCAGCGGCGCGCTCGCCCACCGCTCGGCGAATCCCTCGTACGCCTGGACGAGCGCCGGGACCGTCGACGCGAGGCACACGCCGTCGACGCCGTCGAGGTCGAGCAGCCCGCCGAGGAGGACGCCGAGCTCGTCGCCCGTCCGGCGGGCGTCGGTCGCGATCCGCCAGTGGCCGGCCAGCCGCTCCCCGTCGTACAGCCCGAACACCGTCTGGGTGTTCCCGACGTCGACCGCGAGCAGCAACGGTGCTAGGGCGTGTCGTCGTCGCGCGAGTACGTCTCGCCGATGCGCTCGGCGAGCGCCTCGGCGGAGAGCCGCGGCTCGTCGTTCTCGCCCCGCAGCTCCTCCCAGTTGAGCTCGCCCGCGGTGAAGATCTCGGCGCGCGGGAGCATGCGGCTGGGGCGGTGCTTCTCCCAGACCCAGACGTCCTCCATCTTCACGCGGAGGAACGGGTAGCTCGGATTCGCCGTGTACTCGACGTCGAGCGTGTTGCAGAGGTACGTCATGTCCTGCCAGACGACGCAGTAGCGGAACAGCGGGAAGACGGCGGTGTATTCGCGCTTCAGCCGCAGCTCCAGCTCCGCCTCGAACTCGTCGAGCTCGTCGATGTGCGACATGCGGGTCACTGTAGCTCAGCGAGCAGCGACGACACCGTCCCGCGGCCGGGCACGACGAGGTCCGGGTCGAGGTCGGCGAGGGGCTCGAGCGCGAACCGCCGCTCGTGCAGGCGGGGGTGCGGGA
>JBLNEO010000181.1:0-9657 GCA_050262775.1 Pseudomonadota bacterium | reverse complement strand
ACCTCGTTCGTGCCCTCCCCGATCTCCAGGATCTTCTGGTCGCGGTAGAGGCGCGAGATCGGGCTCTCGTCCATGAAGCCGTAGCCGCCGTGGAGCTGGAGGCCGATGTTCGCGGCCCGGTTCGAGAGGAGCCCGGTGTACAGCTTCGCCATCGCGGCCTCCTTCGCGAACGGCCGCCCCTGGTCCTTGAGCCACGCCGCGCGGTACACGAGCGCCCGCCCTGCCTCGATCTCCGTCGCGAGATCCGCGAGCTGGAACTGCACGGCCTGGAACGACGCGATCGGCTTGCCGAACTGCTGCCGTTCGCGCGCGTACGCGAAGGCGAGGTCGTACGCGCCCTGCGCGAGCCCGACGCCCATCGCGGCAACCGAGATGCGCCCGCCGTCGAGGATCTGCATGAACTGCCGGAAGCCCTCTCCGCGCGGCCCGAGCAGGTTCCCCTCCGGCACCGCGGCGTCCTGGAACGACAGCTCGCGCGTGTCCGACGCGCGCCAGCCGAGCTTCTTCATCGGCGGCGAGACCTCGTACCCGGGCGTCCCGTTGGGGATCACGAGGTTGGAGATCTCGCCGTCGCCGGTGCGCGCCGTGACCGTGACGCCCCAGGTGATGTCGGTGCCGGCATTCGTGATGAAGAGCTTCGACCCGTTCACGATCCACGAGCCGTCGCGCAGCTCGGCGGTCGTCCGGGTCGCGCCGGCGTCCGATCCCGCTCCGGGCTCGGTCAGCCCGAATGCGGCGAGGCGTCGTCCCGAGGCGAGGTCGGGCAGCCATTCGCGCTTCTGCTCGTCGGAGCCGAAGAGGAGGATCGGCATCGTCCCGAGCGAGGTGTGCGCGGCGACCGTGATCGCGACGGACGAGTCGACGCGCGTCAGCTCCTCGATCGCGATCGCGTACGAGACCGTGTCGGTGCCGCCCCCGCCGTAGTCCTCCGGGACCGGCATCCCCATGAGCCCGAGCTCCGCGAGCTCCTCGACGAGCTCGTAGGGGAAGCGACTCTCGCGGTCGAGCTCCTCCGCGAGCGGCGCGACGCGGCTCTCGGCGAAGTCGCGGACGGTCTGCCGGACGAGCTCGTGCTCGGGCGTGAGATCGAGGTCCACGGCGGCGCGATGCTACCCCACGTCGATCACCGTCCGGAGGGATCGCGGCCGCGGGTGCGAATGCCGACGCCATGAGCGTGATGACTGCGGTGTCGCACGACCTCATCGACGGGCTCACGACGCGGATCGAGCGTCTCGTGGGCGAGCGGCAGGCGCTCCGCGCAGCGGCCGCCGGGCGCGACGCGCTCGAGCGGAACCGGCGCGAGATCTGCCGACTCCAGCACGAGCTCTCGCGCGCGTTCGTGGCGCGGTACCGGCCCGGCGCGTGACGGACCCGCGCCGCTAGCCTCGCCTCCGTGCGGGGGTTGAACACGCGTGCGCTCGCGACGCTCTCCGGCGGCCACCTGGCCACCGACTTCGCGAGCGGCTCCGTGCCCGCGCTGCTCCCGTTCCTCGTCGACGAGTTCGACCTCTCGTACGCCGCCGCCGGCGCGGTGATGCTCGTCTGGGCGATCGCCTCGTCGGTCGTGCAGCCGCTCTTCGGCCTGTGGTCGGACCGGCGTGGCGCGATCTGGCTCCTCCCGGGCGGGCTGGTGCTCGCCGGCGTCGGCATCGGCCTGACCCCCGTGGCGGGCACGTACGTGCTCGTGCTCGCGTGCGTCGCCGTCTCCGGCCTCGGCACTGCCGCGTACCACCCGGAGGGGTCGAAGTTCGCGGCGTACGCGAGCGGCGACCGGCGCGCGAGCGGCATGTCGCTGTTCTCGATCGGCGGGAACGTGGGCTACGCCCTCGGGCCGATCGCCGCGACGGCCCTCGTCGTGTGGCTCGGCCTGCGCGGCGGCCTGCTGCTGGCGCTGCCGCCGCTCGTCGCAGCGGGCGCCCTGCTCGCGCTCACGCCGTTCCTGCGCTCGTTCGATCCGGGACGGGGCGTGGCACGGCGACGGCGCGGCGACGACCGGCCGCGCGCCGTCGCGCTCCTCCTCGCCGTGGTCGGCTTCCGCAGCCTCGCCTGGTTCGGCCTGCTGACGTTCGTGCCGCTGTACGAGGTCTCGCTCGGTCACTCGGAGGCATACGGGAACCGCCTGCTCGCGCTGATGCTGCTCGCCGGCGGGATCGGCACCCTCGCCGCCGGGCCTGCCGCCGACCGCGTCGGGCTTCGGCCGGTGCTCGTCGGGAGCGTGGCGGCCACGGGGCCGCTCATCGCCGCGTACCTCGTCCTCGGAGGTGCGGTGGGCGCGGTCGCGCTCGCGCTGGTCGGCGTGTGCGTGGTCGGGACGTTCGGCGTCACCATGGTCATGTCTCAGGAGTACCTGCCGTCGAGGATCGGGCTCGCGTCGGGCCTGTCGATCGGCCTCTCGATCGGGCTGGGCGGCGTGGCCGCGGTCGGCCTCGGCGCCCTCGCCGACCAGATCGACCTCGACCGGGCGCTCTGGGTGTGCGCAGCGGCGCCGCTCGTCGCGCTCGCGCTCGCGTTCCGACTCCCGTCGAGCCGCTCGCCCGCACGCGTCGAGCCCGAGCCGGCAGTCCTGTAGCGGGTAGGCTCGCGACCACCAGACCAGGAGGAACGGATGAGCTCGGACAGTGTGCGGTCGTTCTTCGAGGGGCTCCCGACGCGGGCCGACGCCTCGAAGACGGCCGGGATGAACAACTCCTACGTGTTCGACGTCGAGGGTGCCGGACAGTGGACCGTGCGCGTCGTCGACGGCAGCGTGAGCGTCGAGGAGGGCGTACACGAAGCGGAGACGACGATCAGCGCCTCCTCCGAGACGTTCGAGAAGATCGTCGCCGGCGAGCAGAACCCGACCACGGCGTACATGACCGGGAAGCTCAAGATCAAGGGCGACATGGGCGCGGCCATGAAGCTCCAGAAGCTCTTCTAGAACGGACACGACCCTGCGCCGGGAGCCGCGCGTGCACGTGACAGCCGGTCGCTCGGCTGCGTTCGCGTGACGATCGACCCGGTCGCCCGCTGGCGCGAGGCGTACGGGCACGAGGACAAGCCCGACTACGCCGGGCTGCTGACGTTCGGCGGCGTCCCGTACACGCAGGACGCGGGCGAGCTCGCGGGCGTCGACGTCGCGATCGTCGGCGCGCCGATGGACGACCTCGTCTCCGACCGACCGGGCGCGCGATTCGGCCCGCGCGCGATCCGCGCGGCGAGCTGCCCGCCGGGCCCGCACCTCGAGGCGCACGTCGACGCGTTCCGGACGCTGCGGATCGTCGACTACGGCGACGCACCCGTGATCCCGGCGGACGTGCCGCGCTCGCAGGCGGCGATCCACCGCCTCGTCGGCGAGGTCGTCGACGCGGGCGCCATCCCGGTCGTGCTCGGAGGCGACCATTCGATCGCGGAGCCCGACATCCGTGCGATCGCGGAGCGCCACGGCGAGGTCGGGCTCGTCCACTTCGACACGCACACCGACACGGGAACGGAGGTCTTCGGCGTCACGGTGTCCCACGGGACGCCGATGTTCCGCCTCGTCGAGGATGGGCACGTCGACCCTGCGCGGTACGTGCAGATCGGCCTCCGGGGCTACTGGCCGACGGAGGCGGAGTTCGCGTGGCAGCGCGAGCGGGGGATCACGAGCCTGTTCATGCACGACGTCCGCGACCGCGGGATCCGCGCCTGCGTGGCGCGGGCGCTCGAGGTCGTCGGCGACGGCCCCACGGTCGTCTCCGTCGACGTCGACGTCCTCGACCCGGCCTACGCGCCCGGCACGGGCACGCCGGAGCCGGGCGGGATGACCGCCGCCGACCTGCTCTGGGCGTGCCGCGAGGTCGCGGCGCAGGCGCACCTCGTCGGTGCGGAGGTGGTCGAGGTCTGCCCGCAGCTCGTCGGATCGCTCGACCCGACGGCGCTCGTCGCCGAGCGGGCCGTGCGCGAGCTCCTCACGGGGCTCGCATTGAGAAGCATCGCGTCGCGACGTACGCTGGGACGGCCATTCGACGAGTGAACGGGAGGTCACCCTGTCCTACTACGAGGTGTTGCTCTTCGCGCACGTTCTCGCGGCGGCGATCTGGTTCGGCGCGGGCATGCTGCTGCTGTTGCTCGGGGCGCGGTTCGAGCGCGTGGGCGACGACGCCGGCCTGAAGGCGCTGTTCGAGCAGTCGGCGTGGACCGCGCAGCGGATCTTCATCCCCGCATCGCTCTCGGTGCTCGTGCTCGGGATCCTGCTCGTGTTCGAGGGCCCGTGGTCGTTCGACGACCTCTGGATCGTGCTGGGGCTGGTGGGCTTCGCGACGACGTTCGCGACCGGGGTGCTGGTGCTGAAGCCGAGCTCGGAGGCGGTCGCCCGGCTGCTCGTCGGCAGCGGGATGAGCGACGAGGCCCGTCGCGGGATCCGGCGCGTCTTCGTGCTCCAGCGGATCGACTACGTCGTCATCGCGATGGTGTTCGCGGCAATGGCGCTCAAACCGACGAAGGACGATGTCGGCACGCTCGCGATCATGGCCGCAATCGTCCTCGTCGTCGTCGTGCTGTCGCTCCGCGCCGCTGGGCGCGACGCGCCTGCGCACGGCGCCGCGGGAGACGCCGCCTAGGGGTCGAGCTCGACGAGGACGGCGCCGCCCGCGACGGCGGTGCCCTCCTCGACGACCGTCGCGACGGTGCCGTCGTAGGGCGCGACGACCGGGGTCTCCATCTTCATCGCCTCCAGCACGACGAGCGGCTGCCGCGCCTCCACGGCGTCCCCCGGCGACACGAGCACGCGGATCACGGTTCCCGGCATCGGTGCCGCCACGGATCCGCTCTCGACGCCGGCGGCGTGATGGTGCGCAGCCTCGTCGACGTCCGGCGGCGGCGCCGCCGCCGGGGACGGGAGGTTGAGGCGGAACGCGCCGCGCCACGGCCCGGACGGCAGGCGCAGCGGCGGCTCCGAGAGCGGCGGGTGCTCCACGAGGAACGCCGTCGTCGTGTCGCCGGCGACGAACGCGGGGTGCGAGACGAGCCAGCGGAGGAGCGGCAGGTTCGTCGTCACGCCTACCACCTCCGTCTCCTCCAGCGCCTCGCGCAGCCGGGCGAGCGCCTCGTCGCGCGTCGGCCCGTGGGCGATCAGCTTCGCGAGCAGCGGGTCGTAGCGCGTCCCCACGACGTCGCCCTCGGCCACGCCCGCATCGACGCGGATCCGCGTCGGCAGGCGCAGCCGTTCGATCCGCCCCGCCTGCGGGAGGAACGTCCGCGGGTGCTCGGCGTACAGCCGCACCTCGACGGCGTGCCCCTGCGGCGGGTGCGGCACGGCGGCGATCGGCTCGCCCTGCGCGATCCGGAGCTGCTCGCGCACGAGATCGACGCCGGTGACGAGCTCCGTCACCGGGTGCTCGACCTGGATGCGGCCGTTCAGCTCGAGGAAGAAGAACGACCCGTCCTCGGCGAGCATGAACTCGGCCGTGCCGGCGCTGCGGTAGCCGATCGCCCGGGCGAACGCGATCGCGGCGGCCTCCATCCGCGCCCGCAGCGCGGCGTCGAGCGCGGGGGACGGCGACTCCTCGAGCACCTTCTGGTGCCGACGCTGCACCGAGCACTCGCGCTCCCCGAGCGCGATCACCGTCCCGTGCGCGTCGGCGAGGAGCTGGATCTCGACGTGGCGCGGCCGCTCGACGTACCGCTCGAGGAAGACGCGCCCGTCCCCGAAGGCCGCGCTCGCCTCCCGCCGCGCCGCCTCGAGCGCCTCGTCGAGGTCGCCCCTCTCGCGCACCACGCGCATCCCCCGCCCGCCGCCGCCGGCCGCCGCCTTGATCACGAGCGGGAGCCCGACCTCGTCCGCATCGCCCTCCGGCACCACGGGGACGCCGGCCTCGCGTGCGATCCGCTTCGCCTCGAGCTTGTCGCCGCCGGCGCGGAGCGCGGCCGCCGGCGGCCCGACCCACGTGAGCTCGGCGGCGTCGACGGCGGCCGCGAAGTCGGCGCTCTCGGCGAGGAAGCCGTAGCCGGGATGGACGGCGTCGGCCCGGGCCGTGCGCGCGGCGGCCACGAGCGCATCCGCGTCGAGGTACGACGGCACCTCGACGACCGCGTCGGCCTCGCGGGCGTGGAGCGCGTCGCGGTCGTCCGGCGCCGCCGCGGCGACGGCTTCGAGCCCGAGCGCGCGGCACGCCCGGAAGATCCGAAGCGCGATCTCCCCGCGGTTGGCGACGAGGACCTTCCGGATCACGGAGCCGAACGCTACCCTGCCCCGCCGATGCGCAGGCTCGTCCTCGTCGCAGCGCTCGCGCTGCTCCTCCCGGCCGCCGCCTCCGCGGCGCCCGCGTTCATCGTCTCCGGCCGCGGCTGGGGCCACGGCGTCGGCATGTCGCAGTACGGCGCCCAGGGCTTCGCCGCCCACGGCTGGCGCTACGGCCGGATCCTCGCGCACTACTACCCCGGAACGCGGCTCGAGCGGGTGTCGCCGCGCGAGGTGCGCGTGCTCCTCGCGGCGGGCGTGCGGAAGGCCGTGCTGTCGTCGCGCGCGCCGTATCGCGTCGTCGACGCGCGCGGCCGGTCGCGCGCGGTGCGGGGACGCCTCGTGCTCGGGACCAGGCTCCGCGGCCTGCGCGGCCCGGTGCGGGCCGTGCCGGGTGCCCAGCCGCTGGCGCTGAACGGGCGCGCGTACCGCGGTGCCCTCGTCGTCCGGTCACGCGGGGGCCGGATGTCGGTCGTCAACGCCGTGACGCTCGAGCGGTACCTCCGCGGCGTCGTGCCGTACGAGATGCCGCAGGAGTGGCATCCGCAGGCGCTGCGGGCGCAGGCGGTCGTGGCGCGCTCGTACACGCTCGCGACGTTGCGCCCCGGAAAGCTCTTCGACCTCTACGACGACCAGCGCAGCCAGGTGTACGGCGGCGTTCGCGCCGAGTCGGACGCGACGAACCTCGCCGTCGGCGCGACGGCGAACCAGGTGCTCACGTATGCCGGGGCCGTCGCCACCACCTACTACCACTCGACCTCGGGCGGCCGGACGGCGAACGTCGCCGACGTCTGGAGCTCGCCGGTGCCGTACCTCCGGAGCGTGTCCGACCCCTACGACTCGATCTCGCCGTACCACCGGTGGGGCCCGCAGCGACTCGACCTGAAGCCGCTGCACGTTCGCGGCGTGCGCGACCTGTCGCTCGTCCGCTCGGGCTCCGGCCGCGTGGAGGAGGTCGTGCTGCGGACGGCGCACGGATCCCGCGTGGTCGAGGCGAACGAGCTGCGGCGGGAGCTCGGCCTCCGCTCGACGTGGTTCAGCGTCGGCGTGATCCGCCTCGACGCGCCGCCGCTCGTGCGCCGCGGCCCGGTCGTCCTCCGCGGGGTCGCGCGCGGCGTCGCCGGTGCCGTCATCCAGCGCCGTGACGCGGGCGGCTGGCGGCAGGTCGCTCGCATCCGTGCGCGCAGGGACGGCACGTTCGCCGTCCGCGTCCGAGCGACCGCGACCGCGCGGTACCGCATCGCGGCGGAGCGGACGCCGGCGCCGGCTGCGCTCGTTCGCGTCGTCTCCTAGCCGCGCAGCGCGACGACCACGAGCACGAGTGCCGCGGCGGCGAGGATCGCCACGAGCACGAGATTGACGGCGAGCGCGATGCGGAGTCCGCGCGACGGCCGCTCGCGGGCCGACGGCGTGCGCACCCCGGCGGCGAGGAGTCGCGTGATCAGCTGGTTGAGGCTGACCCCGTCGCGCTCGGCCCGCTCGGCGAGCTCGCCGTGCAGCTCCGGCGGCATGCGCAGGAGGAGCCGTCCGCTGTGGCGCGGCGCGTCCTCGGGGTCGCGGTCGCCGTGGGGCGCCGCGGACGTCGCGCGGGCCATGACCGCGAGTCTAGGCGGTGATCGCCGCGGCGACAACGGACGTCACGCGGCCCGGTCCCCGTCGTCGAGCTCGCGCCGGAGCGTCTCCAGGGCGTGCCGGAGGAGCCGGGAGACGTGGACCTGCGAGATCCCGACCCGCTCGGCGATGGCGTCCTGGCTCAGTCCCGTGCCGAATCGGAGCGCCACGATCCGCCGCTCGCGCCGGTCGAGCGCAGCGAGCGCACGCCCCACGACCAGCCGCTCCTCGGCGGCAGGGAGCTCGCCGTCCGCGGACGGCGGCGCGGCGTCGTCGAGCGGGACGACGATCGGTCCCGACGCAGCGTCGACGTCCTCGACCGGGACGCCCGCCGCGCGCGCCAGTTCCGTGCGGGTCGGGCTGCGACCGAGCCTGGCCGCGAGCTCGCGGTCGAGGGCCGGGAGCGCCGACCGCAGCTCGTGGATCCTGCGCGGCGGCCGGACGGGCGAGGAGTGGTCGCGCAGATGTCGGCGGATCTCGCCGTCGACGGTCGCGGCTGCGAACGCCCGGAGGTCGCCGCCGCGATCGGGATCGAAGCGCTCGATCGCCCCGAGGAGACCGACGACGCCCGCCTGCTCGAGGTCCTCGACGGGCTCCCCGCGCCCGCGGTACCGACGTGCGAGCGCCGCCACGAGCGGGAGATGGAGCTCGACGAGCCGTTCGCGCGCACGTTCGTCGCTCCGGTCGCGGTAGGCGCGGAGACACCGCACCGTCTCGCTCTCGACCCCGTGAATCGCTGATGTACTCGCCATCAGTCCTTTCCGACCGCAATTCCACCCTAAACGTTTCGGCAGCATCCGCAAAGAGATGGCTGATTCGACTTCGGAATGGGTAGTTGGATCAGTGAGGAACCGAGCGTGATCGAGTGCTGAAAACGGTCGCGGTCATACTCGTCGCGGCGAGCGTCGCAACGGCGAGGGCACCGTCCGCGTACGCCGAGGATCCGGCGCCGATGCCGGTCCCGATGCCGACGGCGACGACCGTCACGTCCGCCGACGCCGTGGTCGCCGCGGCGGAGGCCGCCGTCGCAGCGGTCACGGATGAGGCGCAGGCGCCCGTTCAGGCTCCTGCGCCCACGACGGACGCGACCGCGGCGCCCGCCGCCCCGGCGCCGTCTCCCACCGCCGCGCCCGATCCCGCGCCGGTGACGGGCACCTCGGCGGGCGAAACGTCGGCCGCGCAGCCGGCCGCCGCATCGTCTCCGGCGCCGGACCCCGCGACGACCGGTAATACCGCCGACAATTCCGAGAAGTATCGTGCGACGACGACGCAGTATCAGCCCACGAATATCGTCGTAATCATCAGGATCAACAGCCCGGGGGACGACATCATCACCCAGACCAACACGGCGATCTCGTCCGTCGTCTCGACGACGACGCAGACGGTGATCCAGGCCGCCGAGACGGTCGGCACGGTGGGCTCCGACCTGCCGACGCTCCCCACGGGCCCGACGCTGCCGCTACCGCCGATCGAGCTCCCCGCGCCGCTGCCGCCGATCCCGACGATCAACGTCCCGGTGCCGCCGGTCGAGGCGCCGCTCCCCCCGCTGCCGGTGCTGCCAGCGGTCGTGCCCGTCGTCAGCGCGCTCGTCCGTGAGCTCTCGACGCCCGTCGAGCTCCGTTTCGAGGACGACGTGTCCCGGCCGCGCGGACGGCCGCTCGCGCGCGCGCCTGCGCCCACCGGCGACGGATCGACCCGAGGCGGCGGCACGCCGTTCTTCGCGGACGACGACGTCGTGTGGTCCTCCGTCGCGCGGGAGGCTGCGATGCACGCCTCGCGGCCCGGCGCGCGCGGCGCGGCGCGCGAGCGCCGCGCGGAGGCTCCGCGCGGCCCGATCCCGCCGCGGCGCG